>JAGOKC010000046.1:0-16642 GCA_017994835.1 Aquabacterium sp. | reverse complement strand
CCCCTCCCGTAGCATCACCCACCGCCTCGACAACATTGGTTGGAGTTCCCACATGCGCATCAACACCCCGGTCAGTCAACGTGAATTTGAACTGCCGGAAGACCAGCCGTTGGTCTCGGTCACCGATCTCAAGGGACGCATCACCTACTGCAACGCCGCCTTCATCGCCGTGAGTGGGTATTCAGAGGACGAGTTGCTGGGGCAACCCCACAACATCGTGCGCCACCCGGACATGCCTGCCGAGGCGTACCGGGACATGTGGGACACGATTTCGAGGGGGCAACCCTGGGTGGGCCTGGTCAAGAACCGTCGCAAGGATGGCGATCACTACTGGGTGCAGGCCAATGCGGTGCCAATCCGCAAGGGCAACGGTGACATCGTGGGCTTCCTGTCCGTGCGCAGTCGCCCCGACCGCCAGGCCGTCCAGCAGGCCGACGCCCTGTACGCCCGCATGCGGGCCGAGGCAGAAGCCGGGCGACTGATCCTGGGGCTGCGCCGGGGTCGGTTGATCCATCACCATCTGCTCGGACGCCTGCGACAGCTCTGGCGTCGCCTGTGGTCCGGCCCGACCATTCTGGTGCACCTGAGCGTGGCCAGCGCAGGTATGGCCGCCGCCACCTGGCTACCGGGTTCAGCCGCCGTCGGGGTGGCGCTGGTGGCAGCCCTGCTGGGTGCGCGTGTCGCCCGTTACCTGGCCCTGGCTCCGTTCCGACACATCGAGGCCATACTGGCCTTGCTGGCCTCCGGCGACATGACGGCCCGGATCCCCACCTCGGGACGCGGCCTGGTGGGCCGCATGCAGATGTCGCTCAATCAGCTCAGCACCAACCTGCGCGCCATCGTGGCCGACACGCACTCCGAGATCGACAACCTGCGCGGTGCCATCGCCGAGATCGCCTCGGGCACGTCCTCGCTCGCCGATCGCACCGAAAAGCAGTCCGCCAGCCTGGAGCAGACCGCCTCGACCACGGATCAGATCAACGGCACGGCGCAGCAGGCCGCCGATTCGGTCAGCCGTGCCGCCATGCTGGCGACCGAGATGGCCGCACAAGCGCAACGCAGCCAGGAGGCGGTGCAACGCGTGACGCAGTCGATGCAAGAGATCAATGCATCATCGCGTCGCGTGGGCGACATCATCCATGTGATCGAAGGCGTGGCCTTTCAGACCAACATCCTGGCCCTCAATGCCGCCGTGGAAGCCGCACGCGCCGGTGAGGCGGGTCGGGGTTTTGCGGTGGTGGCCACCGAGGTTCGGTCACTGGCGCAACGCACCACCGAAGCCGCCCGCGAAATCCGCAAGCTGATTGGCGAATCGGTGGAACGCGTGTCCACCGGCAATGCCGACGCCAGCACGGCTGCCGAGCGCATGGTGGAGGCCCTCAGCTCGGTCGAGCAGGTGGCAACCTTGCTGAGCGAGCTCAGCACCTCCGCGTCAGAGCAGCAGCATGGCGTGGCGCTCATCAACCAGGCGGTCAACAGCCTGGAGCACATCACACAGCAAAATGCCGCCATGGTCGAAGAGCTGACCGCCTCGACGGAAGACCTGCAGGAGCAGATCAACCACGCAGGGGTCATCTTGAACCTGGTGCGCCGCCACCCCGGTGACAGCACGCTGGCCGAGATCGACGCCGTGTCCCTGCGCCGCGCGGCCAAGCAGCAGCACGCCGACCAGGCCTGATCAACCGGCTCAGGCCACCTTGAGGCCGCTGAGGAAACCCGTGCTGCCGCCTTCGTGCAGGCAGCGCGGCTTCCACTGCCCCACCCGCCTGGCGATCTCGGCAATGTGGTCGGGTGTGGTGCCGCAGCAGCCACCGGCGATGTTCAAAAAGCCCGCCTTGGCGAACTCTTCGACCAGGCTACCGGTGATCTCCGGCGTCTCGTCGAACCCGGTGTCGCTCATCGGGTTGGGCAGGCCGGCGTTGGGGTAGCAACTGATGTAGGTGTCCCCGGCGATCTTGGCCAGCTCTTCGATGTAGGGGCGCATGAGCGTGGCACCCAGCGCGCAGTTCAGGCCGATGGCGATGGGATGCGCGTGGCGCACCGAGTGCCAGAAGGCGCTCACGGTCTGGCCTGACAGGATGCGGCCCGACGCGTCGGTGACGGTGCCCGAGATGATGATGGGCAGGCGCTCGCCGGTGTCCTCGAACAACTCGTCGAGCGCGAAAATGGCGGCCTTGGCGTTGAGCGTGTCAAAAATGGTCTCAACCAGAAAGACGTCGCAGCCGCCCTCCATCAGGGCCTTGGCCTGCTCGTAATAGGCCTGGCGCAGGGTGTCGAAATCAACGTTGCGCGCACCCGCGTCGTTCACGTCCGGGCTGATGCTGGCCGTCTTGGGGGTCGGACCGATGGCCCCAGCCACAAAGCGCGGCTTGTCGGCCGTGCTGTACTGGTCACAGCATGCACGCGCCAGCCTGGCGGCTTCGAGGTTCATCTCGTAGGCCAGCTCGGGCAGCTCGTAGTCGTCCTGGGCCACGGTGGTGGCACCGAAGGTGTTGGTCTCGATCAGGTCGGCACCCGCTGCCAGGTACTGCGCATGGATCTCGCGGATCACCTCGGGCTTGGTGAGCTGCAGCAGCTCGTTGTTGCCCTTGAGGTCTTTGGGGTGGTCGGCGAAACGGCTGCCCCGGTAGTCGGCTTCGGTCAGTTTGTAACGCTGGATCATGGTGCCCATGGCCCCGTCGAGCACCACGATGCGCTCACGCATGATCTGGGGCAATTGGGCCGCACGGGTGTAGGGCCGACGCTCCACAGGGGGAAGGGCCGGAGTGGACGTCGTGCGGGCAGCAGAGGGGGCAGGGGTGTTCATGCCCCCATTTTAGAGAGAGTTGACGGCGCTTCAGCGCCCGACATGCCGCAACAGCGGGGCCACGTCGAGGTCGGACCACGCCGTGATGACCTCGCCCTCGTCGATGGCCTCGTCACCCGGCACGTGCACCATGGAGCGCACCGGCGGGGGCGAGACCGCCATGCCTTGCTGCACCAGCCACACCAGCAAGGCCTGCTCCGGCATCGGGCGGGCATACAGATAGCCCTGCAGTTCGTCGCACTGCAGTTGGGTGAGGATCGCAGCCTGCCCAGCGGTTTCCACCCCTTCGCCCACCACCTTCAACCCCAGGGCATGAGCCAGGCGCACCACGGCTTCGACAATCGCCTGTGCATCGGAACTGGTTTCAAGGTCGCGGATGAAGCTGCGGTCAATCTTGAGCTGGCGCGCTGGCAAGCGGCGCAGGTAGCTCAGGCTGGAGTAGCCGGTGCCGAAGTCGTCGATCGAGATCTGCACCCCGATGTCATCGAGCATGTCGAACACGCGCATGGAGGACTCGATGTCGTCCATCGCCACCGACTCGGTGATCTCCAGAATCAGCATGGCCGGGGGCACGCGGTGCCGCAGCAGGGTTTCGCGCACACGACGCTCGAGATCGGGCTGGCGCAGTTGGTGCGCGGAGATGTTGACGGCCACCGGCACGTCCACACCGGCTTCGTGCCACAGGCGCACCTGGCGGCAAGCGGCATCGAGCACCCACAGGCCCAGCTCGCCGATCAGGCCAAAGCGCTCGGCCACCGGAATGAAGGTGACCGGACTGACCAGGCCACGCACAGGGTGCTGCCAACGCAGCAGCGCTTCCACCCCGGCGAGCTCGCCACTGGCGGAGCGCAATTTGGGCTGGAAATGCAGCATCAGTTCATTGCGGGCAATGGCATGACGCAGGTCGCGCTGCAAGGCCACTTGATCAACCCCCGCCTGTTCTTCACCGTTGCGGTGGATGCAATACACCCCGCCACCGGCCCGGCGTGCCGTGAGCATGGCATCGCTGGCATGAACCAGCAGCAAGCGCGCATTGAAGCTTTCCGGATAGCGGGCAATGCCGATGGAAGCGCTGACCGACAGTTCGTGCCCTTCGATCAGGCAGGGTTCATGCACGGTGGCAGAGAAACGCTGGGCAAGCTGGGCGATGTCATGCTCGTCAGCCAGGCCGCGTGACAGCACCAGGAACTCGTCCGAGTCGGCCTGGGCCAGGGTGTCGCCATCGCGCATGGCCGCCTGCAGCCGCAGGGACAGGTGCCGCATGAGCTGGTCACCCTGTGCGTGTCCGTAGGTTTCGGTGAGGGTGCGAACGCCATCGACGTGCACGCGCATCACGCACAGCTGGCCCACCGCCGGGGCAGCCGGGTCGTCGAACACCTGGTGCAGCATCCGCTCAAAGCCAGGACGGTTGAGCAAGCCGGTCAACGGGTCGTGTTGGGCCGCGTCTTCAAGCGCCGCGTGAGCTTGTTTGAGAGAGGCCACCAGCGCCTGCTGACGCCGCTGCGCCCGCGCATCAAGCGCCATGCTGAGGTGCCCCATGACGAGCAGCATCAAGACCGCCCCGGACAGCACCGGCACCAACCCTTCACCCGCCAGATGCTCGGTGCTCAGGCAAACGGCCCCGACGGGCACTTGCATGGCCCACACCAGGCACAGTTGGCCAGCGTTGAACAGCACGCTGATGCCGAACACTTTGAGCAAGCGCTGCCAGAGCGGAGGCTCGGCTTGCAGACTCTGGCGCAGGGCGAGCGAGCCCAGTGCGCATCCACCCAGGGTCAGGAAGAAGGCCCCCAGCAAGCGCCAGAGATTCCAGGACACGCTGGGCTGAAACACGATGGCCGAAGCCTGAATGAAAGTCAGCAGGCAAAAACCAAAAGCCACGATCACCCCGGCAGTGATCCGCAGTCGCCGGGGAAAGCGTTGCCGGGTCTGAATCCACAGGGCAATGGCCGCGATGACCACCGCTGGCATCCAGGCGGCCAGCACCATCTGGGCCACGAACCCGACCCGGATGGGCAATTTGAGGGCGACCAGGTTGAGCAGCGCTTGCGCCCAGAAACCGGTGCCGACACACAAGGCACCCCCCAGCCACCAACCCAGGCCCGCGTCGCGGTCGTTGGCACGCACACAGCGCACCACGGAGCCCTGCAAAAACAGGGCGTACACACCCAGCGCCCATGCGATCAGCAGGGTCGAATGCTGGAATTGGCCGTCCATGTAAGGTAGCGACATGCGAAGTTTTCAGGGTGTGATCGCAGTCTAGACAGCGGGAAGCTTCTGCGACATGGGCACTCACCCGCGCTTCAGGGCGGCAAGCGCCGCCCCTGGCGGATTTTCGTTAATGCATCACGACGGGTTGTTGCGCCATGCCGGCGAAACGCTCCAGATAGGCATCGAAGTCTTCGACGCTGTGGGCCGAATCGATCAAGGCGTCCACGCCTTCCTTGAAGGATTCCGCCATCGCGCCTTCGATGAACATTTCCTTGCGGGCGTGCTTGTCCACGATTTCGTAACCACCACGGGTCAGCGTCATTGCACCGCCATGCGCGTCGGGGGCTCCAAGCTCGGGCAGCATTTCGATCTGCACGACAACAAAGCTGTCAGAGTTGTAGAGCATGTGCATGGTATGGCCTCCTGTGCGATTCATCCGGGTCAACAGATCGGGATCACTTCCCCGTCTGCAAGACCATCATGGGTTCTTCTTCGTCGTCCGAACATCCGGACTTGAAGCGCAAACTGCATGAAATCGGGCAAGTTGTGTCCAAATGCACATTCCCCCCACATCGACCGTCGCAACAACGCATCCCCCCTGAGAGGGATGCGGAGGAACCCGATCCCCCCTAAAGTTACGCCCAGTGCTGTCACACGGTTCTGCAAAGCAGAACACCAGGGAAGACAAGAAAAAGAAGCGGACATCACGCCCAATGGCCCCGCCGGTGAACCCGGTGGGGCCATTTTTTTGACTTGTGCCGGTGGGCTTGTCCTGCTCAAGCGCCTGGCACGTTGTGCCAGGGTTGAACGGGCTGCATGCCGGCGAACAGCGAGTGGCCTTCGGCCTCTTCGAGCGTGAGCACGGGGGTCACGCAGGCGTCGGCATCGGCAAAACGCGCCACCCAGACGGCCAACGGGCGCGATGCCACCAAAGCGGCCACCTCGTCGCGCAAGGCGAGCGCGTCTGGCGTCCCCGGCAGGGCCCCACGCTGCCAATGTCGGTCGGCCCAATCGGGTCGGCCAAACACCTCGCAGGCGGTACGCCAGAACTTGTGCTCCAGCGCACCCACGGCCAGGTGACGGCCATCGGCGGTGGGGTAGAGGTTGTAGCAGGCCAAACCGCCGTTGAGCAGGTCTTCCCCCGCGCCGGGGCGATGCCCCAAAAGCGGGGCCAGCAGGGTGGCGGTGGAGCGCGGCATCACCAGATGGGTGTGCAAACCATGCGTCATGCTGACATCGACGTGCCGCCCCTCGCCCGTGCGCTGGGCCGCATACACGGCCGCCAGGATGGCGATGGTGGCCATGGCACTGCCCCCGGCCAGATCACCCCACTGCACGTTGGACAAGGCGAGCGTGCCATCGGTGGCGCGCACCTGGTCCAACACCCCCGACATGGCCATGAAGTTCAGGTCGTGTCCGGCCTTGTTCGCCCAGGGGCCGGTCTGGCCATAGCCGGTGATGGACACCATGACCAGACGCGGATTGCGCGCGTGCAGGGTGGTCACATCCAACCCCAGAGCAGCGAGCACGCCGGGGCGGAAGCTATCGACCATCACATCGGCCGTGGCCAACCAGTCGCGCAATTGGGCCAGATCAGCCTCTTGCTTGAAGTCGATGCGGCGGTTTTCCTTGCCTTGGTTGAGGGCCTCGAACAAGGGCGGCAGCCCCCGTCCCGGATCCCCCTCGGGGGGTTCGACCTTGACCACTTCGGCCCCCAGATCGGCCAGCATGCGGGTGCTGAACGGGCCGGGCAGGTTGCGCGTGAGGTCGATCACGCGCAGGCCGCTCAACAGCTTGGTCAAGGTCACAGCACGTCCTCGAAACGGCCACCCTCTTGCGCCATTTTCACCACGATGGCCGCAGGCTCAAAACGTGCGCCATGGCGCTGCGCCAGCTCACGCGAACGGGCCACGAAAGCCTCGGCCCCCATGGCGTTGATGAACTGCAGCGCGCCGCCCTGGTGGGGCGCAAAACCCCAGCCAAAGATGGAGCCGACGTTGGTGTCGGCCACCGAGCGCACCACCTTCTCCTCGAAGCAGCGGGCGGCCTCGTTGGCCTGGATGAACATCAGGCGGTCGATGATGTCCTGCTGGCTGGGCTGCTCGGCCTTCGGCGGGTAGATCTCCAACAGGCCGGGCCACAGGGTCTTGTCCTTGCCCTGGTAGTCGTACAGGCCCTGGCCGCTCTTCTTGCCGACGCGGCCGCGCACACCGCACACCTCTTGCAGCACGGCTTCGCCGGGGTGAACCGGATAGGCGATGCCCTCGGCGGCCAGGTCCTTGCGGGTCTGGGCTGCAATGTGCAGCGACAGGCTCAGCGACACCTCATCCTGCAGGGCCAGCGGCGGCATGGGCATGCCCGCCTTCATGCCGGCCACTTCCACCGAGCGGGGGTGCACGCCTTCGGCCACCATGGCCAGGCCTTCCATCACATAGGTGGCGAACACGCGCGAGGTGTAGAAACCGCGCTTGTCATTGACCACGATGGGGGTCTTGCCAATCTGCAGCACGTAGTCAAAGCCACGGGCCAGGGTCTCATCCGATGTCTCGGCACCGACGATGATTTCCACCAGCGGCATCTTGTCCACCGGCGAGAAAAAGTGCAGGCCAATGAAGTGGGCGGGCCGCACGCTGGCCTTGGCCAGACCCGTGATGGGGAGCGTGGAGGTGTTGGACGCGAACACCGCATCGGCAGCGATGACGGCTTCGGTCTTTTGCGTGCAGGCGGCCTTGATGTCGCGGTCCTCGAACACGGCCTCGATCACGAGGTCGCAGCCCTTGAGGTCCTCGTACGAGGTGGTGGTCTGGATGCGGGCCAGCAGCGCGTCACGCTTCTCGGCGGTACTGCGGCCGCGCGAGATGGCCTTGTCCAGGATGCCTTGCGAGTAGGCCTTGCCCTTGTCGGCGTTCTCTTGGGTGGTGTCCAGCAGCACCACGTCGATGCCGCCCTTGGCCGACACATAGGCAATGCCCGCGCCCATCATGCCGGCGCCCAGGATGCCCACCTTCTGGACCTTGGACTCGGCGATGCCCTTGGGGCGGGACTGGCCCTTCTTGATGGCGTTGAGCTGGTGCCACAAGGTGCCGATCATGTTCTTGGAGACCTGCGACACGACGCAAGCGGCGAAGTAGCGCGACTCGATCTGCGAGCCGGCATCGAAGTCCAGCAGGCAGCCCTCGAACAGGCAGCTCATGATGTGGGTGAGCGCCGGGTAGTTGCCGTGAGCCTTGGCATTGGCCATCGACGGGGCAATGGCCAGCACCTGCACGACGGCCGGGCTCTTGCTGTCGCCACCGGGAATGCGGAAACCCTTGGTGTCCCACGGTGCGGCGGCCTTGGGGTTGGCCAGGCACCATGCCTTGGCCTTGGCGATGAGCTCATCGCGTGAGCCTGCCAGGTCGGTCACCAGGCCCATGTCCTTGGCCTTGGCTGCGCTCAGCTCCTTGCCCTGGGTGATGAGCTCGAAGCTCTTCTGGATGCCGATCAGGCGCGGCACGCGCTGGGTGCCACCGCCGCCAGGCAGCAGGCCCAGCTTGACTTCGGGCAGACCGAGCTTGAGCTTGGGGTCGTCGAGGGCGATGCGGGCGTGGCAGGCCAGGGCCAGCTCCAGGCCGCCGCCCAGGGCGGTGCCATTGAGCGCGGCGACGACCGGCTTGCCGCACTTTTCCATGCGGCGCAGCATGCCCTTGAGGGTTTCGCACAGCGTGTAGGCCTCTTCGGCCGAGGTGATCTGCGTGAGCTGGTCGATGTCGGCGCCCACGATGAAGGTGGACTTGCCCGAAGTGATGACCAGGCCCTTGAGGGCCGCGTCGGTTTCCAGGCGGGTGACGAACTCGGCAAACGGGGCGGTCAGCGTCTCGTTCAGCACGTTCATGGCCCGGCCGGGCATGTCGATGGTGACCAGGCCGATGCCGTCGGCGTCGATGGCGAGGGTGAAAGCTGGGGATGTGGTGGATGCGGTCATGGTGCGAGGCCTCCCGATCAGACGCGTTCGATGATGGTGGCGATGCCCATGCCGGCACCGATGCACAGCGAGGCCAGCGCGGTGGACTTGCCGGTGCGCTCGAGCTCATCCAGGGCCGTGCCCAGGATCAGCGCGCCGGTCGCCCCGAGTGGATGGCCCATGGCAATGGCACCACCGTTGACGTTGACGCGGTCGAGCGAGACGCCGAGATCACGCGCGGTCTTCATCGGCACGGTGGCGAAAGCCTCGTTGATTTCCCACAGGTCGATGTCGCTCGCCTGCATGCGCGCCTTGCCCAGCGCCTTCAGACAGGCCGGGGTGGGCCCGGTCAGCATGATGGTGGGCTCAGAGCCGATGACGGCGCACATGCGCACCTTGGCGCGCGGCTTGATGCCGGCCTTGATGCCCGCTTCCTTGCTGCCCAGCAGCACCAGGGCCGCGCCATCGACGATGCCCGAGGAATTGCCGGCGTGGTGCACGTGGTGGATCTTCTCGATCGTGGTGTACTTGTCGAGCGCGGTGGCGTCAAAGCCCATGGTGCCCATCATCTCGAACGAGGGCATGAGCTTGGACAGCGACTCAACCGAGGTGCCGGAGCGGATGGTCTCGTCCTGGGCCAGCATCGTCAGACCGTTGAGGTCAGTGACGGGCACGATGGAGCGGTTGAAGTGGCCAGCGGCCTGGGCCGCTACGGCGCGGCGATGCGACTCGGCGGCGAACGCGTCCAGATCAGCGCGGCTGAAACCTTCGAGCGTGGCGATCAGGTCGGCGCTGACACCTTGGGGCACAAAGGACAAGGCGCTGTTGACGCGCGGGTCCATGACCCAGGCACCGCCGTCGCTGCCCATGGGCCAGCGGCTCATGGACTCGACGCCACCGGCCACGACCATGTCCTCCATGCCGGACATGATCTTGGCGGCCGCCAGGTTCACAGCTTCCAGACCCGAAGCGCAAAAGCGCGACAGGGTGACGCCGGCGACGGTCTCGGACCAACCGGCGTCGAGCACGGCGGTGCGGGCGATGTCGGCACCCTGCTCGCCCACCGGCGTGACGCAGCCCAGCACCACGTCATCGACCAGCGAGGTGTCGAGGTGATGGCGCTGTTGCAGCGCCTGCAGCAGCGTGCGCAGCAGCCACACAGGGGTGGCCTGGTGCAGACTGCCGTCTTTCTTGCCCTTGCCGCGCGGCGTGCGCACGGTGTCGTAAATGTAGGCTTCGATCATGAACATTCCTTCGCAGTGGGATTCGGACTCGGCTCGGTCTTTCGAACGGATGCAGCCGCGTCAGCGAGCGGGAGTGAGCTTGCGTTGAGAAGCGCAGCCGTACAAGCCGTACGGCGAGCATCGCCAACGCAAGATCTGCCCGCGCAGTAGGCAGATGCGTTGCTTCCTTACAGGAAGCGAGAGGCCAGTTCTTTCATGATTTCGTTGGTGCCGCCATAGATGCGCTGCACGCGCGCCGCGGCATACAGCCTCGCAATCACGTATTCCTTCATGTAGCCGTAGCCGCCAAACAGCTGCAGGCACTCGTCGATCAGCTTGCACTGCTGGTCGGTGATCCAGTACTTGAGCAGCGCGGCGCGCTCCACCCCCAGTTCACCCTTGAGGTGCGAGACCATCGCCGCGTCCACCATGGCGCGCGAGGCCATCATCAGGGCCTGGCATTCGGCCAGCGTGAAGCGGGTGTTCTGGAAGTTGAAGATGGGCTTGCCAAAAGCCTGACGGTCTTTCGTGTAGGCCAGGGTTTCCTGCATGGCGAGTTCCATCGCGCCCACGCCGCCCACGGCCACGATCAGGCGCTCTTGCGGCAGCTCCTGCATCAGCTGGAAGAAGCCCAGCCCCTCTTGCAGACCCAGCAGGTTGTCCTTGGGCACCACCACGTCGTCAAAGAACAGCTCGGAAGTGTCCTGCGCGTCCATGCCGAGCTTGTCGAGGTTGCGCCCACGGCGGAAACCCGTCACCTGGTCGGTCTCGACCATCAACAGCGAGATGCCTTGCGCACCCTTGCTCTTGTCGGTCTTGCAGACCACGACGATGAGGTTGGCCAATTGGCCGTTGGTGATGAAGGTCTTGCTGCCGTTGATGCGGTAGGTGTCACCCTCCAGCACTGCCGAGGTGCGCACGCCCTGCAGATCGGAGCCGGTACCCGGCTCGGTCATGGCAATGGCCCCGATCAGTTCGCCGGATGCCATCTTGGGCAGCCAGCGCTTTTTCTGCTCTTCGGTACCGTAGTGCAGGATGTAAGGCGCGACGATGGCCGAGTGCAGCGAGCCGCCAAAACCGTCGAGCGCAGCCGCCGCCTGCGCCAGGATCAGCACGGCCTCGTGCCCGAAATCGCCGCCCGCGCCACCGTACTCTTCGGGCATCGAGGCGCACAGGAAACCATTGGCACCGGCTTCGCGCCAGGCTTCGCGGTCCATCATGCCCTGGGCACGCCAGGCTTCGTCCCTCGGACCCCACTGCTCTTTGAAGAAGCGCGTGGCCGACTCCAGCAGCATCTTGTGCTCGTCGGTCATCCAGGTGGATTCGAAGTTCTGAATGGGCATGAGGTCTCCTCAATGGGTGTGCATGGAACGGTGTGACGCGATATCTTCCCGATAGGTTCGAAACGGTAATTTTGATTACCTATAGCGAAAACCCTGATGGAAGACATTCTGCGCGACATTATTGATCGTCATGTCGCAGGCAATGCCCTTGTGCATCGTGCCTGCAGCAGTTTCATGATGTTGAACAAGACGGCCCGGCAAGGCAAGAGGTTTGAACCCGATTCGACCCATCTTGGCTCATTTGGTAATATTGATTACCCACACGGAAAGATGCATTCTCATGCCAGGCGCAACCGTCCCCACCCCGCCCCCTCGCACCCATGCCGAGCGCCGCATCATGTTGGCGAACATGCGCACCGACACCTTGCAGCGCATCGAAGACGCCGTGTTGAATCTGTTTTCGCAGCGCGATTTCCACGAGGTCAGCCTGATGGATGTGGCGCGCACGGCCCGGGTGTCGCTGCAAACGATCTACAAGTACTTCGGCAGCAAGGAGGTGTTGGTGTACGCCATGCTCGATGTGATGCTGGGTCGCCTGGCCGAGCGCATGCTCGACCACCTGCAGGGCATTGACGATGTGCGCGAGCGCCTGCGCAAGACCTGCTGGGTCACGCTGGACTACATGGACAAGCACCCGGCCGTGATCCTGTTGTTGTTCACGGCGGTGCCGGTGTCACGCCACAGCCAGATTGCCATCTACGAAAGCCCTGAGCTGATGGGGGCGTTTCGCGGGGTGCTCAAGGACGGGCAGGCGCGCGGCGTGCTCAACCACCGCGTCTCGTCCAAGATCCTGCTCGATGTGTTCATGGGCATCATCGGGCGGGTGATCCTGATGCACGTGGTGCGGGGCGAGCGCCGCCCGCTCATCGAACAATTTGATGAGCTGTTTTGCATCGTCTGGCGCGCGATGTCGGACGACTGAGGATCTCGGGCGAGTGCTCAGCGCCGCGCTGCGGCCTCGCGCAGCTTGTCTTTCTTGCTCTTGCGCTTGCCCTTGACGCCACCATTCGGGTCCAACCCCTGAGGGGCCGCAGGCAGTCCGTCCTCGTCCAGCTCGGCCGCCTCGCCCGGCACCGGCTCGAACCCGGCGATCTGCTCGCGCGGCACACGCAAACCCTGGCGCTTTTCGATCAGGCGGAAATGCGCCTCGGCGTCAGGCGTGATGAAGCTGATGGCGAGGCCGCTGGCACCCGCCCGGCCGGTGCGCCCGATGCGATGGATGTAGTCATCCGGCGAGCGCGGCAGGTCAAAGTTGACCACCACGGGCAAACCGACGATGTCGATGCCACGCGCCGCCACATCGGTGGCCACCACCACCTGCAGCGCATGGGACTTGAAGGCGTCCAGCACAGCACGGCGTCCGCCCTGGCTCAGATCGCCATGAAAAGCGGCCGCATGGATGCCGGCGCGGTGCAGCTTGTGCGCCACCAGTTCGGTGGCGTACTTGGTGGCGGCAAACACCAGCACGCGCGCCTCCGGGCCCCAGTCGCTGGTCTGAATCAGGTGCTTGAGCAACTGCGCGCGCTTGGGCGGATCGACCTCGATGGCGCGCTGGGTGATGTCGGGACGGGTTTCCGGCTCGGCCGGCACCTCGATGCGCACGGGCTCATGCAGCAAGGCCGTGGCCAGCGCCTGCACCTGGTCGGCGAAAGTGGCCGAGAAAAACAGGCTCTGGCGCTGCGGGGGCAGCATGGCCAGGATCTCGGCCAGCTCGGCGGCAAAGCCCAGGTCGAGCAGGCGGTCGGCCTCGTCGAGCACCAGCGCGGCCACGGTGTTGAGGCGCAGCGCGTTGTGCTGGACCAGATCGAGCAAGCGCCCCGGTGTGGCCACGACGATGTCAGCCCCGCCGCGCAAGGCCAGCATCTGCGGGTTGATGGACACGCCGCCGAACGCGGTGACCACCTTGACGGACGCACCCAGACCGTCAGCCAGTTCACGGCACACCCCGCCCACCTGATCGGCCAGCTCGCGTGTGGGCACCAGGATCAGCACCAACAGGGGGCGTGGCGTGCTGCGGCGCACGCCCAGCACCTGCTGCAGCAACGGCAGCACGAAAGCCGCCGTCTTGCCCGAGCCTGTCTGCGCCAGACCCAGTACATCGCGCCCCTGCAAAACGGCAGGGATGGCCGCCAACTGGATGGGCGTAGGGTGCGTGAAGCCCTGATCGGCGGCAACGCGAACCAGGGGAGGAGTCAGACCAAGGGCGGCAAACGGCATGGCGGCAGTGTAAGGGCGGCCCGCTCAAGTTGCCCTGCGACAATCGGGGCTTTCTACCGCTGCAACGAAAGAAGTCAACATGTCCACCATCCCCGCCTGCCCGGTCTGCACCTTGGAGAACACCTACCAGGATGGCGACAACTACGTCTGCCCGGACTGCGCCCATGAGTGGCCTGTGGCAGCGCAGGCCAAAGCCAGCGACGACGGCGACGCCGACGCGGTCATCACCGACGCGCACGGCACCCCGCTGGCCGATGGCGACGCGGTCATCCTGATCAAGGATCTGAAGGTCAAGGGCTCCTCACTGGTGCTGAAAAAGGGCACCAAGGTCAAGAGCATCCGCCTGGTGGGCGGCGACCATGACGTGGACTGCAAGATCGACGGCATCGGCAACATGTCGCTCAAGTCAGAGTTCCTGAAGAAGGCCTGACGAGCGCGTACCGCAGGACCGAGGCACAGTCAGCTTCAGGCTGCGCCGTCGTCGTCGTGCTTTTTGTCGGCCAGGGTCTGACGGCTGCGGGCGTTGATCATCCGCAACTCTGCCAAGGCCGTGTCGATCTGGGCGCGCTTGGCTTCCAGGTCGGCAATGGCTGCATCGGTTTTTTCGATGACATAGGTCAACTGCTGGATGCGGCCTTCGCCGCGCTGGCCGTACATGTCCAGGTAGTGCTTGATCTCGGCCAGCGGCGTGCCCAGCGACTTGGCGCGCAGGATGCGGGTCAGGCGCGCCCGGTCCACCTTGTTGTAAACGCGCGTGCCGTTGATGCGACGAGGGGCCAGCAAGCCCTTGGTTTCGTAAAAGCGCAGCGCACGCGGCGAGACCTTGTAGAGCTCGCAGACCTCGGCAATGCCCATCAGGGCATCGGCACTGTTGTCCTCTTCATCGTCAAACGCCCACGACGGCGGCAAACCCGCCTCGCGCTGAGCGATCTCGGACGTCAATGCATTTTCGGCTTTGGCTTTCACAGGAACCACCACGACAAGAACCACCTGCTTCGTTTTTCCGGACGCCATGGTAACGGGCCGGGACCCGCCTCACCCGTCCGGAGCCAGATCAGCGAGGCCCATCTAGGGTAACGACGCCCCTGCGGGCATCAGCTAGGTAGTTTACCTAGTTAGCATTTGATTGACGTTAACGTCAAGCAACTCTACAGTGAGCCTGTCACTTCCAGACTGGTTCCAAGATGCCCGCCCTGCGCTCTGCCCTCCACACCAAGTCCCCCGCTTACCAGGCCAACGTCGATCGGATGACGGAGCGCCTCGATCAGATCCGTGCCCTGGAAGCCCAGGTGCGCGATGGCTCGGCCGACAAGCGCGCCAAGTTCGACCAGCGCGGGCAATTGCTGCCCCGCGAACGCGTGGCCCGCCTGCTCGACCGCGGCTCGCCCTTCCTCGAATTCAGCACCCTGGCCGGTCTGGGCATGCACGACGACGACGGCAAGAAGTCCGTCCTGGGCGGCGGCACCATCATCGGCGTGGGCATCGTGGCGGGCAAGCGCTGCCTGGTCACCGCCAGCGACTCGGCGCTCAAGGGCGGCACCATCTCGCCCATGGGCCTCAAGAAGGGCCTGCGCGCGCAAGAGATCGCCCGCGAGAACAAGCTGCCCCTGATCTGTCTGGTCGAGAGCGGCGGTGCCAACCTGATGTACCAGGCCGAAATCTTCGTAGAAGGCGGGCGCAGCTTTGCCAACCAGGCCCGCCTCTCAAGCATGGGCATCCCGCAGATCGCCGTCGTCCACGGCTCGTCCACCGCCGGCGGTGCCTACCTGCCCGGCCTGTCCGACTACGTCGTGCTGGTCAAGGGCCGCTCCAGCATCTACCTGGCGGGCCCGCCCTTGGTAAAAGCCGCCATCGGCGAAGACGCCACCGACGAGGAACTGGGCGGTGCCGAGATGCACGCCAGCGTGACCGGCCTGGGCGAGTACCTCACCGACAACGACGCCCACGCCATCGCGCTGACCCGTGACCTGGTGGACAAACTGAAATGGGATGCCGCCACGCCGCCGCGCGCCGATGTGCTTGCCCCGCTGTACGACGAGCAGGAACTGCTGGGCTGCATCTCGGCCGACGACCGCGAGCCCTTCGACACCCGCGAGGTCATTGCCCGCATCGTCGATGGCTCCGACTTCCTCGAATTCAAGGTCGAGTACGGCCACGAGACCCTGTGCGGTCACGCCCGCATCAACGGCCACCTGGTCGGCATCCTGGGCAACAACGGCCCGATCCAGCCGAGCGGCTCGACCAAGGCGGCGCAGTTCATCCAGCTGTGCGACCAGTCCGGCACCCCACTGGTCTTCTTGCAGAACACCACCGGCTTCATGGTGGGCAAGACGGCCGAGCACACCGGTGCCATCAAGCATGGTGCCAAGATGATCCAGGCGGTGGCCAATGCCCGCGTGCCGAAGTTCACCGTGGTGCTCAACGGCTCGTTTGGTGCTGGCAACTACGGCATGTGCGGTCGGGGTTTTGATCCGCGCTTCATCTTCAGCTGGCCGTCGGCGCGCACCGCCGTGATGGGTGGGGCGCAAGCCGCCAAGGTGATGGATCTGATCACGCGCGGCAAGATGGAGCGCGCGGGCATCCCCGTCAACGATGCGATGCTCGAAGGCATGTCCGGCGAGATCCGCAAGCGCCTGGACGCCGAAGCCAGCGTGCTGTTCGGCACCGCCCGCCTGTGGGACGACGGCGTGATCGACCCGCGCGACACCCGCCGCGTGCTGTCGATGTGCCTGGACATGGCCGAAGAGGCCGAACAGCGCCAGCTGCGCCCCAACACCTTCGGTGTGGCCCGGCTGTAAGCCAGCCCACTCCCCTCACACCAGCCCGCCTGCTGTCACAAGGACACCGCCATGCAATTCACCGCCGAACACCTCGCCCTCAGCGACACCGTCAAACGCTT
>JAGOKC010000112.1 GCA_017994835.1 Aquabacterium sp. | reverse complement strand
TGTCACCTTGCATGGATACTCCTGGTCAGGTGCCGGCCGCGATGGCTTTGGCCGCCGCACGTGCCGTCAAAATACAACCGGGCAGGAAGGTGCCCTCCAGCGAACGTTTGCCACTGGCCCCGCCCCCACCAAACCCCGCCGCCTCGCCCACGCAGTACAAGCCGCTGATCGCTTGACCTTGGGCATCGCGCACGCGGCTTTGCAGATCGGTCTGCAGGCCGCCCAGGCTCTTGCGCGTGATCAGCTGCATGTGGATGGCAATGAACGGCCCCGCGCCCTTCATCTGCAAGGGCGCGGGTGCGCAGGTGCGCAGCTTGTCCGATCCCCATTGGCGCGCATGCAGCACGCGGCGAATCTGGTCATCGTTGTGCAGTTTGCTGCCGTTGGCAAAGTTCACATCAAAGGCATCGGCGGCGGCTTGCAGCACGGCGGCGTTCACGTCCTGCTTGCCGTACAAAGCCTGCGTCAAGGCGTTCATCTTTTGGGCCAGACCCTGCAAGGTGTCATCGACCAGAAAGTGCGGGCTCTCACGCTGCATCTGTCGCACCAGGCGGTCGTTGCTGGTCAGCATTTCGTACACAAAGCGAATGAACTGCTTGTCGCGGATGCGCGGGTTGTGCTCGGCCCCCGAGATGGCGAACTCTTTCGAGGCAATGCGCCAGTTCAGCAGCTGCCAGGTGTAAGGCTTGGGCTGGGCCGCCACGCGCTGGCACAGATCGTGGGTGTCAAAACCCGTGACCAGTGGCTCCGATCCGATGCGGCGGCCGGTGTGGTCCAGCCACAGCGCCGACTTGCACGGAATCAGCGACAGCCCATGCCCCTCGAAATGTGGCTGTGGATGCGGGATGCCGGCGGCATAGTTCCACATCTCACCCGCATGGGTGATCTGTCCGCCCAGGGCGTCGGCCACCAGGTGGTGCAGCTTGCCATCGGCAAAGGGGTGGGCCCCGTTGAGCATGGCGGCAGGCCGTGGCCGGTTCGCAGGCCAGTTCGCCACGACCTCAGCATGTGAGCCATTGATGCCGCCCATCGCCAGCACCACCACGGGCGCTTGCACACGCACCTCGGCCCCGGTGGCTTCGTTCACCATCACCGCGCCCGACAAGGCCCCGCCGGTGCGCTCCAGGTTCGTCACGCGGTGGCGGCTCAGCACCTGCAAACGCCCGCCCGGGTCGGCACCCTTCATGGCGGCAATCATGCAGCGCGTCAGTTCGCGCGAGGTGCCCCACACCACGTGGTAACGCGGCACGCTGTTGCCGCCCCCGTACAAGCCGCGCTCGACCCAGTTCACCGCCGGCATGAACTTCAGCCCATGCGCCCGCAGCCAGTCATACACCTGGGCGCGCGAATGCTGCACGTAGTACTCGGCCCAGCGCCGGGGCCACACATCGGCCTCGCCCAGCTCGCCAAAGCGCACCCAGTCCTGCAAGGCGCGCTCGGGCGTGTCGGCAATCTTCATGCGGGTCTGCAAGGGCGTGCCCACCAGGGCCATGCCCCCAAAGGCCCACAGCGCCAGGCCGCCCAGGCGCTCAGGAGTGTCGCGGTCCACCAAGGTCACATGCTGGCCCGCACGCAGGCATTCCAGGGCCGTGACGATGCCCGCCAGGCCGCCGCCCACCACCAGCACATCGGTACGCAAAGCTGAAGCCATGAGCCTCAATCCTCCATCACAGAACGAGGTCCCAGATTAGCGATTTATGATGCGATCAGATTGACTTGACAGGACAGTTGAATTGACTTTGCAGGCCACCGTGTCGATGAGCTGGGTGCAAACCGTGCTGGGCGAAGCGCGCCGGCAAGGGTTGAGCGAACACGCCCTGCTGACAGCCGCTGGCATCCGCCCCGCCGAGCTCACCCAGGATCGCTGGCCCATTGACCACATCACCCGGTTATGGCGAGCCGCAGCCCGCTTGTCACACGACCCCGCATTCGGCCTCAAGGCGGGCACCCTGGTCGGGCCGGCCAGCTTCAACGTCGTCAGCTTCATTCTGCAATCGGCTGCCAACCTGCGTCAGGCGTTCAACATCATCCAGAAGTACCAGACCCTGATCTCTGATGGCGGTCGGTTCCAGATGCTGAGCGGCCCCGAGGCGAGCTGGCTGGTGTACCACCCCCGCCAAGGGGACCTGGCCTTCAGCCCTCACCAGATCGAGGCCGTGCTGGCCGCCGTGGTCAGCGCCACCCAATGGATCACGCACCACCCCATCCGTCCGCATCTGGTGCGTTTCAGCCACGAACAGGTCGGCCCCCTGCAGGGCTACCGGCAGGTGTTCAGCTGCCCGATCGAGTTCAACCAGGCCTACAGTGGCCTGCTCATTGCCAACGAGGTGCTCGACCACGCCTTGCCGCAGGCCAACACCCAGCTGGCGCAGCTGCACGAACAGTACGCCACCGCCCAGTTGCATGCCCTGGCGCAAAGCCAGACCTTCGACGAAGCGCTCTTCACCTGGATTCGCACGCGCATGGGGCCACCCCCACCCACCCGCGCCGAAGCGGCCCAGGCCTTCGACCTGAGCGAACGCACCCTGGCGCGACGCCTGCACGCGCTGCACACGTCCTATGTGGCGCTCCTCGACCACGCGCGCCGCGACCTGGCCTTGCAACTGCTCAGCGACACCACCCGCTCGCTGCACGATATTGCGCACAGCCTGGGCTTTGCCGAGCTCAGCCCCTTTTACCGAGCGTTTCAGCGCTGGACGGGCCACACACCAGGACAGTGGCGCTGCCAGGCCCACATCGAAAAATTGCCCGAAGGGTGAGAAACCTCACACCCTTGTCACAGGTCTGCGCCCAAACTGGCCCATTTTCTGCATGATGTGATCAAGCGGCCTGAACACTCAGGCGCGTTCAAGGAGGATGACGCATGAACCACCATTTCGGCAACATCTCTTCAGACAGCGATCAGTGGGTCGCGCCTGCCCGGCTGGTCGTGGGCCACTGGCGGCACCCGCTGCACGCACATGGCACGCCGGTGCTTTGCGAAGTCGTGATCGACCTGGCCGAGCCCCGTGTGGTAGCAGCCCAGGTCGTCCAGCACGGCGTGGCCCGCGACGCCGACCGCCGCATGCTGCACACCCTCGACAAGGTGTTGCGCGCACAAAACGTGTACGACCAGCCCAGCGCTTGGGGCTTTGCGCCCTGCACCATGCTGCCCGACTGGGCGCGCCCCACCTTCAGCGAAAGCCAGATTGAAGAGCTTGAACGCATCCAGGGCTACCTCATCGAAGCCCCGGAGCACCAGGTGGACACCGTGCTCGAAGTGCGCGACGCCTTCCTGCAAGGCATCGGCGTGACCGAGCGGCACATGCACCGTGCCGTGCGCGAGCCCGGTCGCTACCTGCCCAAGGGCGGGCGCTCGACGGTCAACTGAGCGCAGGGGGGCACACTGGACCGGCTGCCTTTCTCAGGCGGCTGGTCACTCCCCCTGCGGCTCGGGCCGCTGCATCCAAGCCTGGATGTCACGGTGGCCATGCAGCACACGCCACACATCAATATGGCCTGGGCACTCGACGTAGAAAACCATGTACGGGTAACGAGACAACGTCCAGGCACGCAAACCTGGCAAGCCCAACTCGTGCCCGTAATGGGGTGAGCCCATGGCGGGTTGACGGCTGATGAGCGCATACGCTTGTTCCAAAGCGTCAATGAACCCGAGCGCCACATCGTGCGTTGCCTCGGTCAAGTAATGTGCCAGCGCCTCGTCAACATCCTGATTGGCCAGCTCGCGAGGAACGACAGGCTTGGCCTTCACTCCGAGGAGCCCTTTGGGGGATCCTGACGCACGCGGTTGCGCAGCCCGTCAAAATAAGACGCCGTCACAGGTTCCGCCGCAGCTGAAGCAGCCCCGGCCAGCAGCAGACCACGCAGTTGCTGGCGATCCCGATCTTTGCGGATCAATTCCCGCACGTACTCGCTGCTGGTGCCATACCCGCGCTCGCTGACCTGTTCGTCCACATAGGACTTCAGCGCGTCGGGCAAAGAAATGTTCATGGTGCTCATGATGACCATAGGATAGAAGGCTTGGCAAATTTTGGCAAGATCCGCTTGCGGCGAATCCCCCGCACAATCACCGCAAAAAATGCGGTGAATACAGTCCCCCTCATGCCAGACCCCCACACCTCCGTCGCCCGCCACGTGAAACAAACCCTGCGCTTGTGGCTGCTTGCCGTGCGCGACATGCTCGCCTCGGCCGGCCCCGTGCTGCTGCTGGCCATCGGGGTGCTGGCTGCCGCCTACTGGTGGCTTGACCCCCAACCCCCGCGCACCGTCACCCTCGCCACCGGCCCTTCAGGCAGTGCCTACGCCAACTTCGGGCAACGCTACGCCCAAGCCCTCGCGCGTGACGGCATCCAGGTCCAACTGCTCGCCACCGACGGCACCGTGGCCAACCTGCAGGCCCTGCGCGAAGGCCGTGCCGACGTGGCCTTCGTGCGCGGCGGCAGCGACGACATGAGCCGCGACGCCAGCGCCGGCATCATGTCGCTGGGCGCGCTGTTCTACGAACCCCTGTGGCTCTTCTACCGTCCGCAGACGCTTCAGGCACCCGTCAACGGTGCCACCTCCGAAGCCCGCCTGACGCCCTTGACCTCGCTGACCCAACTGCGCGGCCTGCGCGTCAACATCGACAAGGCGGGCAGCGGTGGGCCCGTTTTGCTCCAGCACCTGCTGGAGGCCAACGACCTCACCCTCGATGACATCACCGCCAGCCACCTGCCTCCGCCCGATGCCGCCCACGCCCTGCTGACCGGTCAGATCGACGTCATCGTGCTGGTGACCGCGCCCGAATCCCCCGTGGTGCAAGGCCTGCTGCAACAACCCGGCATCGCCCTGGCCGACCTGCCGCAAGCCGATGCCCTGGCCCGACGCTTCCCCTTCCTGCAAACCGTGTCGCTGCCACGCGGCATGGTCGATCTGGCCCGCGACCTCCCCCCCGACGACATCGGCCTGCTGGCCGCCACCACCGCGCTGCTCACCCACGAAGACACGCACCCCGCCTTGCGCCAACTGTTCGCGCAAGCCGCCCAGCAAATCCACGGCGGGTCAGGGTGGTTCAACGGCGCGCGCGACTTCCCCAACACCCGCACCAGCGAACTGCCCGTCAGCCCCGAAGGCGACCGCGCCATCAACGGCACGCCCCCTTTCTGGCAGCGCTACCTGCCGTTCTGGGCCAGCAACCTGTTGGAGCGCATGTGGCTGGTCATCGGCGGTTTGATCGTCTTGCTGCTGCCCCTGTCACGCGTGGTGCCCCCGCTCTACACCTACCGCGTGCGCCAACGCGTGTTCCGCTGGTACGCGCGTCTGCAGGCCGTGGAAGCCCGCATGAATGAGGACGCCGCCGACCCCAGCGAACTGCTCAACGAGCTGGACGAACTCGACCGCGTGGCCAGCCAGATCACCGTGCCGCTGGCCCATGCCGACGAGCTGTATGCGCTGCGCAGCAACATTGAGAAGACGCGGCGGCGGTTGTTGACACGCAAAGGTGGCGCGCCACAGGCTTGACAACAGTTAT
>JAGOKC010000003.1 GCA_017994835.1 Aquabacterium sp. | reverse complement strand
GCACGCGACGGTGAACGGGCTTGAGGCCATCTCGGGCATCGGGCAGGGCCCGGCCCACGATCACGCTCATCGCGTAATCGAGGTAAGAACGCCGCATCTCCTCTTCGAGGCTGATGGGCAGGGTTTCCTTGGCGAATTGCGTCATGCGTGCTTCACGGTGAGAAGGGACATCCGGACGGGCAGAACCGCCAGGTCGTCATGGACTTCGCTTCCATGGATGCCGCCAGACGGGCTGTCTGGGCAGCACGGAAAGGATCATTGTAATTGGGCGATCATGTCTCCCTCACGCAACAATCAGTGAGGGGGGCGTCACGCCGCACGTTGTGCTTTCAAGTGTCAAATTCACTATGGCACAATGATTTCGTCATGTGCTCTGGGTTGATGCCCTGGGCCGCCGCTACCTTTTCGGTTCGGTTTATCGCCCGTAGAGGGTGCTTCGCAGTGAAACGCTGCGTTTTATATTGTGAGGACTCGCATGATCAAGCTCAATCAAGTCGCTGCCCTGTTTGCTACCGCTGCTCTGGCTGGTGGTGCATTTGCGCAAACCGTTGACAACTGGCGTGGTACTGATGGCACCGTCTGGAAGAACGGCACCAGTGAATATTGCTGGCGTGATGCAGGCTGGACGCCTGCTACTGGCGTTCTGGGTTGTGATGGCGTCCCGGTTCCTGCTGCGCCCGCTGCGGCCCCTGCCCCCGCCCCTGTGGTTGCTGCACCTGTTGCTGCACCTGTTGCTGCACCCGCTCCGGTGGTTGCTGCTGCCCCTGCCACTGAAAAGGTGAGCTTCGCTGCCGATGCATTCTTTGACTTCGACAAGACCGCTCTGAAGCCCGAAGGCAAGGCCAAGCTCGACGACTTGGCCGACAAGGTCAAGGGTCTGAACCTGGAAGTTGTGGTTGCCGTGGGTCACACTGACTCCGTCGGCTCTGATGCTTACAACGAGAAGCTGTCCCTGAAGCGTTCTGAAGCCGTCAAGGCATACCTGGCTGGTAAGGGTATCGACGCTGCCAAGATCTACTCCGAAGGCAAGGGCGAGAAGCAACCTGTGGCTGACAACAAGTCTGCCAATGGTCGCGCTCAAAACCGTCGCGTGGAAATCGAAGTTGTGGGCACTCGCTCCAAGTAATCGATGCATGACGAGGTGGCGCGAACGGCACCACCTTGCTACCAAAGAAAAACCCCGCCTTGGCGGGGTTTTTTCATTGAAACGACCCAATGAGCAAGACGGGATGCTCAGGCGAGCACGACATCCTTGCCGGTCAGGCGCTTGACCAATTGGGTGGCCATGCGGTTAGTGGTGCCATAGATCGACAGTTGTGGATTGGCTCCGATGCTCGTTGGGAAGACCGATCCATCGTGCACCGACAGGTTCTCGACCTGCCAGTGAACGCCGTCAGGTCGCACCACACCTGCAGCTTCGCTGCCCGCCATGGCACAACCACCCATGACGTGCGCGCTGCCCGCGCCCGCCAGCAAGGGTTTCATGTCGAAATTGGCGATGGCAGCCTTCGCTTCTGCCCAGTTCTTGTAGTCCTTGGCCTGTTCGTGCTGCGGACGCACGGTCTTGGCCCCTGCGGCAAACTGAATCTCGGCCATCGCGAGCATCGCGCGGCGGAAGCCATCAAGCACGTAATCGGTCAGGGGGTAGTCGAGCACGGCAGAGCCGTCCAGATGCATGCGCACCTTGCCGCCGACGGATTCGGGGTGGAAGCCGTCGCGCATCAGGGACAGCATCATTTGCGTGTGTGGATACTGCTGCAGGCGTGTGCTGAGTTCCTGCCCGTGCCCACCCATGAGGATGGATGCCAGTGCCGGGTGCAGCGGGGTGGCCTCGATTTTGAACCCAATCGGCCCATCTGTCGGGGCGTTGTGCACAAAATGGTCGGAGTAAATCGACTGCGGTGCACCCTGCCAGGCCTCGACACGTGCGTCGAACACGGCGGCCGAGAAGCTGACAGGATGCAGGAAGGTGCGACTGCCGAGCAGGCCATGTGGATCGGGGGCATCTGACCGACGCAGCAGCGCGGGTGAGTTGATGGCTCCACCTGCAACGATGTAGTGCTTGGCTACCACACGCATGGTCTGGTCAGAAACCTTGTCACCGTTGAGCCGGATGGGCACGCACAGCAGGCTTTGCACGCGACCATTCTGGATGTCGAATTTTTGAGCGCGCGTCTGATAGAACAAGCGCGCGCCAGCATCGAGCGCACTCGGGATCGTGGTGATCAGCATCGACTGCTTGGCATTGACCGGGCAACCCAATCCACAAGAGCCGAGGTTGTAGCAACCCTTGACATTGCGAGGAATCACCTGCGACGAAATGCCGAGCTTGGTGGCCCCGGTGCGCAGCACCTCGTTGTTGAGGTTGGCCGGCACCAGCCAGGGGCTCACGTTCAGTCGGCGTTCTGCCTGCTCGAACCATGGGGTCATGGTTTCGGTGGTGTAGTCCTTCAGGCCGTAAACATCCTGCCAGTGGCGCAGGGTGCTGTCAGGCGTGCGGAATGAACTGGTCCAATTGATGACGGTGGTGCCCCCCACGCAACGTCCTTGCAGGATGCTGATGGCTCCGTCCAGCGTGCGGCGCGCAGCAGATTCCTGGTAGAGGGTGCGATAGGCTTCGGATTCCTTTTGATTGAAATCGGAACTGGTGCGCAGTGGGCCTTCTTCGATCAGAACCACCTTCAGTCCGGCACGACTCAGGAGTTCGGCACTGATGCCGGCACCTGCGCCGGTGCCCACGATGGCGACATCGCATTCGATCTGGGGAGGCAGACCTTGCTCGCCATGGGTGGTCTGCCAGCCACGTGCCAGGCCCTCGCGGAAAGGATCGGGTTGCTTGCTCATAGGTCGATGGGACCGGGGTAGCCGGTCAGGGGCCAGTTGGCGCTGTTGGAGAAAAAACACATGCAGGTCAGGCCTCGCACGACCTGGTAGGTCAGGCGATTCGTGGGCAAGGGGTTGACCCGCATGGTGTCGAGCGCACGCTCGATCTGGGCGTCGCTGGCATCGCGCCAGGAGTCTCCCAGGTTGGTCAGCATGTAGCGGGTAGGGGCATTGCCCAGCAAACCGAGTACGGCATTGACCTGAATTTGCATCACGGTCGGGGTGCCGCGAAGAAAGCTTTCCAGGTTTTGCAGGTGCGCTTCCAGAATTCGCTCACGCTGGGCCGCATCCTGCGGCAGCATCGGCCCGAGAATGCCGCGTGCCAGGCCGTGACACACGTCGCGACCGTGTTCGGTGAGCTTGCCGTCACGCAGCCCACGGTGCCAGAACACCAGGCCGCCAAGTGTGGCTCCGACCGCACCGATGGCCAGGGCCGTTTTCAGGAACCAGCGTCGTTTGGGCATCAGGGGATGGTCTATGGCGCGGTCAACCATGTTGTCAAGTTCCTCGCGGATGGCTCAAATAGGAAACATTGTGAGTCAAATTGCGCCTGATGTGGGCTGTGGCCCCTTGGCGTAAACCCCTGTCCTGGGGGGCTGAAAAGTCACCCGTTCAGGTGGTGTTCATCAAAAAAGAAACGCTCGTGACACGTTTTAAGTAGAAACCCTTAGTCTTGAGTGTTGCAGAATTCATGCGGCAGCAAAGCCTTGCCTTGTGCTGCCGCATTGGCATTGAATTGAGCCACAACCGATCTGACATGAGGACGACGATGACGAGTACCAAACCCTGGCTTGCCAATTACGAACCAGGCGTGCCCGCCGAAATCAACCCCGAACAATATTCATCGTTGGTGGACCTGCTGGACCAGTCGTTCAAGCAGCACGCCCAACGAGACATGATCTCCTTCATGGGAGTGCATTGGACTTTCAGTCAGATTGATGAAATGTCGCATGCCATGGCTTCATGGCTGCAGGCGCAGGGTCTGACCAAGGGAGCGCGCATTGCTCTGATGATGCCCAACATCCCTCAGTACGCGGTGGCGCTTGCTGCTGTCTTGCGCGCCGGGTATGTGGTGGTCAACGTCAATCCGCTGTACACCCCTCGCGAACTGGAGCACCAGCTCAAGGACTCGGGCTCGGAAGCCATCGTGATTCTTGAGAACTTTGCGACCACGCTGCAAGATGTGGTCGCACGTACCCCGATCAAGCACATCGTGTTGGCCTCGATGGGTGACATGCTGCCGTTCCTGAAAGGCACGCTGGTCAACTTCGTGGTGCGCAATGTCAAGAAGATGGTGCCGGCGTACAGCCTGCCCAACAATGCCAAGTGCAAGCTGACCAGCTTCAAGGACACGGTGGCCAAGGGCCGCAGTCTGAAGTACGCCCACCCTGGCTCGAAGCTCGCCGATGTGGCCTTCCTGCAATACACAGGTGGTACCACTGGCGTGTCCAAGGGGGCTACGCTGCTGCACCGCAACGTGGTGGCCAACATTCTGCAAAACGAAGCCTGGTTCAAGCCTGAGCTGAACAAGCTCGGCAGTGCACCGCTGGTGTCGGTTTGTGCTTTGCCGCTGTATCACATCTTCTCTTTGACGGTGTGCTACTTCATGGGTGCGCGTCTGGGCTCGATGAATATCCTGATCCCGAACCCGCGCGACCTGCCTGCCGTGATCAAGACGCTGAGCGCCTACAAGATCAACCAGTTTCCGGCTGTGAACACGCTGTTCAATGCCCTGGCCAATCACCCTGACTTTACCAAGTTGGACTTCTCGGGTCTGAAGGTGTCGATGGGCGGTGGCATGGCTGTTCAGCAGGCCACAGCCGAGATCTGGAAGAAGATCACAGGTTGCGCGATTGTGGAAGGTTATGGCCTGTCTGAAACGTCGCCAGTGGCCACGGCCAACCGCCTCGACAGCACAGAGTTCAATGGCTCGATTGGTTATCCGCTGCCCTCTACAGAGGTGGCGATCCTGGACGATGACGGCAACCACCTTGCCATCGGCGGCGTGGGTGAGATCTCCATCCGTGGTCCTCAGGTGATGGCTGGTTACTGGAAGCGTGACGATGAAACGGCCAAGGTCATGACGACAGACGGCTTTTTCCGCACCGGCGACATCGGCATCATGGACGAACGCGGCCAGGTTCGCATCGTGGACCGCAAGAAGGACATGATCCTGGTGTCGGGCTTCAATGTGTACCCTAACGAGGTTGAGCAAGTCGTCAACCTGCATCCTGGCGTGCTCGAATGCGCGGCAGTTGGCGTACCTGATGCCAGGTCGGGTGAGGCTGTGAAGCTGTTTGTGGTCCGCAAGGACACGACCTTGACGGAAGAGACGCTCAAGGCGTATTGCCATGAGCAGATGACCGGCTACAAGTGCCCGAAGTACATCGAATTCCGTAACGATCTGCCCAAGACCAACGTGGGCAAGATTCTGCGCCGCGAGTTGCGCGATGAGAAGAAATAACCGAGGCATTCTGCCGGGCCTTGTGCCTGGTAGGTGACCGAGGAGGCAAGCAAAAAACCGTTGCACCGAAAGGGGCAGCGGTTTTTTTGCACCTCAATCTTGCAGGAACAGGCCCTGCAGGTCGCTCAGGAAATCAAAGCCCTTCTCGGTTGGCCAGGCGCGGACCAGATCCCGAGCCAGCAGGCCTTTGGCCTCGGCCTGGGCCAGCGGTTGCTGGATGCTGGCCAAGGTCAGGCCCGTGCGCTCTGTAAAGCGCAGCAACTCGAAGCCGTCCTTCAGGCGCAGGGCGTTCATCATGAACTCGAACGCCCGTGATTTCAATGGCACGTCCTGTTCATTGGACAAGGCCAGGCCCTGCATGGCCTTGTCCATGTAGGCTGCCGGCTCGCGCCAGCGCACCTGGCGCACGATGCGATCGGGGAAGCTGATCTTGCTGTGAGCCCCGGCACCGATGCCCAGGTAGTCACCAAACTGCCAGTAGTTCAGGTTGTGCGCGCTGGCGTGGCCTGGGCGCGCATAGGCCGACACCTCGTAGCGCTGCAGGCCGGCGGCCGTGGTGCGCTCGATCAGGTGGTCCAGCATGTCGAAGGCGGTGTCTTCGTCGGGTAGGCCTTTGGGGGGCTGGGTGGCGAAGCGGGTGTTGGGCTCGAGCGTGAGGTGGTAGAGCGACAGGTGCGGGGGCTCGAAGGCCAGGGCCTGCTGGATGTCGGCATCCAGGTCGTCGGACGACTGGCCCGGCAGCGCGTACATCAGGTCGAGGTTGAAGGTCTCGAAGTTGCGCTGTGCCTCTTCGACCGCCGCGATGGCTTGGGCGCGGTTGTGCACGCGCCCCAGCGCCCGCAGTTTGGCGTCGTCAAAGCTCTGCACGCCAATGGACAGGCGGTTGATGCCGGCCTGATGGAAGGCCTTGAAACGGTCGGTTTCAAAGGTGCCAGGGTTGGCCTCCAGCGTGATCTCGGCGTCGGCTTCCAGCGGCAGGCGGGCACGGATGTCGGACAACAGGCGGTCGATGCTGTCGGGCGAGAACAGGCTGGGCGTGCCGCCACCGATGAAAACGGTGTAGACCCGGCGGCCCCAGATCTGGGGCAAGGCCGATTCGAGGTCGGCGCGCAGGGCATCGAGGTAGCGGGCTTCGGTCTGCGCAGACAGGTGGCCGGCTCCGGGTGAGCCTGCGCTCAGGGCCGCACTCGGTTCGTGCGAGTTGAAATCGCAATAGGGGCACTTGCGCAGGCACCAGGGCAGGTGCACGTACAGCGATAAAGGGGGCAGGGCGCTCAGGGCACCGGGGCGTTGCAGCGTGATCATGCGGATTGCCAGGGCCAGTGTGCGCTTGCCGAACCGTCGGTGCCGATGATGCCCCAGCGGGCGGTGATGAGTTGCAGCAGTTGCTGGCAGGCCAGCGCACGGTGGCTGACCGCGTTCTTGATCTCGGGGGCGAGTTGGGCGGCGCTGAGCTGGTGTTCGGGCAGCCACAATAGCGGGTCATAGCCAAAGCCATGTTCGCCTTGTGGGGCGTGCAGCAGCTGACCACACCAGTGGCCTTCGGCAATCAGGGGCTCGGGGTCGTCGGCGTGGCGCACGGCCACCAGCAGGCAGGTGAAGTGCGCCTGGCGGTCGGTGTGGGTGGCCATCTGTTCCAGCAGCCACGCGTTGTTCGCCGGGTCGATGCGCTCGCGGCCAACATCTTCGGCCACGCGCCCTGCATCGACCGCGTAGCGCGCCGAGCGCACCCCAGGGGCACCGCCCAGGGCGTTGATGCACAGGCCGGAGTCATCGGCCAGCGCGGGGCCACCGCCCAGGCGTGCCGCGTGACGTGCCTTGGACAGGGCGTTTTCGACAAAGGTGACGTGGGGCTCTTCGGCTTCGGGAATGCCGAGTGCGCCTTGCGTGATCAGGCCAACGCCGAGTGGGGCAATCAACGCTTGCAGTTCACGCAGTTTTTTGGCGTTGTTGGACGCCAGGATCAATGGTTTGCTCATCGGGGTGCAGCGGCTTCAGTCAGATCCCGATCAGGGCCCGCTGCCGTGCTGGCGTGGCGATGGCTTGTCTGATCAGGCTTTACGGGTTCCGTTGGCGGAGCGTCGAATCGCTTCGTTGATCTCACGGATCGAACGTTCGATGGCCGCTTCGTCGAGGTCGTCTTCATCGACATTGTCGCCGGGCCCGCCACCGCCAAGACTGGCCTGGATGGTGGAGGCAAAGACTTCTGCACCGAGTTCGTCGGTGGACACCTCGGCCTTGTCTTCGTCGCTGGCGGACTCCCACTCCATGGCGATGATGGTGACGTTGTCACACTTGGCTCCGCCGTTGCGCAGCGCCACCTCAACGAGTTCAGGGACGGCTTCGGCGATGGGGCTGGATGCCAGGTTGTCGGTGATGACGTCGTCTTCAACCGTGCCCCACAGGCCATCCGAGCACAACAGGATGCGATCACCCTCTTGAAGAAGCAGGGGGCCAGAGGTGTCCACAACAGGCTTGCCAGGGCTGCCCAGGCAGGTGAACAGCACGTTGCGGTTGAAGCGATCGTTGGGCAGGCCGGCGTGGCCCAGGGTTTGCTGCAGTTCGGAATAAGAGTGGTCACGCGTGCGGGCGATCAGCTTTTTACCGCGCACGAAATACAGGCGGGAGTCACCACAGTGTGCCCAGTACGCCATATTGCCTTGCAGGATGCAGGCGATGAGAGTGGTGCGCGGGTTGTCGATCAGGCCTTTCTCACTGGCATAGCGCAGCAACTGGTGGTGCCCCGCCATGATGGCTTCCTGCAGAAAGCGCAAGGGGTCGTCCAGCACGGGCTTGGCGTCGCGCTGGAACATGGCGGCCATGGTCTGCAGGGCCAGTTGCGAGGCCACTTCGCCTTCAGGGTGCCCGCCCATGCCGTCAGCGAGGGCGAACAGCCCCGAATCGCGCGTGTAGCAATAGCCCATGCGGTCTTCGTTTTTCTCGCGGCCACCTTTGCGGCTGATCTGGTAGACGGAGAACCTCATGTTTTGGCACCGGTTTTCAGGTTTTCAAGTTGCAGCTTGACGCGCTCTGCAAAGGTGAGTTTGGAATAGCGACGCTCGGTTTCGCGCGCCAATTCTTTTTGCAGGGCGAAGACGCTTTGCGGCCGCGCCAACGGGTCGAGCGACATGCACCACTCGGTCACCTCAATGAGGTTGTCGGAATAGACATTGCGCAGCCGGGACAGCGACAGGCCCAGGCGGTCTTTTTCAATGCGCTGCGGGGCATCGTTGGGCGGGTAGCCCTGCATGCAGGCGTAGATGCACGCACCGATGGCGTAGATGTCGGTCCAGGGGCCGAGCGAGCCATCGCGGCGGTACATTTCGGGCGCGGCAAAGCCGGGCGTGTACATCGGGCGGATGAAGCTGCCCTCTTTGGAGAGCACTTCGCGGGCGGCACCGAAATCGAGCAGCACCGCCTTGTTTTCGTTGGTGATGAAGATGTTGGCGGGCTTGATGTCCAGGTGCAGCATCTTGTACTGGTGGACGATGCGCAAGCCGCGCAGGATCTCGTCGAACAAGGAGCGGATGGTGGATTCGCGGAACACCTTGTCGCGCTTGAGTTCGCGTGCCGTGACGATGAAGTCCTGCAGGGTGTCGCCCTGCAGATAGTTCATCACCATGTAAACGGTTTCGTTTTCGCGGAAGAAGTTGTAGACCGACACCACGCTGGGGTGGGCGATCTGGGCCAGTGAGCGGCCTTCTTCAAAAAAACTTTTCAACCCCAGTCGGTAGAGGGGTTGCTTGTCGGGCTTGACACGCGGAATGAGTTCGCCAGCCGAGCGCTCTGCCAGCGAAGCGGGCAGGTATTCCTTGAGCGCGACCAGTCGTTTGTCCGGGTCTTCAGCGAGGTAAACCACGCCAAAACCGCCCGCTGCGAGCTTCTTGACAATCTGGTAGCCGCCCACAACGGTGCCCGGTGGCAACGGGGCGGGTTTCGACTTTGACATAATTGAGTTTTGTCTGGTGTCAAGTAACCATGTCAGTCTACTCCATGACCGGCTTCGCAAGTGCGGTGTCGTCGGCTCCCGACCACGTCAGTGAAAACACCGATGAGCTTGACGCGCCAATTGCGTCACGCAAAACCGCCTCTGGGGCTGTGGGGGCCGAACTGCGTTCGGTCAACAGCCGTTTCCTTGACCTGAGTTTCAAACTGGCTGACGAGTTTCGCGCTCTGGAGCCTGCCTTGCGGGAGTTGCTGACAGCGAACTTCAAGCGCGGCAAGGTCGAGTTTCGCCTGCAGCCGCAGCGCGCCGCCGACTCTGGTTGGCCGCAACCCCAGACAGATCAGTTGCACACGCTGGCTCGCCTGGAGGGCACGGTGCAGAACTGGTTGCCCAAGGCTGCGCCGCTGTCGGTCAACGAGGTGTTGACCTGGTGCCGTGCTGCTGCGCCGTCCGTGCGCCTGGAGGAGGCCGCACTGGAGGCCGCGCGGCAGTGTGTCGAGGCCTTGAAGGAAGCGCGTGAGCGTGAGGGTGCTCGCCTGGTGCTGGTGTTGCAGGACAAGCTCAAGAGCCTCAAGACCCTGGCCGCACAGGCGGTGCCGCTGGTGCCACAGGCGGTGCAGCGGCAGCAAGAGCGGTTTGTTCAAAAATACCAGGATGCGCTGCAGGCGGTGGGCGGGGCCGTCACCCCCGAGGCGGCTCAGGAGCGTGCCTTGAGCGAGGCGGCAGCGTATGCTTTGCGCATTGACGTGGACGAAGAGGTGCAGCGCCTTCAGGCACATCTGGATGAAATTGGTCGCCTGTTGAAAAAGGGCGGTGAGGTGGGCAAGCGACTGGATTTTCTGATTCAGGAGTTACACCGTGAAGCCAATACCCTGGGTTCGAAGGCGGCAGCGCTGGAATTGACCCAGATTTCGGTGGACATGAAGGTGCTCATCGAGCAAATGCGTGAACAAGTGCAGAACATCGAATGACAAAAGATCATCCTTCCATCGCTGTCCCCTCCGGTGCTGTTGCAGCGGACTATCCGGGCAATCTTTTCGTGGTCTCCGCTCCCAGCGGCACGGGCAAATCGAGCTTGGTCAATGCCTTGCTGGAGGTTGATTCGCGCCTGCAGGTGTCGGTCTCGCACACCACCCGCGCGCCGCGCGGGCAGGAGCAGCATGGCCGCGAGTACCTGTTCACCTCGAAGGACGACTTCCTGGCCATGGTCGGTCGGGGTGAGTTTTTCGAGCATGCCGAGGTGCATGGCAACTGCTACGGCACCTCACGCAAGGCCATCGAAGACCGCATCCAGCGTGGTGAGGACATCGTGCTGGAGATCGACTGGCAGGGTGCCCTGCAGATCAAGCGCATCTTTCCCAACGCCATCCTGATCTTCATCATGCCGCCGAGTTACGAGGAGTTGCTGCAGCGCCTGAATCGACGCGGCGAGGACACCCCCGAGGTGATCGAAACCCGCATGGCCAATGCCCGCATTGAGGTGGCGCAGGCCCAGCACTTTGACTTTGTGGTGATCAATTCTTTGTTTGAATCGGCTTTGTTCGATTTGAAGTCGATTGTTCACGCGCAGCGGTTAAAATACTCGGCTCAGCGTCGGAACAAGCCCAATGTGTTTCGCGCGCTCAATCTGATTTGAGTCTGATTCAGACATTACCGGAGCACCCACATGGCCCGCATCACCGTTGAAGATTGCCTGCAAAAGATCCCGAACCGCTTCCAGTTGGTGCTGTGCGCAACCTACCGTGCCCGCATGCTGAGCCAGGGTCACACCCCCAAGATCGAGTCGCGCAACAAGCCCAGCGTGACCGCGCTGCGCGAGATCGCCGCCGGCCAAGTTGGCATCGAAATGCTGCGCAAGGTGCCGACCTGATCGCACGCTGACCGACCCTGGCGCTGCCGTCAGGGTCTGTGCACTTGAAAAGGCCTGGCGCAAGCGGGCCTTTTTCTATTTGTCCGATCAACATTGCCCGTCTAAGGGTGCCCGTATCCGCGCTAAAGTCCGAGGATGACCCTGGCCACCGACGCAGCCGCTGCTTCTTTCGCGGCCCTGACCCACAAGCTCGATTACCTCGACGAGGCGGACATCCGCCGCGTGCGCGACGCCTACCGCTTCGCTGACGAGGCGCATCTGGGGCAGTTTCGCGCCAGTGGTGAGCCCTACATCACGCATCCGATTGCGGTGGCGGGGCTGTGTGCAGACATGAAGCTCGATGCGCAGGCCATCATGGCGGCGCTCATGCACGACGCCATGGAGGATTGTGGCGTCACCAAGATCGAGCTGATCGAGCGCTTCGGGGCACCCACGGCCGAGATCGTCGATGGCCTGACCAAGCTCGACAAACTGCACTTCTCGACCAAGGAAGACTCGCAGGCCGAGTCCTTCCGCAAGATGCTGCTGGCGATGGCGCGCGATGTGCGCGTCATCCTGATCAAACTGGCCGACCGCCTGCACAACATGCGCACGATGGATGCGATGGTGGCCCACAAGCGCGCCCGCATCGCCCGCGAGACGCTGGACATTTATGTGCCGATCGCCCACCGTCTGGGGCTGAACCAGACCTACCGCGAGCTGCAGGAACTGTCCTTCCAGTACATCAACCCGTGGCGCCATGCTGTGCTGGCGAAAGCGGTCAAACGCACGCGCGGCAACCGCCGCAACCTGGTCGATCGTATCCAGCATGAGGTCCAGGAGGCCTTCAAGGCAGCCGGGATGGAGATCGAGGTCTATGGTCGGGAGAAGACGATTTTCTCGATCTACAACAAGATGATCGAAAAGGGCCTGAGCTTCGCGCAGGTCAGTGACATTTTCGGCTTTCGCATCGTCACGCACGAGCTGCTGGACTGCTACCGGGCTCTGGGTGTGCTGCATCAGCTCTACAAGCCGCTGCCGGGGCGCTTCAAAGACTACATCGCCATCCCCAAACCGAACGGCTACCAGTCGCTGCACACCACGCTGGTGAACCCGGTGGGCACGGCGGTCGAGTTTCAGCTGAGGTCGCAGATGATGCACGATGTGGCCGAGAAGGGGATTGCGGCCCACTGGATGTACAAGGAGCAGGCGGATGCCGGTGATGCCAGTCCCCAGCAGGCGGCCGTTTGGTTGCAGTCGCTGATCGACATCCAGCACGAGACGCGTGATTCGGCCGAGTTTCTGGAACATCTGAAGATCGATCTGTTCCCTGAGTCGGTGTATGTGCTGACGCCCAAGTCGCGCATCGTGGCCCTGCCCAAGGGGGCGACGCCGGTGGACTTTGCCTATGCCATTCACTCGGGGGTGGGCGACAAGTGCGCGTCGGCCAAGGTCAATGGCGAACCGGTGGCGCTGCGTACCGAACTGCGCAGCGGAGACGTGGTCGAGATTGTCACGGCGGCCGGTGCCAAGCCCAACCCTGGGTGGTTGACTTTTGTGCGCACGGGTCGCGCGCGCTCCAAGATTCGCGCTTACTTGAAAAACATGGAGGCGGAGGAGTCTCTGGCCTTGGGCGTCAAATTGTTGACGCAGGCTTTGCGCGCGGAGGGTCTCAAGTTGCCATCGGGTGACGAGACCAGTGAAGGTGCTGCCGGTGCCTTGTGGCAGGAGGCCATCCGTCTGGGAGGCAATCGCAGTCGTGATGAGCTGTTGATGGACATTGGCCTGGGTCGCAAGGTGGCGAGCATGGCGGCCAAGCGGTTGGCGCATCTGATGGCCGAGTCGGGGCAGCGTCCGGATGCCTTGACGCTGACCCTGGGGCGTTTTGCCGATGAGGTGCCAACGCACAGTTCGGTGGTCATTGATGGCAGTGAGGGTGCGACGGTGCAACTGGCTCCGTGTTGTTGCCCAGTGCCGGGCGACAGCATCAAGGGTTATCTGGGGCGTGGCGAGGGCCTGGTGGTGCACACGCAGACTTGCGCGGTGGGACGCCGACTGTTTGAGCGTGATGGCGAGCGCTGGATCGAGGTGAACTGGTCGGACGAGCCCACGCGCATGTTCGAGACCGTGCTCAAGGTGTTAGTGGCCAATGGCAAAGGGGTGCTGGCGCAAGTCGCCGGTGCCATCAGCCATGCCGAAACCGACATCACGCACATCGAAATGGGCAACGAGCGGCTGGGCGAAACCGCCGAGTTGAAGTTGACGCTGGAGGTGCGCGATACCGACCATTTGGCCGAAGTGATCCGTTCCTTGAAACGCTGCCCGGTGGTGCTCAACGCGGAGCGTGCCTGAGATCAGTGCGCGGTTTCGGGTGCGGGGTACTGAACCGCGATGATTTCGAGTCGTTCCAGACCCCCTGGGGTCATCAACTGCACCTCGTCACCCAGGCGCGCTTTGAGCAAGGCGCGTGCAATGGGTGAAACCCAGCTCACTTCGCCGCTCAGGCTGTCCACCTCGTCAATGCCTTTGATGGTGATGGTGCGTGTCACCCCGGCCTGGTTTTCGTAGGTCACGGTGGCACCGAAGAACACCTGATCGTTGCCGTGGTGCAAGCTGGGGTTGGCCACCTCGGCGATGTCGAGCCGTTTGGTCAGGAATCGGATGCGGCGGTCGATTTCGCGCAGGCGCTTTTTGCCGTAGATGTAGTCGCCGTTCTCGGAGCGGTCACCATTGGAGGCGGCCCAGTGCACGATGTCGACAATCTTCGGACGCTCACTGTCAATCAGGTGTAGCAGTTCGATGCGCAGGCGCTGGTAGCCCTGTGGGGTGATGTAGTTTTTGGTGCCCGATGGCAGGGGCGGCAGCAACAGGTCGTCGTCTTCGTCGCTGTCGGTTTCCTTGGTGAAGGCTTTGCTCATGGGCACGATTGTGCCGAAAGCCAGCGGTCTGCAACAGAGACAGGGCAAAAGTGCCACTACTTCACGTTGGTGCGGTCTTTGTACGGTGGCGTTCCCGCTTCATGGCCACAATGTGGCAAAAGTGAAAATCCTCGGCCCTGCGCATGGCCGTGTGAGGTGGCTGGGTTCGCGTCAGGAAGGGCAAGCATGTCTGAGGTGATACCGTTGGGCCCAGGGGCTCGCATGTTGACGACACGAGAGGCGGCGCTGCGGCTGGGGGTGTCCCTCAGGACGGTGCAGTTGTGGGTGGAGGCCAACATCTTGCCTGCCGCCCGCACGCCGGGGGGGCACCGGCGCATACCGTACAACGCGGTGGAAGCTTTGGCGCTGAGCACGGGCTTGGGAGGCGAATCGAGGCCAGTGGCGTCATCAGGTTCGTCCAGTACTGACGCGTCGCTGCCGTCGATGGATGTGTTGGTGGTGTCGGATGAGGAGGCTTGGCAGGAAGCCTGTGTCACGGCGATGAGTCCTTATGGGGCCGCCGTCAAGTTGCGTTTTGCCGAGACGGGTTATCTGGCTTTGCTGCAGATTGGGCAGAAAGCACCGGATCTGTTGATCACGAACCTGGATCTGCCTGGCATGGATGGGATGGCCATGTTGCATACTTTGGAGCGCAGTGCCTCGGTCGCTGGCATGCGTACTTTGCTGCTTACCGACTGGACGCCACAGGCGTTGCTGCGTCGGGGTGGTGTGCCCAGGTCGGTGGAAGTGGTGTGCGCGCCTGTGACGGCGGATGCCATCGCGGTGCGCGTCGGGCGTTACCTGTTGGGGCAGCGGGTGCAGGAGTCCAGAACCAGTCAGGAATGAGTTGCGCTGACGCTCCATGAGAGTCGTTGGCGTTCTTCGGATTGGGGTGAGTTCAGAAGGGACGCACGTGGGGCAACATCATTGGTCATGGGGGCGTATGGCGCTCTTGCTGGTGTACCTGGCCTTGCTGGGCCTGGTGTGGCTGGCTTGGCGCGACCCGACCTTGCGTGTGGTGCTGAGTCCGGTGGTGTTGGCACAGTTTGGGCATCAGGTGCTGGCTTGGCCGTTGGGGCCGCTTTGGGTGTTGCTCGCCTATGTGGTGGCTGTGCTGCTGGCCATGCCTGTGCTGGCCTTGATCACCCTGGGGGTGTTGATTTTTGGCCCCTGGCCCGGAATGGCCTATGCCCTGGTGGGCATGGTGGTGGGGGCGATGGTCACCTATGGTGTCGGACGCCTGACAGGGCCGCAGTTGCTGGACCGTTTGATGAAGGGGCGCTTGCATCAGATCTCGGCACGCTTGAATGCGCAGCGGCGCAGTCTGTGGGCGATCATGTGGCTGAGGGCGGTGCCCGTTGTACCTTTTGTGGTGGTGAATCTGGGTGCAGGCGCTTTGCGGGTTCGCTTGCGTGACTACGTTCTGGGCACCACTTTGGGTTTGTTGCCCGGCACGGTCTTGATTTCGTTGTTCATGCGCCAGGTGCATCTGGCGGTGCGTACGGCAACGCCAGCTGGCTGGCTGGCGCTGGCTTCAGGTGCGCTGCTGGTGACCGGGGTGCTGTGGTGGATGCGACAACAGATGAGCGATCTGGAGGGTGAGCACCCGGTGGACGCCCACAATGACGAAAGCCCTCAGGCCTGAGCTTGAGGGCTTTGTCTGGTGCGGCTGGCAGGATTCGAACCCACGACCCCTTGGTTCGTAGCCAAGTACTCTATCCAACTGAGCTACAGCCGCTGAAAATGTTCTCGGCTCACCTTGTCTTGCGATGTTGGTGCGGCTGGCAGGATTCGAACCCACGACCCCTTGGTTCGTAGCCAAGTACTCTATCCAACTGAGCTACAGCCGCCGAGAGGTCAACTATAGCATGTTTCAATTGTGGTTGTAAATGGGGCGTCGTTTTTTCGGCCTGTTTGACGCATATCGGGACTTCAGTCGCGCTCGGGCAACGCCGCGAGTCGGTAGAAGCGGGCGGCTTCGTCAGGCCGGCCTTCGCGCTCGGCCAGCTGGCCCAGTTGCGCCCATGCTGCGCGGCGATCCGTGAGGTCGAGTTGCAGGTCGTTGGCCGCTGACAAGAGCATGCCGCGCGCTTTGCCCCACAACTGACGCTCGGCCAAAGCGAGGCCCAAGGTGAGTGCCAGCCCAGGGTTGCGCAAGGCGGCAGTGGTGGCGGTGTCCAGACGGGGCAGCCACTCGGCTTCGAGCTCTGTCAGGCTTTCACGCAGGGCCAGTGACAGGGCGGTGACCGCCTCAGGCGGTTGCTTGTTGATCTGATCCCAAAGCGGGGCCAACCATTGGCGCGCTTCGTGCGGCGCGCCCAGTCGTGACATGCGTCGGGCCGCGTCGGCCACGACCAGGGGGTCGCGCTTTTCGTGCAGGTCCAGGTTGACCCACAGGGAGCGCATCTGGTCCGCATCCCGTGCGCCGTCAAGGGTTTCACCAGCCAGGGTGCGCAGCAGGCCTTCGGCTGCCGTGGATGTGAAGCCCTGGTGTTTGGCCAGCAGGCGTGCGGTGCGCAAAGCTTCCATGGGCTGACGGGCCAGGCGCGCGGCTTGCAGCTTCAGGCGCAGTGCCTGGGTGCGCCGTGCCACGCCCGGTGGCAGGGCTGCCAATTCGCGCAAGGCACGGGTGGCGTCCCGGTCATCCAGAGCGCTTTCTGCCGCCATCAGGCGTGCACCTTCTTCGGTGGCGCGTGGCTTGCGCGTCAGTTGTGAGAGCTCGAGTGCGCGTTGCAGGTGCTCGTCACGCCTGGCGCGGTCTTGCAGTCGGTGCAAGCTGCCGGCTGAAAGCATGTGCGCCAGCGCAGTGAATTCGGCGTCGAGGGCGAGTTCAGGTGTGTCAGCCTGGATGGCGATGGCCTTCTGGCAGGTTTTGTGGGCACGGGTGTAACGGCCAGCCAGGTACTGGGCGAGGCCTTCACGCAGTGCGGCCTGGGCGACACGGTCTCGGCGAGTGATGCGCCATTGTTTGGCACGTCTGGGCAGTGCCAGCAGGCTGTCGAGGGCGCGGATCAGTGAATACACCGCCATGAAAAAGCCAACCAGCACCAGCAGGAAAAGGTTGAGCGAGAAGTCGGTGCGCCAGCCGCGCCAGTAAATGGTGACGAGACCGTCGTTGGCACCCAGAGCGGTTGCTCCGACAACGGCCATCACGGCAACCAGCAAAAACCAGACGATGGAGCGCATGGGGCGTCGGTCCTTGGGTGCGGTGGGTCAGCGGCCCGCCGACACGGTGGCTAGGGCGGCCAGGGTGTCATCAGGGCGGGGCATGGCGGTCTGGGTGCTCTGTTGGGCCACATCGAGCAACATGGTACGCAGCAGCTGTGTTTTGCGCGACTGTGTGTCGAAGTAGCGAGGCAAGCTGGCCTCGACTTCCTGAAGATCGCTGACGGCGATGGTGGTCTGACGGCTGAGCAGGGCCAGGCGGGCGTTGAGCAGGCGCAGCTTGATGTTCTCGCGCAGGAAGAAGCTTTGCTCTGGTGAAATCAGCATGCCTTCCGGGCGATTGATCTGGGTGACACGGATGAGGTTGCGTGTTTCGTGCCAGATGCTTTGCCCGGTCTGGCCTAGCCAGGCGTAGGCGCGGGCACGCCAGTTGTCTGCAGGTGCGACGGGTTCAGGGGTGGCTGCCACGTTAGAGGGGGCTGGCGGCTTGGTGGGTCGGGGGGGGCGCCGCGCCGCTTCGGGGGAGTTGAGCAGCGGTACTTCATCAACCAGACGGGTGGCTTCGTCGAGCCTGACGGTCAGGGCGTTGAGGTCGGCCACCCGTGTGGCGCGCACCTGGTCCAGATCCTTGGCGACGGCCCTGCGGATGTTGTCGAGGCGCGGCTGCGCGGCACGGGTCAGGCGGGCTTCAGCCGATTGCAGGGCGACCACCAGCGGCTCGGCGCTGCCCGTGAGGGAGGCTTGTTGTGTGGCCACGCGAAGACTGGCCTCGATGTCGGCCAGCAGGTTTTCGTCACGCGAGGTGCTGAGATTTTTGATCAGATCTTCAACCTGGGTGCGTTGCAGCGCCACCTCGGCCAGACGTGTTTCGAGCAGGGCGGTGCGGGCGGCAGATTCGCGAGAGAGCTCCTGGGCAGAGCGTGCCATCAGGTGTGCTTCAGTGGCCTGGGTCTGGCTAGCTTGCTGGCGACGCACCAATTCTTGTTCAAGACCCTGTACGCGCGACTGCGCTTGCCAGGCTAACCAGAGGCCACCCGCTGAGGTCAGGCTCAGTACCAGCACGGCCCAGCGCACCCAGTCTGCCGGAGCGGGGCTTGGGGTGAGATCTTGTTCGATCTGCGGCACCACGCGGGCGGGCAGGGTCTCGGGGGTGGGGTGGGTTGGCTCGGTCACAGTGACTCGATTGTATCGACGCTGCCTGGCAGTCTGGAGGGGGGACGCAATGCTGCGACCACGGACTGCAGCGTTGGACGTGTTTCAAGGATGTGGGTGATGCCCAGCATGCGGGCCCGCTCGGTGATCCGAGGATGAGTGCTGAGTGCGCGGGCTTGTGACCAGTCCGGCGGGGCAGACAGGTTCAGGCCAGGCAGGTGGTGGTCGAGGAGGAGGTCGAGGCTTTGTGAACTGCTGAGCAACCACACGTGGGTTGCTGGCGCTGCCAGAGCGGATCGCGCCAGAGCCTGCTGGGCTGGTGACCAGTGACCTGGGCCGCGCTGGTAGCACAGCAACGACTCGACCTGGGCACCGCGTGCGCGCAGTTGTTCGGTCAACCAGGTGCGACCGCGTGCTTCCTGCGTGTCTCCTCCGCTGATGATGCAGACCGATTGCCCTTGCCAGTTCAGGCGGGCGAGCACTGGCCAGAGTGACTCCGAATCGAATTGTTCGGCGTCAGCCTGGGGGCTGAGAATCTGACCGGAGGTGAGGCCGCAGGGTGCGCCAGCCTCGATCAATTGCCGCGCTGTGCCGGGGCCAGGTGCGGCGGCCAGGGTGTCGGGTGGCCAGTGGGCATCAGCCGGGCGCAGTTTGAAAAACCAGTCCACGGCAGCCGGGCTGACGAACATGAGCAGGCGTTGCTGCGCGAGGTGGTGCCAGAGTCTGATGACGGGTGCTGGGTTGACCGGACCTTCAATGGCGATGAGTGGCAAGGCGCACGCATCGAGCTGGTGTGCGCGAAGTGCTTGCGCCCATTGGGTGGTCTGGGGTTCTGGCCGGGTGACCAGAATGCACGGTGACCCTGTGGTTTGCACGATTTACAGGGCAGCCAGCCAGTCTTCACCGGCCTGGGCTTGCAGCTGTGCCGCAATCTGACGTCCCATGGCATCGGCTTCGGCCGCGTTGCGGGGCCGATCGGTGGCCGAGGCGTGGACCAGGAAAGGCTGTTCGGGGTGTCCCAGCAGGGCTTTCAAGACCAGAACGGGCTCGCTGTCGTGCGAGGGGCCAGCTTGCCATTCGGCAAAGGCCGCCAGCGGCATGGAGCAACTGCCGCCCATGGCGCGTGAGACGCCGCGCTCGGCCAGCGTGGCCAGCCAGGTGGGGGTGTGAGCCAGGGTGCCGAGCGCTTGCGTCAGCTCGGCGTGCTGGCTGCGGATTTCGAGACCCAACGCACCTTGACCCGCAGCCGGCAACATCACGACGGTGTCGATGTGCTGGCGAATGCGCTCGCTCAGGCCCAGGCGCTTGAGGCCTGCTGCAGCGAGAATGATGGCGTCGTACTGGCCTTCGTCGAGCTTGCGCAGGCGGGTGTCAAGGTTGCCACGCAGTGGTTCGATCTGCAGGTCGGGGCGAAGGTCGCGCAGTTGCACCATGCGGCGCAGGCTGGAGGTGCCCACCACAGCCCCTTGGGGCAGGGCATCGAGGCTGGCGTGCTGGTTGGAGACGAAGGCATCACGCGGGTCTTCGCGCTCTAACACGGCGGCCAGCACGAAACCGTCCGGCAGCTCCATGGGCACATCCTTGAGGGAGTGCACAGCCAGGTCGGCGCGGCCTTCTTCCAGGGCCACTTCAAGTTCTTTAACGAATAGACCTTTGCCACCTACCTTCGAGAGGGCGCGATCGAGGATCTGGTCCCCTTTGGTGGTCATGCCCAGCAAGGTGACCGAGCGGCCAAAGCGCGTTTGCAGCAAGGCTTGAACATGCTCAGCCTGCCACAGGGCAAGGCGGCTTTCACGGGTGGCGATCACCCAGGGGGATGAGGAGGGGGCGGACACGGTCATGTGGCGATGCTATCAGCGCTCGACCCGACTGCATGCCAGTTTTGATCAAACCTTGCGTGCAGCGAGGGCGAGTTGACGCTTTTGGGTCTGGTTGATGTAGAGCTGCAGATCGCGCTCGGCCTGGCCGAGGTTGACAAATTCGCAGCCCAGGCGCGCGCCTCGGGTTTCGGGGTGGATGGCCGTGGCATGTCGCATGATGAAGGCGACTTCCAGCCAGGTGTCGTCGTCAAGACGCAGGCTGCAGGAGGGGATGCGGGTGCCATCGGCGATGGCAGGGATGTTTTCGGGCAGGAACAGCGCGACACCACCCAGGCTGACATCGAGTACGCGCAGCGACAGTTGCGTCTGAGGCTGTGCAGGGTGGGGGAAATGCGCCATTGGCATGGCGCTGATCGAGGGTTTGACCCGAAAGCAGGTGCGGCGCTGAAACCGGTAAAGCGCGCGGGGGTAGCGTGCCGTGATGACGTCGTGCTGATCGCCCCGCACCAGCACCAAGCCTTCCAGGTCGAACTGGAGCTTGATGCTGTCGAGGTAGGCCACCGCTGCGACTTCTTCGGATTCGAGCAAAGCCCGCAGGCCGGCATGTTGACTTTCACCACTGAATCCCAGGAGATCGCGTTGGGGTTCGATGTTCCAGATCATCGTGGTGTAGCTGTGACCCTCCGGACTGCTGAGGGTCACCAGGGTGCGTGAAGTCTCAACTTGGCGCAGCAGATCAAAGATTTCGATGTCGGACGTGATGCGGTAGTCATCCAGCGCGCTGCGAGAGATGCGGTCGTTCAACGGTTTGCTCATCGTCCTGTGGAGAGATGCTCAGTGCATCTTCTTGGGGTCTGTAGATGTCCCCATCATACGGCTGAGATCGTGGAGCCACGGCTCGGCGAGTGTGCGTATTTCGGCATCATTGAACAAGATGCGTTGCATGATGCGACTCTTGAGCGCGCGTTCGTCGCGGCCCAGTGCGCGGGTTTCCGAGGCATGCTTGAGTTGCTCGATCAGCACGGCGCAGGCACCTTCGAGCTTGACCACGGTGTCCCAGTCGCCATCGCGGGCGGCTTGCAACATGTCCAGGCTGGCTGTTTCGATGGCCTCGTAGTAGCCCAGCAGATTGCGTGAGAGTTGCTCGGTTTCACGGGCGGTGATGAGGTCGGTGGCATTCATGCTTGAATCTCCAGACCACCGCGAACAGGGGTGTGATCGGCCTGATCGGCGATGGCGATCCAGGCTTCGCGCACCGGGGTCATCAGCTTGACGCATTCATCGAGGAGAGCCTCGTCGTTGCGGAGGTTGGCCTGTGCCAGACGCAGGCTGATGTAAGCGTACAGATTGGACAGGTTGTCGGCCAGTTCACCACCCACGCGGGTGTCGAGGCTCGCCTTGAGGCCTTCATCGACAATGCCGATGGCGCGATGGAAGGCTTTGGCTTTGAGCTCCAGATCGCCGGCGCGGATGGCACCCCGAGCGGATGCGACAGCGTCGAAGAAGCCATCAAGCAACAACTTGATCAATTGGTGTGGCGAGGCCGTGTTGACACTGGTCTCGACAGCGACTCTGCGGTACATGCCGGTCATGGGGCGCTCTCCTGCTGGGGTGGGGCGGTGAAACGGGCTGGCAGGTGCAAACATCTGGGTGCTCTGCTGATTGTCGGTGATGTATCAGTTATCGGCCGACCGCGCAAAGTCTTGATGAGATTCAAGCGCTGAAATGAGGGGCAAATGACCGTCAATTGTTCTTGTTCAGTGCGGCCAGCTGCGCCGACACGTAGCTGGACAGGCCGTTGAGCTTGGCCATGTTGTTGTCCAGCAGGGTGTACTGCGCCCGCAGCCTGGCCTCGGCCAGTGCCGCCTTGACATCAATGCGCTCGATCTTGTCCTTGTTGCGCTCGATCATGCTCTTGATGCCTTCTGTGCGGCTGCTGATGGCCCCATCGGTGCCCAGCAACTGCGTGGTCAAGGATTTGATGCGCTGGGACATGCCATCGTTGCTGACGTTGGCGGTGTCGCTGTTGGCAAAGAATTTTTTGAGCTCGCCCAGGTTGCCCATGGCTTCGCTCATCTTGCTGCTTTTGACCGCCAGGGTGCCATCGACGTTGATGTCCATGCCAATGTCGGAGAGGCGTCCAAAAACGCTGGAAGCCCCGCTGTTGCTGCCGATCAGGTTGCGGATCTGCGAAAGCAGCCCACGCGCAGTGGAGTCCCCTTGCAGCGGGCCGGAAGTTTTGGAGGCCTCGTCGTACTTGGTCTGAACGCGGATGGTGCTGACCACGTTGTTGTAAGCAGAGACGAAGGTGTCAATGCCCTTGCGGATGGCGTCGGTGTCGCGGTTGACCTCGATGTTGGTGGGCGTGGCGCTGACCTTGCCGAGTTGCAGCGTCAGTCCATCGACCACATCGCTCATGGTGTTGCTGGCAGACGAGACAGCCAAGCCGTTGATGGTGGCCTGGGCGTTGCTGGCGGATTGGGTGCGGCTCATCTGACTGGTGCCGCCCGTGGAGGCGTCGTAGGCCAGTGCAGACAGGCCGGGGGCTGCGACATCTTCGGTGACCGAGATCTTGAAGGCGTTGTCTGCGCCGGTTGCACCACGCAAAACAAGGCGCGAGCCAGTGGCATCGTTCACCAAGGAGGCGGTGATGCCAGCGCCTGCGCTGTTGATCTTGTCCCGGATCTTTTCGAGGGTGTTGTCTTCTGGGCCAATGGTGATGTCGAGCTGGCTGGCTGCGGCTTTGGCGTTGAAGGTGACCACGGGTGGTTCGCCACTGGAGGCGTAGGTGCCCAGCTGAATGCTCAGGGTTCCCTGGCCGACCGCAGTGGTCTTGGTGGCGTAGGCGGCGCTGGCCAGGTACTGCGAACTGGCCAGAGATTGAACGGTGACGCTGTACGAGCCAGGCGCACTGCTGGCGCTGGTGGTGACGCCCACGGTTGCGGCATCGCTGCTGGTGGCTTTCGTGGCGGTCCAGAAGGCGTCACTGTTGAGTGCCGAGGCTGCGTCTTGCAGAGACGAAAAGGCACCCTGGATCTTGCCCCAGGTCGAAACCTTGGTTTCCAGTTTGGTGTTTTCGGTCTTGATCGCTTCAGCGGGCTTGCGCTCCAAAGCCACCAGACTGGTGACGATGTTTTCCGCGTCCAACCCGCTGCCGACGCCGAGTGAACTTAAGGTGGCCATGACGCATCCCCTTTCAATGCACAAGTGTCCGGATGAAAAATTCACCCGGACACTGTCAACTTCGGCGCGCTCGGGGAAAACTTGAGGCGCGAAGCAAGTTTATTTAGTTGAAAAAAACTATCAACCTTGCAGAAGCTGTAGGACCGCCTGTGGCAACTGGTTGGCCTGGGTCAGCATGGCCGTGCCCGCCTGTTGCAGGATCTGTGAACGTGACAGGTTGGCAGTTTCCGCAGCAAAGTCAGCATCCATGATACGGCCACGGGCGGCAGATTCGTTTTCGACGCTGACTTGCAGGTTGGAGATGACGGCTTCAAAGCGGTTTTGCACCGCACCAAACTGAGCGCGCTTGTCGTTGACCTGGGTAAGTGCTTCGTCGATGACCTTGATGGCGCTGTCAATGTCTGTGCCGACCACGGCGCTGGTGCCACCAATCGAGATGCCTGCAGCCGTTGAGTTGCCGGTGTTGGTGGTGGTCAGGGTTGCCATCAGGTTTTGAACTTCAGTCTGGCTGAGGCTGCCGTCGAAGGTGGCGATCACGCTGCCTGCCGAGGCGGCGGTGCCGCCACCCAGCGCTGCAGAGCTGACGGTGATGCGATCACTGTCTTCTGTGCCGGCCCCCACCTGGAAGGTCAGTGTGGTGCTGGCAGAGCTGAAGAGCGAGCCGCCGTTGAACTTGGAGTTCTTGATGGTGCGGTCGATTTCTTCCTGCAGCTGAGTGAATTCCTTTTGCAGGTTGCTGCGGTCGCCTTCCGAGTTGGTGGCGTTGCGCGATTGCACAGCCAGCTCTCGCATGCGCTGCAGGTTGTCACCAATCTTGCTCAGCGAACCTTCTGCGGTTTGAGCGAAGGAGATGCCATCGTTGGCGTTGCGCACGGCCACGTTCATGCCGCGAATCTGGGTGTTCATGCGCTCGGCGATGGCCAGACCTGCGGCATCGTCCTTGGCCGAGTTGACGCGCAAGCCGGACGACAGGCGCTGCATGGAGGTTGCCAGAGAGGTCTGGGAGGTGTTCAGGTTGCGCTGCGCATTGAGCGAAGGCATGTTGGTGTTGATCGATTGGGCCATGTTGCACTCCTAAAGAATTTCTTGGATTCCGGCGAGAGCGCCGGCCTGCGTTGAGCTGGCCAAAGAAGTGCGGGAGTTCTTCAGCCTGTGAACGAATTCTGGAGCCAGGCTTTTGATCATGAACGCTGGATGTGAGGGTGAAAGGGTTGCCAGTTCCGGGTTTCAGTCGCACATGAAAAAGCCGCCCCGGATGGGGCGGCTTTGAGTTGGGTGGCAAGCCGTTGGGCTGCCAACCTGAGGGTCAGCGCAGGAGAGAGAGTACCGACTGTGGCAGCAGATTGGCCTGAGCAATCATCGCGGTGCCGGCCTGTTGCAGGATCTGCGAGCGAGACAGGTTGGCGGTTTCAGCGGCGAAGTCGGCGTCCATGATGCGGCCTCGGGCAGCGGACTCGTTTTCGATGCTGACCTGCAGGTTGGAGATCACGGACTCGAAGCGGTTCTGGACAGCACCGAACTGAGCGCGCTTGTCGTTGACCTGGTTCAGTGCTTCGTCGATCACCTTGATGGCGTTGTCGATGTCGCCGACAACGATCGTGCTGACGCCGCCGATGGCAATACCAGCTGCCGTCGAGTTGGTGGTGTTGGCCGTGGTCAGGGTGGCCATCAGGTTCTTCAGTTCAGTGTCGGTCACGCCATCGCTGGTTGCGGTGATGGTGGCACCGGCCGAGGCTGCGGTACCGCCACCCAGGGCAGCAGAGCTGACGGTGATGTGATCGCTTGTGTCTGTGCCGGCACCGACCTGGAAGTCCATCGAGGCATTGCCGGAGCTGAACATCGACACGCCGTTGAACTTGGAGCCCTGAACCGTGCGGCTGATTTCTTCTTGCAGCTGCACGAATTCTTTTTGCAGGTTGGCGCGGTCACCATCCGAGTTGGTGGCGTTGCGAGACTGGACAGCCAGTTCACGCATGCGCTGCAGGTTGTCGCCAATCTTGCTCAGCGAACCTTCAGCAGTTTGCGAGTAGGAGATGGCATCGTTGGCGTTGCGCACGGCCACGTTCATGCCCTTGATCTGCTTGTTCATCCGCTCTGCGATGGCCAGGCCGGCGGCGTCGTCCTTGGCAGAGTTGATGCGCAGGCCAGAGGACAGACGCTGCATGGAGGTGGACAGGCTGTTCTGGCTGGAAGACAGCGCGCGCTGGGAGTTCAACGATACGGCGTTGGTGTTGATGCTGGAGGCCATGATGCGTTCCTTTGGTGTTAAAACTACCCGGCATCTGAGCCGGCTGTCTGAGCTACGGAACTTTCTGGTCCCGTTGAGTTGGTTTTCGGTGCCTGTGAAAAGATCTTTAGGCTTTTTTTCACGCTGCCGGAAGATGTTTGGTGGCCTTGAGGGGCCGGTGTCAACAGTTCCTGACGGGTGAATAGAGGTGTTTTCGGCGCTTATGCCGTGATCTTGAGCTGATCGGCAGGCCTAGACTGGTGATGTCCTGATTCCGACCTTGAGTGTTTCCCCTTATGAGCAAGTCACGCAAGAAGCCTCAGCCCCGACCCGTTCCTGCGCAGGATCTGGTGCAGCGTGGCATTGAACTGGCGAACCAGGCGCGCTGGCCCGAATGTGTGCTGGCGCTGGAAGCGGCTGTCAAGCGGGAGCCGGGTCAGGTGGTGGCGCAGTTGAACCTGGCGCGTGCTTATCTGTATGTCAGCAAGCTTGACGAGGCGGTGTCGTTGGCCGCAGAGGTGCGGCGCGCGCAGCCGCAACTTGAATTGGCGGCTTTGATACAGGCCGAAGCATTCAATCGCATGCAGCGGTTTGCCGAGGCGCAGGCTACCTTGCTGACCTTGCCAGAGGCATCTCGGACCACCAAGGCCTATTGGTTCAGTCTGGGCTACGCGCAACAATTGCAGGGTCTGCATCAGCTTGCGATCGAGTCGTTCATGAAGGCGCTGAGCATCCGGATGGACGATGCACAGTCCCATTACTGCATGGGTTTGTCGTTTTTTGAAATGAACCTCAAAGACGAGGCCTGTGAATGCTTCCGGACGGCCTTGTTGATGGGCCTGGACGCGCAGACCATTCGTGCCGTAGGGGCCCTGGCTTTTGCCGAACGTGAAACCTGCCAGTGGGATCAATCGGAGCCGCACCTGCAGCAGTTGCGTGACCTGGTTGCGGCATTGACGCCGGACAGTGCCGTGGATGCGACCTTGTTCACGCATGCCACCTTGATGGACGACCCGTTGCACCAGTTGTCGGTGGCGCGGGCGATGACCAACCGGTGGCGTACGTTTCAACCTGTTGACAGGCGCACGGTTGCGGGTACCCCACATGGACGGATTCGTCTGGGTTACCTGTCGGGTGACTTCCATGCACACGCCACGTGCGTTTTGATGGCCGAAGTGTTCGAACACCACGACAAGAACAGGTTCGAGGTGTTTGCGTATTCACATGGACCGGATGAGCGCTCGATCATGCGGACCCGCGTGGAGTCCGCCATCGAACACTTTATTGACACTCGGTCCATGTCGAGTCTGGACATGGCGCGTCGCATTGCCGATGACCAGATTGATGTGCTGATTGACCTGAAAGGACACACCTCGGGCAACAGGTTGGAGGTGTTGGCCTATCGACCTGCACCCGTACAGGCGACGTTTCTGGCGTTTCCTGGCACCACGGGGGCGTTCTTCATGGACTACATCATTGGCGATGCTGTGGTGACGCCTTTGACGCATGCCGCCCATTACTCGGAAAAAATCGCACAGATGCCGGTTTGCTATCAACCCAATGATCGCAAACGTCCGCTGCCACGCCCGATGCAGCGTGCCGATGTGGGTTTGCCCGAAGATGCGGTGGTGCTGTGTGGATTCAATCAGCCTTACAAGATCTCACCGCAGGTGATGGATGTCTGGTGTGCACTGCTCCATGACACGCCCCATGCGGTGTTGTGGTTGCTGGATTGGCACAGTCAGGCCAGACCGAATCTGGAGCGCGAGTTTCTGGCGCGTGGTGTTGAGCTGAACCGGGTGCACTGGGCACCCAGGATGGATTTGGCGGATCACCTCAGCCGGATGAGCCTGGCAGACATCTTCATCGACACCTGGCCTTGTAATGCCCACACCACCGCCAGTGACGCGCTGTGGGCGGGGGTGCCGGTGGTGACCTTTGCGGGTGACACCTTCGCATCGCGGGTGGCCAGCAGCTTGTTGCATGCCGTGGGGCTGGATGACTTGATCTGTGATGGCTTGACTGAATATCAGCACACCATCAAAGCCCTTGCGTCAGATCCGGCGCGCCGTGCTGCCTTGCGTGCGGCGCTGTTACAGGCGCGCGAGACCGCCCCCTTGTTTGACAGCGAGAAGTTCACCCGCGACTATGAAGCGCTGTTGCACCGGATGCACACGCGACATATTCAGGGCTTGCCAGTGGAGCCGTTGGCGGCGGCCGTCAGCGGCACCGTGTGAACCCGACTCACCCCAATTGACGCACGATCAAAGGATAAAACCCATGGAGTTCCGATCTGTTCACCTCTGCATCATCCAGCCGCTGGGCTATGTGCATTCCTTGGGATTCCTGGACCAGGCGCGCTATCTGCGATTCCAGTTTCGGCGTTTTGGTGCGGAGGTCACGCTTGCCAAAAATCGTTTGAAGCACGATGCCGTCAATGTGGTCCTGGGTGCCCACCTTGGATTTGATCCGGAGTTGCGCAAGCGGTATGCCTGCATCTTCTTCAACCTGGAGCAAATGGGCGAAGGCGGTGCGCAGGTGTCAGAGGCCTACCGTCAACTGCTGGGGACATCCGCAGTTTTTGATTACGACGACGGTAATCCGCCTCAGTACACCTCGTATGTTGACGATGTGCCCTTGCTGTCGTTTGGCCATGCAGCCTATCTTGAGCCATCGAACATCCCGATGAATGAGCGCCCGATTGATCTGCTGTTTTTCGGCAGCATGAATGAGCGCCGCCGCCGCATCATTCAAGACATTGAAGAGGCTGGCGGGAATGTGACCTTGCTGGACGGGCCGGTGTATGGCCCCGAGCGTGATGCGTTGATTCGGCAGTCCAAAGCCGTGCTCAACTGTCACTATTACGAGACTGCCCGGTTTGAGCAGGCGCGGGTGTTCCAGTGTCTGTCGCTGGGGACGCCGGTCATCAGTGAGCGTTTGGCGGCCACGCGCCCGGCGACTCAGTTTGAAGATGCTGTTTTCTGGGTGCCCGAGGGCGGATGGCAGAACTTCATTCGCGAGCAATTTCTGACAGAAGGGTTTGCACACGTCGCGGCGCACAAGCTGCAGGCATTCCAGCAACACGATCTGGTCGATGAGTATGCAGACGCTTTTGTTTTTGGGCAGTCCTTTGCCACCGCTCACCTCGAGCGCATCGCCACGGGACCGTGGGCTCCCGAGCGGCTGCACATCGGTTCAGGCAAGGATTACCGAACCGGTTGGCTGAATGTGGACATCTTGCCGACCGCCTTGCCCGACGTCATCTTGGACTTGGGGCAAAAGCAGTCATGGCCGCAACGCCTGCACAGCGACACCGTGGGCGAGGTGGATTTGCTGCCCGGCGCGGTGAAGTTGATTTATGCCAACAACGTGCTGGAGCACGTGCCCGATCTGCCGACCTTCATGGGCAACTGCCTGGCGCTGCTGGAAGAGGGGGGGCGCATGGAGATCGAGGTGCCCTACGAGCACGCGAACACCGCCTGGCAAGACCCGACTCACATTCGCGCGATGAACGAGGCCTCGTGGGTGTATTACGCCGACTGGTTCTGGTACCTGGGCTGGTTTGAGTACCGTTTCCAGTTGCAGGAGTTTGTGTACCTGGACGCGGCGCTCAAGCCTTGTGGCAAAGAGGGCGCGAACTTCATGCGGGTGACGCTGGTCAAGCAGCCGACCACCTTGGCTGAGCGCATGGCTGCACGCACCATGCAGGCGGATTTCGGTGGGGTGCCAGAGGATGCCTTATCAGATGACTTGCAGGGGTAAAGGCAATACCCGAAGGAACTAATTGTCAAGTCCCGGCTGGTTATAACTCAGTGGCGATCAAGCTGCGCATTGGCTCGAATCAGTGAACTGATTCGGGTGATATCCGCGTCTTGCAGGGAAGGGTACATGGGCAAACAGATGACCTGGGCTGCAGCGTTGCGCGCCACGGGCAAGTTGTCAACCTGGGCAGAGGGCAGTCCGCGGTACATGGGAAAGTCCGAGATCAGCGGGTAAAAATATCGACGACTATGGATGTCCGCGCCTTTCATCAGTTGGTAGAGCGCGTCCCTGCTGATGGGGTAGTCGTCGTTGACCAGGATGGGAAAGTAAGAATGATTCCAGTCCACGTCTGGTGGTGGTTGAATCAATCGAATGCCTGGGATGCCATCAAGCAGTTCGCGGTAGAGCGTATCAATGGCTCTGCGACGCGCAATGGCGGTGCCCACGTGCTTGAGTTGCAGAAGGCCGAGTGCAGCGTTGAATTCGCTCATCTTGCCGTTGATGCCGGCTGCCACCACGGTGGTCTCGTTGACAAAGCCGAAATTCTTGAGGTGGTCGATGTGCTGTTTGGTTCGGGCATCGGGGCTGATGATCGCGCCGCCCTCAAAAGTGTTGAATACCTTGGTGGCGTGAAAACTCAGCACAGACAGGTCACCATGCTGGAGCACGCTGACACCCTGTTTGCGCACACCGAATGCGTGCGCAGCGTCGTAGATGACCTTAAGGTTGTAGTCCCGAGCGATCCGCTCGATGGCGTCAACGTCACAGGGGTGCCCATAGCAGTGCACAGGCATGATGGCCGTTGTCTGCGGCGTGATGGCAGCTTCGATTTTGGCTGGATCGATGTTTAGACTCTTTGCGTCGATGTCAACGAACACCGGTTTGATGCCATTCCACAGCAGCGAGTGTGCCGTGGCGACAAACGAGTAGGGCGTGGTGATGACCTCACCGCTGATGCGCAAGGCCTGTAGTGCTGTCACCAGTGCGATGGTTGCATTGGTGAACAGCGAGATGTGTTGCACCCCGAGGTGGTCGGCGAGTTCCTGCTCCAGCATCTGATGGAACGGACCACCGTTGGTCAGTATCTTGCTGTCCCATATCTTTTGCAGATAGGGCAGGAACTCTGCCAGTGGTGGCAAATCGGGTTGGGTGACGTAGATGGGGTGCGGCTCGTGCATGGTCTCTCCCGTCCAGAAACGGTTGTCTGTCAGTGCCCTTGGGCGCGCACCTCGGGGATGCTGTCGATGAGGTTCAGCCAGAACGTGCAGAAGGCCTCGCTCAGTGCGTCCAGAGATTGCGAATGCATTGTCAACGCTTCATAGTAGGGCAGCAGAAAGGGCGCATGCCCAAAGAGCTTGTGTGTGCGTTGTGTGGCCACTCCAATGGCTTCGAGTGTGTCGGCCGCGCTGAGTCGCCCGTTGCGCCACGCCAGCAGCGCGTATGCCACCCAGGCCAGGTGACCAATGCTATCGAGGGGTGTGAGTGTGTTGTGTGTGGTCTGCTGGGCGTTTTGTCGAAAGACGCTCAATGGTTCGCGAATGAAGGTCACCGGCAAGTGCTCGCCTGCACTGAGAATGAAACCGATGTCCAGAAGGCCGTAATAGCTCAAGTCTTGTGTGGGTGGCCGCGGGTAGTGCGCTGCGCCGTCGGCAGACATCACAATGTTGCTGAGCTCACCCAGCCAGTTGGTGCAACGACCGACGGTGCTTTGAAACAGTTGCTCAGATGCGACTTGAACAACATGCTGATCTGACTGGGTGATGAAGTCCGGCAAAGGCAAGCTCCATGCAGGTACACCATCGTCGTGGCTGAGCCAGCGTTGGCTGACTGTTGCGCAGCATGTGTGGGTCGCATGAGCCTGAACGTGCCGCAGGTAGAAATCCGGGTAAATGACGTCGTCGTCGTTGTGCATGTGAACCAGTGGTGTTTTGCCGTCCCACAGGTCCATGAGTTGCTCGTGATTACGCGAGGCACTGTGCGGACCCTTCACCACCACCAGGTTCAGCCGTGAGGTCAGTGCTTGAAATTTTCCACTGCGGATCATCTCGGTGATCACGCCACCTGGACTGTCGTCAGACAGAATGACCCTGAAATCCTGGAAGCTCTGTCTGCACAGACCCAGAAAGAGCGAACTCAGATAATCGGCTTTGTACGCAGGGATGAGGGTGGTGAGCGTGGTCATGCCTTCAGACTCCGCTGGCGAGTCACGAAATCTGCATTCAGGACGCCACACAGCGTGTGAATATCACCGAAGTGCGGAAACTTGCGCAGCAGGTACTCGGTGGAATCGCTGAACGCAGCCGGCAGGCTCCAGCCCGTGTGCGAGTTGTGAAACAGTGGCAGGCTCACGATCTTGGGGAACACTCTGTGTTCAGAGATTGCACTCAGGCACAAATCGGTGGCCCAGAGGTGCCAGCCGATGTTGGGGTCAATCTTGTGGATGGAATCTCTGGCGACCACAATGGCCAACTCGTCGATGGACAGGGCCGCATCCGATGACGCATGGACCACCCTGTGCAGCCTGTCCAGAATGAAACCAGCTGGTTCAGGCTGTTGGGTCTCACGGTTGACCCCCACGCCGATGAAGCCCAGCAAAGTTTGACGGCGCTCTTGTGGGGGAATGGCGGCGAGAAGTTTGTTGAGTCGCAGGCCAAAGCCCTTGGGGAAATAAACGTCCTGATGGCAAAGCAAGACCCAGTCCCGAAGCACGTGCGCCATTGACCCGTCGAGGGCGTGAGCGGGGTTTTTAGCCCCACGGTAAGAAACAATGCGCGCATTGACCTCGGCCAACCCGGGGGACTGTTCAACATTGACGCGCAATTGTTGCTCGTTCGTCGTCGGAACAACCACATCGAACAGCGCAGTGTTGTCACTGCTTTGGATAGGCTCAAAGATGCGTTGTGCTCGGATGATGAAGTGCCTGATCCGGTGCACAAGGTCTGCGCAGCCAGCTTGCACGCCGATGGCGTCGGCGATGTAATGCGCAGCCTGAGCCACCCGTTCATCCTGAGGTGTGTCGGGTTCGTTGTCGACCAGAGTCGGCATCCACTGGGCATCCATCAGCAGTTTGTAGATGCTTGCGTGAGATTGCAGACGTGGGTGGGCACGATCAAGACTGCCGATTGAGTCGGGATCTGCTGCGGTACCGCTGGACAGATCCGCTTCAATGATGCGATTGATCATTGACAGGCGCGCGTGGTTTTCTGCACGCAACACCAGGGTGCCGCCCTCTTCCAGCAGATCTTGCAGGTCTGCCAGAACGACATCAGGCTTGGGCAGGTGTTCCAGTCCGTTGATCACGATCAGATCGAATCGTGAACGCAGCAGATGGATGCGGGCTTGAGACAAGTCCAGACACAGCAGCGTGTCTATGTGCTCACTGGCCAACGCCAGCCGCTCCGGTCGAGCATCCACACCAGTCCAGTGGCATGCCCCGTGTCGCGCCTTGTGCATCTGCGCCAACTCGCCACTGCCGCAACCCAGTTCCAGGACGCGCTGAGCAGCGGGTAGTGCGTTGAGCAGTCGGGCCCGAACAGGATCGGGCGCGTGCCGTGCCATGTGATCTGCATTGCGTGCACCGACGGCTTCACCAACCACGATCAGTGCCGGCGCAAGCGACATTTCATTTGCTGTATTCATGAGCGCATCATGTTGGAAGTGGTTCGTCTCGATCAACGGATAAAGCGTTGGATCCGATCTCAGTAGCCACGGACCCTTGCGGTGCTGCACAAAAGACCACTTCTGCACTATTTTCTTCGGTGTTTGCTCTTTCGCAGAGATGGCAGACTCGCACAGGCCACATTTTGAAGAAAGCATGGCATGCATCTATCGGTCATCGTACCAACGTTCAATCGGGCTCGTACTCTCACGGCATCACTGGACAAGTACCTCGACGCACTGGCGCGCCAGGGGGTTGCTCACGGGCTACGGATGGAGCTCATCGTGGTGAACGATGGTTCGAGCGATGACAGTGCCGCCGTTGTGCTGAACCATTTTGCGCGCAATCCTCTTGTGAGATTGGTGAATCTGCCTGTCAACAGCGGGCCCGGTCCAGCGCGGGATGCTGGTTTGGCGCAGGCCCGTGGCGATTGGGTGTGGTTTCTCGATGATGACGATGAGATCAACCTGGCAGGCTTGGGTGAACTGTTGCCGCTGCTCACGACGCAGGTGGATGGCCGAGAGCTCATTGCCCATTCGCTCAAGGGTCGTTACGAGGATGGGTGCAATGCATCGGCAAAGGGTTTCGATGCACTGCGCTTGAGACTGGGGCGTCAGATCCTGGCTTTCAAGGAAAAGCAGGAAGTTTTCAATTTTGTGGTGCGCCGTGAGATGTTGCTCAGGCAGCGCATTCACTTCTCAAGCGGTGTCCACGAAGACATTCGCTATGTGTTTGACCTGGTCCGACATGCCAGGCAGATCTTGGTCTTGCCTTATCAGGTGCTGAACAAGCAACACACGGAAGGTGCCATCACGGTGCAGATGACTCCACGCCGAATTGATGGCTACCTGAAGGCCCATGAAGAGCTGCAAGTCACGCTGGTTGAGCCCGGTATGCAAGCCTACGGGCGCGGACTTGACCTGCTGGCCCAGACCCTGGGTGTGATCCTCTACCTCATCTCTCGTGAGGAGCGGCCCGAACAGGCCCGGGCCCTGTTGTCACACCTGGCTGCCCAGGTTGATGAACGGCCCTGGCTGTCGCAGGCCTTGAGCGTGGGCCCGTCCTACAGCGCCAAGAGCAGCAACTTCAAGTACGCCAGCAGTCATTGGACGCAAAACCGCGCTGCTGCGCCGGAGGCGCTGTGGCAACAGTTGCGAGCCATTTTTCGCTCCAGGTTGTCTTGCAAGGACCTCAACGCTTCCCTCTTTCTGGGGCCAGACGAGATCCGCGCCTGTTGCAAGCGGTTTTTTGTCAATGGCATTCAAAAGGGCGATGTGGTCCTGCTCAAGGACGCAGAAACGATCTCCCTGCCCGTTATCGAGCAGGCCAAGAAGCGTTTGATCGACCGCATCAATGCGGACGAGGCCCCCGAATGCAGTGGCTGCCCCTACATCGAGCGCTACGAAGAAGGCGAAGGCGGCATCGACTACGTTTCGCTGGAGAACTTTTCCTACTGCAACATGCGTTGCACCTACTGCTCACCGAAGTACTACGGTGGACAAGAGGCGAAGTACAACGCGGCGGACATCGTTGCCCAGCTTGCAGTCATGCCTGGTGGGTTTGCGCAAGGCTGCCACGTTGTCTGGGGCGGTGGGGAGCCCACACTCAGTCCGCGCTTTGAGCCGATCAACCATCTGCTCAACACCATGCCGCAGGTCAACAAAATTCGGGTGCTGAGCAACAGTCTGCGCCATTCGGAGAGCCTGGAGCAACTGCTGGCCCACGACAAGTTCCAGCTTGTCACCAGCATCGACGCTGGCGCGCAGGCGCTGTTCCTTCAGATTCGGGGGAAAGGTGAGATCAATGCCGTGCTGGGCAACTTGCAACGCTACCACGCGCGGCTGAGTGACAAACGTCGCTTGACGATCAAGTACATCATGCGACCCGACAACCTCGCAAGCGATGAACTGCAAGCTTTCGTTGAGAAAGTGACCGCAGCCGGATTGATGGACTGCCTTTTTCAGGTCAGTTGTGACTTCACTTTGCCGAGCGCCGTGGCGGACATGGTTTGCGCCATGTATGAACTGGGTGTTCGGCTCTACACGGCTGGCGCACGCATCGTGTTCTTCGATGACCTCATTCGAGATCGCGTTCAGCTTGACGTTGCTTTGGTGGCGATGCTGCGTGAGCGACTGGATCGACTGGGTCTGCAAGGCGATTTCGTGATGAGTCCTGATGCGCCCCGTGCGGTCGTGTTGTGGGGTCTGGGCAAGCAGTCGGACTGGTATCTGCGCCACACCACGAGTGGCCAGGCCGGCTTGATCCGTGGGGTGGTTGGTTCTTGTGACGACGTTTTGGCCCAGCCAGACTTGTTGGAGGTGCACGATCTGTGCTTCTTCCCCTCCGGTGTTCAGAGCATGTACGAAATTGTTCGCAACATCGAGGCCGCTGGCTGGGGGGCGCGCATCGCGCGCTTCTTGATCGCCTGAATCGGGGGAGGGCGAGTCGGGGTGTGAGAACAACCTGGCACCTTGTGGTCCTCAGGGTCGGCTGGCGGGCAAATTACCCCTGCAGCGTCAGCCACTTCTTTTGTTGTGCGGCCAGCTTCAAGGACTCCATCATTTCGAGCCCTGCCATGGCGTGACGTGCGCCGAAGACGTGATCATTGTTGCGTACCTGACCTGCTTGAAACTGCCGCAGGTCTGCCGCAATGTCTGCGTAGAGGTTCGCAAAGGCTTCAATGAACCCCGACGGATGTCCCGCCTTGAAACGGTTGTAGCGTGGCTCCTGAGCAATGGACGCGGAAGTTGTGCCTCGATCCAGCACCAGGTGGCGTCCCTCGTTGTCGGACCATTGCAGCGTCTCAGGGTCCATCTGAAACCATTCGGCGCTCGCCTGGCTGCCAAAGATCCGGATGCGCAAGCCGTTTCGGTGACCCAATGCGGTTTTGCCCCACCAGGCTTGCAGGCGCAGATTGTCCTGGTAGCGGGCCAGGCAGTAAACGTTGTCGATCAGGCCGTCGAACTGACCGTAACTGGCTTCTTCACCCGTCAGCATCATTGGCGCATTGCCGTCAGTGAGGAAGTCCACCAGATGGTGCACATGTACGCCCAGGTCCAGCGAGACGGTCGGGACTTCGTGGTCCTTGCGCCGCCAGGCCTGTGGGTTGGCGCGCAAACGCAGGTAGCCTTCTTGTGGCATCTCCACGTGGATCTGCTGCACGGTGCCCATGCGTCCGTCACGAATCATGTTGCGCAGTTCGCGCACCATGGGATAGCCGGAGTAGTTGAAGGTCACGGCGAGATAGCCGTGGTTGCGCGCAACGGCAGCTTCAATCAACCGGCATTCCTCGCTGGAGGTGCCCAGTGATTTTTCGCAAATCACCCGAAAGCCCGCATCCAGTGCGGCGATCACGATGTCGGCGTGACTGGGCGTGGGCGTCAGAATCACCACCGCATCAATGCGGTCGGCCTCTGCAGCCAGCAGGGCCTGCCAGGATGCGTGCGTGCGCTCTGGTGCGATACCGTAAGTCTGTGCCGTGTGCTGGTTGTGTTGTGGATCTCGGCTGAAGCAGCCCGCCTCCACACGGAAGTGACCATCCAGGCGGCTTGCATTGAAGTGTGTGTACCCGACGGCAGAGTTCAGTGCGCCACCGATGAATGCGACGCGAAGGGGCGTGACAGGTTGAAATGACATGGTGGACACCTGGTTGGATCAAAGGGTGATCTCGTACAGCTCGCGTTTCAATGTTCTGGCGAACAACTCTTGGAGCGCTGACTCGGTCGATGATCTGGTGAACAGAACCCCGATGCGGCTTGCAGGGCTGGCTTTCAGTCGGTCGCCCACGGTGCTGATCGGAATGAATTTTTCTATCAAAAGCGGCACTGAGAATCGCACCGAACCCAGTGTTCCCTCGCCTGGCAAGGACAGCGTGTGTCGCATGATCCAGGTCGGCTCAGCCTTCATGCCCTCCAAAGTGAAGGGCATGTTCACAAACGAACGGGCGTAGTTCTCGGCATAGCGAAATCCGGTCGAGAGCTCGATCAACTGGCTGTAGAGATCACCTGGGCAGCGGCGAGTCACTTCGATGAGCCAGTGCTGTTCGCCCTGACGGATGAACTGCGTGTGCAGCAATCCCTGGCGCAGGCCCAACTCACGTGCCATGGTGCGGGTGTTGTCTCGCAACTGGGCCAGGAGATGGGCTGGGTAGTCGTGCAGCACACGACTGGTGTCCACCACGAAGGGGTTGGCTGTCCCGTGTTCTTCGACAATGAAATCGACAAGGATGTCGCCTTCGGACAGGAAGACCGAGTGACTGTGGAGTTGACCTTCAACACACTGTTCAACCAGGTGCCGACCCGAACGTGAGTGAATTTTGGCGTGGTCGATGGCGGCATCGAGTTGATCATGTTGTGTTTCTTGCAGGATGGTCACACCACGCCCGCTGTACGCGTCCACAGGTTTGATGATCACCGGCCAGCAGCGCCCGATCTGGTCACTTGAGAGAACCTGAGGTGTGGGCAATCCATGGCGTGTGGCAAACGCTCTGAACAGCTCTTTGTCGTTGATGGTGTTTGTGATGTCGAGTGAGTCGATGCCTTGCAGTGCATGTCCCATCTGATGCAGCTCGGAACAGGTTTGATACGAGCGGTCATTGCAGCCGGGGATCACGAAGTCGAAGGCGCGTTGGTTCAGTACCCGATGCACCTGCTGGGCATCGGCGTAGTCCAGCAGAATGTGGTGATCGGATTTTTTGGCCAAGGCATCGAGTGGGTTGCTGCCAGCCACATGTACCTCATGATCGGTTGCAACGAGGAAATCGTGCATGGGCCCCGAGGAGAAGTTGGTGTCAAGCAGCAGTACAGCGCGCATGTGGTTTCCTGTCGGACGGGTGTCTGGCGTGACCAGTGTCGCTTTCACTTCGTGAAGGCGAAGAATGGCTCTCGGTGGTTGCAGCCCACAGACATCGCGTCCAGCTCGCTGAGGATGATTTTGTGGTCGATCGGTTCGCCCTGGAAACCTGCACGATGGAACCACTCGACGATGTCGGTACCAAACAGGCGGACGTGGTCTTTCTGACCAAAGAAGTACTCGGCGAACTCCGGCGTGATCTCGATGGTGCACTCCATCGTGTACTTCAGAATGGGTGAAAACGGCGTTTGCGCAATCAGCACGCCACCTGGTTTCAAGCAGCGGTGCAACTCTGAAAGGCTTTTGGGCAGGTCGTGGACGTGCTCCAGAACGTGGTTGCAGATGATGATGTCAAAGCTGTTGTCAGGCATCTCAAGTGACTCAAGATTCAATTTGACGTGCCTGGGGTCGCGTGGGAACAGGTCACCACGCACGTATTCCTGGGGTTGTCTCTGCTGAATGAGTTGCTCGATGTGCCTCTCCGGTGCCACATGTAGCACACGCGCGTGTGGAAGCGCTCGTAGGATGCCCGCAGCACCCATGAAGAGCCACAAATGGCGATCGCGGTCGGTGCAGCCACAGTTCGGGCATTGATAGATTGACAGGTCCGAACCAATGCCCTCCATCATCTTCATGAACTCACTGGAGAGTTGTGTGATGTGGGGGTGCGGTGCCCAGCGTGCAACGGATTGTTGACAAATCGCACAGAAGTAACTTGTGTCTGACTTGACTGTTTCACTCGTGCTGGACTGCGAAGATGGAGTCGGTGTGGTCTCGTTCATGGTTTGATCATGACAGTGACCGTATTGTGCTGATCGGTCGAGCTGTGAGGCAATGCCAGTCGTTTTTGAGTCTTCTGGGAGTGCAGCAGCTCAAAACACCCTCCGCCCCGTCAACCTCTCATGCTCCCTGACTGCAAACCGGTCCGTCATCCCCGCAATGTAATCCGCCACTGCCAGGTGCAAATCCTCGCGCTGCGCAAAGTCAGAAGGCATCGCTGACGGCTGCGCCACATACGCCGCAAACAGCTCTGACAGCACCTGTTTGGCCTTGGCGGTCGTCTCGTTCACCTGCGGATGCCTGTACAACTCCTTGAACAAAAATCGCTTCAAGGCCGTGCTGTCTTCCCGCATGGTGGCGCTGAACCGCACCAGCGGCGGACACAACCTGGCCTCATCTGCCGACCCGGGCCTGTGCGCCGCCAACAAGGCCTGCGTCGCCCCGATCACGTCATACACCTGCTGTGACAGCATGCGCCGAATGGTGTCAAACAACAGCCGGCGCCCTTGCAGTTGCGGAAACTCCGCCAGCGTTTCATCCCGAAAACGCACGAACAGCGGCACGGCCTCCAACTGTTCCATCGTGATCAATCCGGAGCGCACGCCATCGTCAATGTCGTGTGCGTTGTACGCAATCTCATCGGCCAGGTTGCACAACTGTGCCTCCAGGCTGGGTTGTGAGCCTTCCAGAAACCGCCGCCCCACGCCGCCCGGCTCTTGCGCCTCCAGCATCTCCGCATGCCGACGTGAGCAGTGCTTCAAGATGCCCTCGCGCGTCTCAAACGCCAGGTTCAAGCCGTTGTACGCCGGATAGCGCTCTTCGAGCTCATCGACCACCCGCAGCGACTGCAGGTTGTGCTCAAACCCACCATGCCCCTGCATGCACTCATTGAGCACATCCTGCCCGGCGTGGCCAAACGGCGTGTGCCCCAGGTCATGCGCCAGGGCAATCGCTTCCACCAAGTCTTCATTCAACCCCAGCGAGCGCCCAATCGAGCGTCCCAGTTGCGCCACCTCCAGCGAGTGCGTCAGGCGCGTGCGAAACAGATCGCCCTCGTGGTTCAAAAAAACCTGGGTCTTGTACACCAGGCGCCGGAACGCCGTGCTGTGGACGATGCGGTCGCGGTCGCGCTGAAAATCGCTGCGGGTGGGGGCGGGCAGCTCGGGGTAACGACGCCCCCTTGTCTGCTCAGGATGACTGGCGTAGGGGGCGATGGTCATGGGGCGTCCGGGTCAGCGCGTATGAAAGGCGATCACGTCGCGCACGACCGATTCGGGCGCGGGGCGCATCCCCGCCTGTCCCAGCGGGCCGATCACCACGAAGCGGATCTCGCCGCCTTCGGCCTTCTTGTCCACCTGCATCAGCTCCAGATAGCGGTCGGCGCCCAGGTCAGGGGCCGTCACGGGCAGGCCGGTGCGCGCAATCAGCGCACGGATGCGCTGCGACGTCGCTTCGTCGATCAGCCCCAGGCGGGCCGACAGGTCGGCGGCCATCACCATGCCGGCACCCACGGCTTCGCCATGCAGCCACTCGCCATAGCCCAGACCCGACTCGATGGCGTGACCAAAGGTGTGGCCGTAGTTCAGGATGGCACGCAGGCCAGATTCCTTCTCGTCCTGCCCCACCACCCAGGCCTTGATCTCGCACGAGCGCTGGATGGCGTGCTTGAGTGCGGCACGGTCACGGGCCAGCAACTGGTCCATGTGGGCTTCCAGCCAGCTCAGGAACTCGGCATCGGCAATCGGGCCGTATTTGATGACCTCGGCCAAACCGGCCAGCAACTCGCGCTGGGGCAGGGTGTCGAGCGTCGCCAGGTCGCAGATCACGCGCTGGGGCTGATAGAACGCTCCGATCATGTTCTTGCCGGCCGGGTGGTTGATGGCAGTCTTGCCACCCACACTCGAGTCCACCTGGGCCAGCAACGTGGTGGGCACCTGCACAAAGGGCACGCCGCGCATGTAGCAGGCAGCGGCAAAGCCGGTCATGTCGCCAATCACGCCGCCGCCCAGTGCGTACAGTACGGTCTTGCGGTCAGCGGCTTCTTCCAGCAACTTGGTGAAAATCTGGTTCAGTGCCGGCCAGTCCTTGTACTGCTCGCCATCGGGCAGTTCTACATCCAGCACGGCCTTGTGGTGTGGCGCAATCGCGGCACGCAGCGCAGCCGTGTAGAGCGGTCCCACCGTGGTGTTGGTGACGATCAGGGCCTTGGACGACTTGGGCAGTCCCGCAAACGTGGCCGGGTCTTGCAGCAGGCCTTCGCCAATCAGGATGTCGTAGCTGCGGTCACCCAGGTCAATGGCGACCGTGGAGGTGCCAGACGACGGGGTGGAGGCGGGCGGAAGGGAAGTCGATGCCATGAACGCAGGGGGTCGCAGGTGAAAACGTGGTGCACACGCCCCGAACTTCGCGGAAGTTCGGTCCCAGCCGCGACGCATGGGGCATCAAACACAAAAATAAGGTGACGAGCCTGATCCTGGCACTGTTGGCTAACGGTTAGGGCTGCTTCGTTCCCGACCTGACCCGGTTGGCCGCGCCCCCATGCAGGGAGGCCCGTCACGGACGATTATAGGGGATCCGCTCGGTCCGATCCTGCACTGCTGCGCCTGTCATGCACCGGCTCGCACCTGCGCCAGGATCATGAAAGGCTGCTCACCCCATCACTTGCGCAAGTGCCGTTGCATGAACAAGACAGTGCGATCCCATGCCAGGGTCGCGCAGGCTTCGTCGTACACCTCAGGACGTGTCTTGTTGACGAAGGCGTGGTCGGCCTCGTAGTGGTGAAGGTCGGGCGACTGGCCGGCGGCCTTCATGGCCGACTCCAGTTGCGCCACGGCAGCGGGCGAGCACCACCCGTCTTTCGTGGCGAAATGACCCTGGAAAGGGATGCGGATCTGGGCCGGGTCGGCAAACTCGGCCGGTGGGATGCCGTAGAAGCACACCGCTGCCGACAGGCCGGACAGATGCACGGCGGCCGCCACCGTCAGGGCTCCGCCCATGCAAAAACCTGTCACGCCCACAGGCTGTCCACGTTGCGCCAGAAAGTCCACGGCACCACGCAAATCCTGGTGGGTGGCATCGCCAAAGTCCAGCCCGGTCATCAGGTGGTTGGCCTCGTCGGCATCCGAGGTGAGTCGGCCGCGGTACAGGTCAGGTGCCAGCGTGGTCAGGCCGGCCGCGGCCAGGCGGTCGGTCAGGTCCTTGATGTGGTCGTTCAAGCCCCACCATTCCTGGATCAGGATCACGCCGGGCGTGCCGGCACCAGCATCGGCCAGGTAGCCACTGGTCTTGCCGCCATCGGGGCGGGTGAAGTCGATCATGTGTCCCATGGTTCGTGCTCCTTGTGCGGCCCGCAGCGGCCGGGTTCAACGCAGTTGCAGTTCTTCGGCACCGTAAACGACGTTCAAAGGTTCGATCACCACCTGCTTGGGGCCGTCTTCGACGCGGCCCGCCACCCAGGCGTCAATGCCGAGCGACTTTGAAATCGCCACCACGCGCTCGGCCTGGTCGGCCGCCACGTACAGCGCAAAACCGGCACCCATGTTCAGCGTGCCATAGGCCTCGTGGTCGTCCAGGCCGCATTCCTGCTGCATGAAGGCCAGCACCGGGGTCTTGGGCGGCACTTGGGTGATGCGGTAGGTCAGCTGCTTGGGGTGACGCAGCAGCTTGCGCCAGCCGTGGCCGGTGACGTTGGCGCAGTAGTGCGGAATGATGCCTTCCTTGGCCATCGCCTCGGTGACGGGCGAGTACAGCGTGGTGGGGGCCAGCAAGGCCTCGCCGTAGCTCTGGCCGTTGCCGAGGTCGGTCAAATAACCTTGCGGCAGGCGCTCGGCCAGCTTGCGCGCCAGTGACAGGCCGTTGGCGTGGATGCCGCTGGACGCCAGGAAGACGATGGCGTCGCCCGCGCCCAGCTTGTCGCCCACCGACAGGCGGGTCTTGGGGCTGATGATGCCGGTGCACGAGGCGGCCAGGTCAACGCGGCCATCGGCCACGATGCCAGCCAGCGCGGGGGTTTCACCGCCGCCCCAGGCCACGTTGCACACCTCGCAGGCCTTCTTCCAGCCCGCCACCAGGGCGTTGGCGCGCACCTTGTCGCCAAACCAGTCAGAGCCACCCGCAGCCCAGTAGGCTTGCACCACCAGGGGCGTGGCGCCCACGGTGATCAGGTCGTTCACCGCCATGGCGATGGTGTCCTGGGCGATGCCGTCGTAGTAGCTCTTGCCCGTCAGCGTGGCCATCTCGTCGGCTACCAGGGTCTTGGTGCCCAGGCACTCGACGATGGAGGCCAGGTACATCGGGCCCACATCGACCACATAGGCCGACTCGCCGCGCGAGGCCAGCACTTCGCTGAAGCCGTGGCTGGCCAGGTTCGCGCCCGTTTCGGCCGCAGCACGCTGGGCGGCGACCTTCAACGGGTCGATCAGGTCATAGTTGACACCGGCCTGGTCGTAGGTGAGGGGCGCGTTCGCTGGGGTGTGCGGGTCGGTGGGCGTGGTCATGGCGCGTCAAAGAGCTGGAGGGTCACAAAACCGTGATTATCCGGTAAGGCGTGCCTTCCTTGCATAGACTCTTGGTCATGAACAGCCTCGCCCTTGCCCTGCCCATCCCCTTGCAGTCTGCCCTGCTGCTGGTGGCCTCCAATGTGTTCATGACCTTCGCCTGGTACGGACACCTCAAGAGCATGGCCAGCAAGCCCTGGATTTACGCTGCTTTGGTGAGCTGGGGCATTGCCTTGTTTGAATACCTGTTGCAGGTGCCGGCCAACCGCATTGGCGTGCAGGCGCTCAACGTGGGGCAACTCAAGGTGATGCAGGAAATCATCAGCCTGAGCGTGTTCGTGCCTTTTGCCGTGTTCTATCTGGGCCAGCCCTTCAAGCTGGACTACGTGTGGGCGGCGCTGTGCCTGGTTGGGGCGGCTTACTTCATGTTCCGCAGTTGAAGGCTTGGCACGCCCCCTCAAGTCAGACTATAATTTGCGGTTTTCCAGCCCGAGCTGGGTCGTCGGTGCCTTACCTGGCCACCTGACCACCTGGTGCGTATCTAAACGGGACGGATGATTGGAGCGATCAGGCAGGTGCCTGATCGAGCCTTGGCTGCTTGACCTCGAGTGTCTCCCGGGAACAGTGGCCGCCCATTCAAATTGAAGGACACATCATGGTCGTGATTCGACTTGCACGCGGCGGCTCCAAGAAGCGCCCTTTCTACAACATCGTCGTGGCTGAGCAAAAGAACCGCCGTGACGGCCGTTTCCTGGAGCGCGTGGGCTTCTACAACCCGCTGGCTTCCGGCAACGCTGAAACCCTGCGTTTGTCGCTGGACCGCGTGGACGCATGGGTGAAGACTGGCGCACAGCCGTCTGACGCTGTGAACCGTCTGGTCGTCGAAGCCAAGAAGGCTGCCGTCCCGGCTGCTTGATCGAGGCGACATGAACGATCGCTCGGCGGTCCCGCTCGTGCTGGATGACGGTGTCGTCTGGCCCGATGACGCGGTGGAAGTCGGGCGCATCGTTGACGCCTGGGGCGTGAAGGGGGGCATCAAGGTGGTGCCTTTTTCTTCTGACCCGCAGGCGCTCTTTTGTACCAAAAAATGGTTTTTGCGCCCGACCGAACAGGTTGCGGGCGCTTTGTCGCGTCCGTCTGCGAAGGCGGGTGTGGCCCCTGCGCATGCGTCTGCCAAGCCGGGTGCCGTGGCCCCGGCACGTTTGCTGACACCGCGTTTTCTGAAGGTGACGCAAGCCCGTACGCAAGGCGATGTGATCGTGGTCACGGCCGAAGGTCTGGCTGATCGCAACGACGCCGAAGCGCTCAGAGGTGCGCGGGTGTTCGTGTCACGCTCTGCTTTTCCGACGCCTGACGACGGCGAGTTCTACTGGATCGACCTGATTGGCCTGAATGTGGTCAACCGCCAAGGCGAGTGCCTGGGCCAGGTGGCCGACCTGATGGCGACCGGTCCGCACAGCGTGCTGCGCTGCGTCGTGCCTGCGACCGAAGGCCAGGACGCCGTCGAGCGTCTCATTCCCTTTGTGTCGGCCTACATTGACAGCGTCAGCCTGGCTGACAAGCGCATCGTGGCCGACTGGGGCTTGGACTACTGATCCCCCTCTTTGACCGGAGGGCTGCGATGGCCGTTCGCTTCGACGTCATCACCCTGTTTCCCGAATTGTTCGCCCCGTTTCAGACGGTGGGCGTGACGCGTCGTGCCTTCGAGACGAAGGCGGTTGATGTCTGCCTGTGGCAGCTGCGCGATTTTGCCGAGGGCGTGTACCGCCGGGTCGATGACCGCCCTTTTGGTGGTGGCCCGGGCATGGTCATGCTGGTTGAGCCGCTGGTGCGCTGCCTGTCGGCCATCCGCGCTGACCAACAGGTTGCTGCTTCACCTCGTCTGCCCGTGGTGTTGTTCAGCCCGGCTGGCAAACCCCTGACGCAACAGCGTGTGCAACAACTGGCCGAAGGGCCGGGTGCCGTGCTGGTGTGCGGCCGCTACGAGGGGATTGACCAGCGATTCATTGATGCCCATGTGGACGAAGAAATCAGCCTGGGCGATTACGTCTTGTCGGGGGGCGAGTTGCCGGCGTTGACCTTGATCGACGCCGTCACCCGCCTGCAACCGGGGGTCTTGCACGATGCGGCGTCGCACGAGCAGGACAGCTTTTCGGATGGTTTGCTGGACTGTCCGCATTACAGCCGTCCGGAGGTGCTGGACTGCCCTGCCGAGGGCAACGAGCGGAGCGTGGATGCCACCGTGCCGTCGGTGCTGATGTCGGGTCACCATGCGCACATTGCACGCTGGCGCCGCGAGCAACAATTGCGCATCACCGCGCAGCGCCGCCCCGAGTTGATTCAGGCAGCAAGGGCGCGTGGCGAATTGTCCAAACAGGACGAACACTTTTTATCTCAACTCACGCTATAATCTGCGGTTTTCCGATCCTCTACCCGGCCGACATTTTTTCCACCCCGGCCTCTTCCCTTGGGACGATGCTGGATTTTCAGGCGCGGGCAAGATCATTTAGGAGCTTTTGATGGCCAACATCATTCAACAGCTCGAGCAAGAAGAAATTGCTCGTCTGAACAAAGAGATCCCTTCTTTCGCCCCTGGCGACACCGTGATCGTGTCTGTCAATGTGGTGGAAGGTACCCGCAAGCGCGTTCAGGCTTACGAAGGCGTCGTGATCGCCAAGCGTAACCGTGGTCTGAACTCCAGCTTCATCGTTCGCAAGATTTCGAGCGGCGAAGGCGTGGAACGTACGTTCCAGCTGTACAGCCCCCTGATCGCCAAGATCGAAGTCAAGCGTCGCGGTGATGTCCGTCGCGCCAAGCTGTACTACCTGCGTCAACGCAGCGGCAAGTCGGCACGCATCAAGGAAAAGCTCTCCTGATCGTCGCGTCACCACGGTACCAAGCCGTGGTGTGCTCGCATTCAAAGCCGCCTGCTGCGCAAGCTCAGGCGGCTTTTGTTATGGTGTGTCCATGTCTTTGAAAATTGACCCCCATCTGGCAGAGCGACTGGGCAGCGACGGACATCTGCCGCCTGTACCCCTGGAGCGTCTGACGCGCGACGCGTTGATTCAGCGCTTTGCCGCGCCGCCCACATGGGAGGTCGATGCCGACAATGAGCTGTGGATCAAAACTTCCGAGACGGTGCCGGCGTCGGTGCTGGTGCCTCTGGTGGTGCGCGATCAGCTCTCGGTGCTGCTGACCCGGCGCACCGATCATCTGGTCAAGCATCCGGGGCAGATCAGTTTTCCAGGGGGGCGGCGGGAGCCTGCCGATCGCGATCCTGTCGCCACCGCCTTGCGCGAGGCACAGGAAGAGGTGGGCCTGGACCCTGCCCGTGTGCGGGTGCTGGGCACCTTGCCCAACTACGTGACGGGAACGGGCTTTCTGGTCACCCCGGTGGTGGGTTTGATTGATCCACAGGCGGACGAATGGCAGTGTCTGAAACTGCAGGCCGATGCCAATGAAGTGGCCGAAATCTTCGAAGTGCCTTTGCCCTTCCTGATGAACCCGCAGTTTCACGAGCGGCGTGCGTTGGCAGTGGGGCCAGCACGATTCGAGTTTCTTTCGATGCCTTGGCGTCCGCCTCATGAGACGGCGCAGGAGTATTTCATCTGGGGTGCCACCGCAGCGATGTTGCGTAATTTCTACCGCTTCTTGTCTGCCTGAGGCGCTGTTGACGTTTCCTCAACCTGCCTGCGCGAGCGGGCGGCTATGATCCTGACATGAGTTTCTTTGCCGTGCTCTTCGCCTTGTTGGCGGAGCAGCTCAAGCCTTTATCGACGCTCAACCCCATCCACCAGGGTTTGACTGGTTGGGTGCGCTGGGTCGGTCGCAATTTTGATGCGGGTGCCGATGTGCACGCCCGCGTGGTATGGGGCGTCACGGTGGTTGCCCCAGCGGTGTTGGTGGGGCTGGTGTATGCCCTGCTTTACCCATACAGCAACGTGCTGGCTTTGTTGCTGGACGTGGCCATTTTGTACATGACGCTGGGGTTTCGGCAGTTCAGTCACCACTTCACGGCCATTCGTGACGCACTGGAGCAAGGCCGCGAAGACCGTGCCCGTGAGCAACTCGCGCAGTGGCAACACCTGGATGCCAGCGATCTGCCGCGTACCGAGGTGCTTCGTCACGTGCTGGAGTACTCGCTGCTGGCAGCGCATCGCCATGTGTTCGGCGTGTTTTTCTGGTTTGTGGCCCTGTCCACCCTGGGACTGGGACCGGCTGGCGCAGTGTTGTACCGCATGGCCGAGTTTGCCAGTCGCTACTGGTCTTACAAGAGCCAGGTGACCGGCGCAACCACGCACGACCGCTTGATGAACCTGTCGCTGCAGTTGTTTTCATGGCTGGACCATGTGCCCTCACGCATGACGGCTTTCGGTTTTGCCGTGGTGGGCAATTTTGAGGATGCCGTGGACGCCTGGCGGCGGCATGCGGTGCTGTGGGTGCGCCCGAATGAGGGCACGATCTTGTCGGCTGCCTCGGGGGCCCTGGGGGTGCGACTGGGCGGGCAGGTGGCCCCGAGCGCAGAGGGGCGCGACATGAGCCGCACCCTGGCCGGGGGCGATGGCTCGGATGTCATCGACGCCGAGGGCAGCACGACTGGTGCGCCTCCACAGATGGCGCATCTGCGCAGCGTGGTGGGCCTGATCTGGCGCTCGGTGGTGCTGTGGATGCTGCTGCTGGCGCTGCTGTCGCTGGCCAACCTGGTCGGTTGATCCCTTGATTCGTTGATCAGTCGTCCCGCGTGGGTGTGGGCGGGTTGGTGACCTTGTCCGACCACGTCTGTGCGCGCGCCAGCCATTCCACCAGAGCCGCGATCATGTCGGTGCGGCTGAACGAGCAGCTTTCTTCGCTGAACAGCGCCGAGCTTTCCAGCTGGTTCAACAGCCGCTCCAGAACGTCCAGATAACGGTCGGGCAAAGTGGGCTCATGTTCTTGCGCGGCATCGCGCAGGGCGCGGGCCAGATCATCGAGCGAAATCGCCCCCTCGGCAAAGGCCTCCAGAGACAAGGGGATCAGGGACAGGGTGTTGTTCATGGGGTGTCGGCAGGGCAAAAAGACATCACCAGCGCTGTTCGCTGAGTTCGTCAAACAGGCCGGTGTACAGGCTCAGGCGCATGGCGCTGATCTCGCCGCGTTCGGCGGCTGCCTGCACCGCACAGCCCGGTTCTTGCCGGTGGGTGCAGTTGTAGAAGCGGCAGTCGCCGATGTGGGCGGCGATGTCGGGCATCCACTTGGCCAGCTCGGTGGGGGCGATGTGGTGCAGGCCGAATTCCTGGAAACCCGGCGAGTCGATCACGGCGCTCTCGTGGCTGTCGTCCAGCCAGTACCAGAGGCTGGTGGTGGTGGTGTGCCGGCCTGAGTTGAGCGCCTGCGAGATTTCGCCCACTTCGGCGCGGGCGTTGGGCAGCAGGGTGTTGATCAGGGTGCTCTTGCCGGCGCCCGACGGCCCTAGCACCAGGCTGGCCTTGCCTTGCAGCAGCGGCATGACCTGGGCCTTGGCGGCATCGGTATCGACCTTCAGCGACATCTCGACCACGGGGTAGCCCATGGCCACGTAGGGCACCAGGCGCTGGCGGGCCGTCTCGGCCCCCGGTAGATCGACCTTGTTGAGCACGATGGTGACGGGGATGTCGGCGTAGCGGGCCGCGAGCAAGGCGCGCGTGAGTTGGGCCTCGCTGAACACGGGCTCGACGGCGATCCACACCAGCATCTGGTCGAGGTTGGCGGCAAAGGATTTGCTGCGCCACTCGTCCTGGCGGTAGAGCAGGTTGCGGCGCTCTTCGACCTGCACGATCAGGCCCTCGCCGCTGCCTTCCAGCGTGGGTTGCCACAGCACCCGGTCGCCCACCACGGCTTCGCTTTTCTTGCCACGGGGGTGGCAGATCAGGCGCTGGCCTTGTTCGTCTTCGACGATGACGTGGCGACCGTGGGTGGAGACGACCAGGCCGCGCTGGCACTGGCTGGTGTCGGCGTCTTTGCCCTTGGCCTTGCGCAGGGGCGCGTTGTGACCGTGGCGCTTCATGCCTGCATGGCCGCCAGGCGCTCGGAGGCGGGCGGGTGGGAGTAGTGGAAGCGAACGTACATGGGGTCAGGCGTGAGGGTGGACGAGTTGTCTTTGTACAGCTTGATCAGGGCGCTGGCGAGGTCGCTGCCGCTGGTGTGTGCGCAAGCGTAGGCGTCGGCCTCGTACTCGTCTTTGCGGGAGAAGTAGGCGAACAGCGGGGAGATGAAGAAGGCAAAGGGCGGCAAGGCCAGCATGAAGAGCAGCAGGGCCAGGGCGTCGTTGGTGGCGTTCAGGTTGGGGCGCACGCCCAGGCCAGTGTAGAAGCCCACCTGTTGCGACAGCCAGCCGAGCAGGGCAAAACCGGCGAGGCTCAGGGCGAACATCATGACCATGCGCTTGAGCACGTGGCGGTGTTTGAAGTGGCCCAGTTCGTGGGCCAGCACGGCCTCGACCTCACCGTGGGTGAGCTTGCTCAGCAGGGTGTCGTAGAAGACCACGCGCTTGGCGGCACCCAGGCCGGTGAAATAGGCGTTGGCGTGGGCCGAGCGGCGGCTGCCGTCCATGACGAAAAAGCCCTTGGCGGTGAAGCCGCACCGGGCCATCAGGGCGTTGACGCGGTCGATGAGGCCCTGGTCCTGCAAGGGCTCGAACTTGTTGAACAGGGGGGCGATGAAGATGGGGAAGATGACCATCAGCAACAGGCTGAACGCCACCCAGGCGCCCCAGGCCCACAGCCACCATTGCGCGCCGGCCGCGCTCATCAGCCACAGGATCAGGGCGGCGATGGGGCCGCCGAGCAGCAGGCCCAGCAGCATTTGTTTGGCCTGGTCACCCAGCCACATGCCCCAGGTCATGCGGTTGAAGCCGTGCTTTTGTTCGAGGCGGAAGGTGTGCCAGGCTTCCAGCGGCAGCTCGATCAGGGTGCCGATCAGGGTGAAGGCACCCAGCAGGACGAGCTGGTAGGGCAGGGCGCCCCAGGCGGGTAGCACGGCGTCGCGCACCACGACGTTGAGGGCGTCGAGGCCGCCCAGCAGCGTCCAGCCGATGAGCGCGACGGTGCTGACAGCGGTGCTGAGCAGGCCGAAGCGCAGCTTGTCGAGGGTGTAGCTGGCCGCGCGCTGGTGGCTCAGCGGGCCCACGTGAGCCGCGAAGGCAGCTGGCACCGTGTCGCGGTGGCGGGCCACGTGGCGTGCCTGGCGCGTGTCGAGCCAGAACCTGGTGAGCAGGGAGGCGGCGACGAACACCGCAAAAAGCAAGGTCATGAGACTGGATGGCATGAGCGGGAGTGTACGTTTGCCCGCACAATCTGCGACTCGTCTGGTGTGCAAATCCCTGTGCTCCGGTGCCTGTGCCGGAAGTTGGACCTGCCGCCCTGTCGGCCGACTGAATTGTGTGTGATGCCCATGAGTGAAGTGACCCCCGGCACGCTGATGCCCGCCGATGAACCCGCGCCGCTGAGCAAGAGCGATCTGAACCTGATCTGGCTCGATCTGGAGATGACCGGGTTGAAGACGCAGAGCGACCGCATCATCGAGATCGCGGTGGTGGTGACGGACCCGCAGTTGACGGTGCGCGTCGAAGGCCCGGTGCTGGCGATTCACCAGACTGACGAGGTGCTCCATGGCATGGACAAGTGGAACAAGGGCACGCACGGCAAGAGCGGGCTGATCGACCGCGTCAAGGCCTCGACGGTGACAGAGGCCGAAGCCGAGCAGGCGGTGATCGCCTTCTTGAAGAAGTATGTGCCCACCAACAAGTCACCGATGTGCGGCAACTCGATCTGTCAGGACCGGCGCTTTCTGGCGAATCACATGCCCAAGCTGGAGGCGTTTTTTCACTATCGCAATCTGGATGTGAGCACGCTCAAGGAACTGGCGCGGCGCTGGCGTCCGGAGCTGGTGGGCGGCTTCAAGAAAGCACAAAAGCACACGGCGCTGGCTGACATTCACGAGTCGATTGACGAGTTGGCGTACTACCGAACGCATTTTCTGAAGGATGCGACACCCGAGGTGGCGACGTTGCCCGCAGAGGGTGCGGGGGTCTGAGTGCGCCCCTGTGAGGCTCAGCCTAGTGGCCACTGCCGAAGCTGAATTCGCCAGGCAGTGACGGCAGCGGCGAGCCAGTCTCCCAGGGTGCGGCCTTGTGCGGTGAGGCCGAGGCAGGTGCCAGCGTGTTGCAGGGCGGCCAGTGGGTCGTCCAGTGACACAGCCTGGGCACCATTTTGTTTGGAGAGTTTTTCACCGTCGGTGCCACACACCAGTGGGGTGTGCAGGTAGCGCGGTGTGGGCAGGCTGAGACACTGTTGCAACCATAGCTGGCGTGGCGTGTTGTCGGTGAGGTCCGCGCCGCGCACGATGTCGGTGACACCTTGTTCGCCATCGTCCACGACCACGGCCAGCTGGTAGGCCCACAGGCCATCGGCACGGCGGATGACGAAATCGCCCACGGCTTCGGCCAGATGCTGACTTTGCGGGCCGAGGCGGCGGTCATGCCAATGCCACAGGCCGTCGGGCGTGTCAGCGCGCGCGGGCACTTGCAGACGCCAGGCGCGGGCAGGTTTGCCTTTGAGTCCGCCGTGGTCGGGACGACAGGTGCCGGGGTAAACGAGGTCGCCGTGGCGGGGTTTGTGCAAGCCCAGGTTGGCATTGGCTTGGGCAATGTCTGCACGGGTGCAGCCACAAGGGTAGGCATGACCAGCTTCGACAAGGCTGTTGAGCGCGGTCTGGTAGAGGGCACTGCGCTGGCTTTGGTACACAGGGGGGGCGTCAGGGTGCAGGCCGCAGGCAGCCAGCTGCGCGAGGATCAGCTGGTCGGCACCGGGTATGCAGCGCGGGGTGTCCACGTCCTCCATGCGCACCAACCAGCGGCCTTCATGCGCGCGGGCGTCCAGCCAGCTGGCCAGTGCGGCCACCAGCGAGCCAGCGTGCAGAGGCCCGGTGGGCGAGGGTGCAAAGCGCCCGATGTAGGGGCGATCGTCGCCAAGGCTCACAGCAGCAGGCCTCCGTGCAGGTCCATCAACGCCTGGCGGGTGGTGGGGCTGCTGAGCTGGTGCAGCCACCACGTCAGCGCCATGCCGGGAGGGGTGTTGCCCTGACGCCAGGCGTAGTGGATGTGGCTGATGCGCGGCGGACCGCTCACGGTTTTGCTGACCAGCTGGCCACTGACCAGGTAGGGGCGAATCATGGGCTCCGGCAGGAAGCCGCAGCCCAGGCCGCGCATCTGCGCCTCGATCTTGGACGACATGGACGGCAGGGTGAGCACGTCCTGACCGGGCAGGATGCCGATGGTCATGGGTTCGATGCCGCGGGCGGTGTCGGCCACGGCGATGATGCGGTGCTGCGCCAGGGTGGTGGTGCTGAGGGGTTCGTCAGCCTGCGCCAGCGGGTGGTGTGGGGACACGGCCAGCACAAAGGGCAGGTCACCGATGAGTTCCATCCGCACGCCGGGGCTGCTGACGCGGTCGCCCGGAACGCCGATGGCCAGGTCTGCGGCACCCGAGGCCAGCGCCTCCCAGGTGCCGTTCATGACCTCGCTGAGCATGCGCACACGGGTGGGTGGCTGGAGCGCGTAAAAGCCTTCGATCAGATCGAAGATGGCGTGGGGGGCGATCACCTTGTCCACCGCGATGGTGAGTTCCGCTTCCCAGCCCGAAGCGACCCGCTTGACACGGTTGGCCACGGCGTCCATTTGCTGCAGCAGCAAGCGGCCTTCGCGCAGCAACTCTTCACCCGCAGCGGTCAGACGGGCCTGGCGACTGCGCCGATCAAACAGCAGCACGTCGAGTGCGTCCTCCAACTGTCGCACGCTGTAGGTCAGCGCCGAAGGCACCTTGCCCAACTCGCGGGCAGCGGCTGCAAAGCTGCCTGTGCGGGCGATGGTTTCCATCATCTGGAGCGCGTCGGGGGTGAGGGCGTGGCGGCGGTTGTTCATGGTTTCAATTCAATTTGTTTGAATGATGCCATCAGTCGGGTGCGGCCGCGAAGCAGAGCCGACCTTCTACAGTCATAGACATGGATGCACACATGGAAGGAGTCAGAACATGATGACTTTGCGCAGATCTGAAGAACGTGGTCATGCTGATCACGGCTGGTTGCAAAGCTTTCACAGCTTCTCGTTTGCCGAGTACCACGACCCGGCCCACATGGGTTTTGGGCCCTTGAGGGTGATCAACGATGACGTCATCGCGCCGGGGCGGGGTTTTGGCATGCACGGGCATCGCGACATGGAAATCGTGACCTATGTGCTGCAAGGTGCCATCTGGCACAAGGACAACCAGGGCAACGATGCCCGCGTCGTCCCGGGTGAGGTGCAGCGCATGTCGGCGGGCACCGGCATCTTGCACAGTGAGTTCAACCAGGACTTGCACGCCCACACGCATTTGCTGCAGATCTGGATTCAACCTTTGCAAAGGGGGCTGCGTCCAGGTTACGAACAAAAGAAATTTGCTGAAACGGACAAGCGTGGGCGTTTGCGGGTGGTGGCATCACCCGATGGACGGGATGGCTCGGTCACGATTCATGCCGATGCCACGCTGTATGCCGGTCTGTTTGATGGGGCCGAGCAACTCGACCTGCCACTGGATGTTGCACGCAAGACCTATGTGCACCTGGCGCAGGGGACGTTGAACGTCAACGGCGAGGTGCTCAAAGCCGGTGATGCCCTCAAGCTGGAGGGCGAAAACCGCCTGAGCCTGAGTCACGGGCAGCAGGCCGAAGTGCTGGTGTTCGACCTGGGCGTCTGATGCCCGTGTTTGAGCCGCTCTGGAAGTTCAGTTTTGCTGCGCTTCGAGCGTGTAGGCTGCGTGCTCGTCCTGCCCGATGGTGTTGACCAGCCAGGGTAGGGCTTCGGCGAGTTTGTCGTACAGGGTGTAGGGTGGGTTGATGACAAACATGCCGCTACCGAACAGGCCCATTCCGTCGCGCTCGGCACCTTTGACGCGCAAGGTGGCATGCAGCCAGTCCACGTTGGTCAACTCGGCTGCAATGCGTCTGAGCTGGCCGGGCAGTTGTTGCGCTTCGCGACGCGCAATCTCCGGATACCAGATCGCGTAGGTGCCCGAGGTGAACTTCGGAACCGCATCCTTGAGCGTTTGCAGCACGCGTCGGTAGTCGTCCTTGCTCTCGTAGGGCGGGTCGATGTGGACGAGGCCGCGTCGAGGGGGTGGGGGCAGGCAAGCTTTGAGATTGGCGAAACCGTCGGCGCACTGGATGCTGACACCGCGCTTGACGTCAGCAAAGTGGCCTTCAAGCAATTTGATCTCGGTGGGGTGCAGCTCGAACAGGCGCAGGTGGTCCCCCTCGCGCAGCATCTGGGCTGCGAGTTGGGGTGAGCCTGGGTACCATTTGAGATCGTCGCCGTCGTTGAGTCGGGCCACTTGCTTGAGCAGGCCGCGCACGGCCTCGGGGATGGATCTGTCGCGTCGCAGTGGCCACAGTGTGGCGATACCGGAGGTGGATTCGCCGCTTTTGGTGGCGTATCCGCTGGTGAGGTCGTAGAGGCCACCACCAGCGTGGGTGTCGATCACCCAGAAGGGTTTGTCTTTTTGCAGCAGGTGCTCAAGCACCTGCACCAGCACCATGTGCTTGAGCACATCGGCGTGGTTGCCCGCGTGGAATCCGTGTCGATAACTGAACATGGGGCAAGCGTAGCGGTTTTATGCCTGTTTGCCTCGTGTTGTGACCGACTTTTTTGATCGAGTTGCCCCGTCAGTTGGCCAGGAAGGTTTGCAAGGCCTTCACGGTGACCTCCGGATCCTCTTCCTGTGGCAGGTGTCCCAGCTTCGGAAAGCTGACCAGGCGACAGCGCGGAATGTCCTGGCAGAACCTGGCACCCAGGTCAGGTGAAATCATCTGGTCACGCTCGCCCCACAGCACCAGGGTGGGCTGAGTGATCTGCCGGATGAGGGGGGCGCTTTCTCCCCAGGTGGCCTGGTCCATGCGTTGAAACAGTGCCCGACGGTTGCCCACTCGCAAGCTCAATTCGAGGTAGCGGTCAATGCGCTCTTGGGTGACCTTCTCATCCTGTCCGAACACACTGTGCAGGCTGGAGGTGATCAGGGGGCGCGGCAAGATGCGTTCGGACACCCAGCGCAATCCGCGCATGCTGGCGAACTGAAATGCCAGTGGCATGGACAACACCGAGGGCTGGTAACCATCGGCGTCGATCAGAACAAGCTTGTGCACGCGATCAGGGGCGAGCAGAGCGGTCTGCCAGGCCACCTCGCCGCCCAGCGCATTGCCCACGAGCACGGCGCGCTTGATCTCCAGTGTGTCCAGCAACCGCAGCACGAAGCGGGTGTAAACATCGATGCGATAGTCGCCTTGCGGACTGGGGCCAGTGAGGCCGAATCCGGGCAGGTCAACACTGATGACGCGGCGCTGCGTTTGCAGGCGGGTCTGCCAACCTTCAAAGCTGTGCAGGCTGGACGACATCCCATGCAGCATCAAGATGGGGTTGGGGTCGCTGTGCGGGCCGGTGTCACGGATGTGCACCTGCATGCCGTCGAGTTCGACAAAGCGTGAGGGTTCGGGAGCCCAGCGCGCGACGAGTTCACCCAGTTGTCGGTCGGGCTCCCAGGTCCAGGCCACCACACCAGCCACCGCAAGGCCCAGCATGATGGCCGACCACCAAAGACGTTTGAACCAGTTCATGTCCGCATCACGTCGGTTTGGGGGCGGTCATCTTGGTGATGAAATCACCGCAGTGCTGCAAGGTCTGGCGGGCCTCGGGCAGCATCAGCATGGTGGGCCACACATGGGGCATCTTTGCCTTGAGGTGCAATTCGCTGCGCACACCCTGGGCGAGGGCGCGTTCGTGCAGTCGGGTCGAGTCGGCCAGCAAGATCTCATGCTCGCTGGCGTGGATCATCAAAGGCGGCAGGCCACGCAGGTCGGCAAACAGCGGCGAAGCCAGGGGCGTCGTGTCGGGCTGGCCAGCCAGATACAGGGCAGCGGCCTCGGGCAGAGAGTCGGGATTGAACATCACATCCACATCGGCCTTGCTGCGCATCGTCTCGCCTGAGCAAGACAGGTCGGTCCAGGGTGAAAACAGCACGGCTGCAGCGGGCATCGGCAGGCCTTGCTCGCGTGCCGACAGCATGCAGGCCAGCGCCAGGCCACCACCGGCCGAGTCACCGGCGAACACGACTTCAGAAGGTTTGAAGCCCTGGTCCAGCAGTTCCTTCCACCAGGCGACGGCATCGTTCACCGCAGCGGGGAAGACGTGCTCGGGTGCCATGCGGTAGTCCACCGACAGCACGCGCGCTTGTGCGGTGCGCGCCAGGTAGGCGCAGGTCGGACGGTGCGTGTCGAGACCACAGAAAAAATAACCGCCGCCATGAAAGTACAGCACGGTGCGCTGGGGATGCTTCACGCTCAACCATTCGGCCGAACACAACCCGGCATCCGAGCGGCCCGACAAGGGCGTGTGGGCAATGTCCTTGGGTGGGGGCGGATAGCGCTTGGCCATTTTGCTGACCATGTGGCGCGCCTTGTGCACGTTCAGGGGGCCACGTCCGGCACGTTTGAACTGGTACCGCAGAACGAAATTGGTGATGACAGCTTGGATGCTCATGCGCAGGCGACCCGTGTTTGGAGGGTTTGATCTTTTGACAATTAACGTTGTCAAACTATAAGCTGACAATACGGTGTGTCAATATAGGTCTTCTCATGGACGTCAGCTTGCCCGATCAACCCCCCTTGAACAAGCGTCGTTATGGCGGTGTGTTGCCCGAAGAGCGCCAACGCCTGCGGCGCAGCAAGCTGATCGAGGGGGCCATCGAGGTATTTGGCACCAAAGGCTTTCATGGTGCCACGGTGCGCGAGGTGTGCGTGGCCGCCCACCTGACCGAGCGATATTTTTACGAGTCGTTCAAGACTTTGCCGCAACTGTTTCTGGCTGCCTACAGCGAGTTGCGTGAGCAGTTGATGGCTTTGACGCTGGCCGCGATGAAGCAGGTGCCACGCTCGAACGATCCGCTGGAGATGCTGGCACCGGCGATGCGCGTGTTCCTGGTGTTCATCCGCGATGATCCACGGCGCGGGCGGATCATGCTGGTGGACTCTCTGGCGGTGAGCGACGAGGTGGCCGCCATGAGCGGGGCCACGGCGCGGGACTATTCGGCCTTGCTCAAGCAGCACCTCACCCGCTTGCTGCCATCCGAGCAGCTTGAGGGGATCAGCCTGCCCTTGCTGGCAGACGGGATGATTGGCCTGAACGTGCTGCTGGCCGCACGCTGGATGCAGGACGGTTTTGCCGAGCCGATCGACAAGGTGGTGCGCACCAATTTGCTGCCCTACGAGGGGTTGATGCATTTGGCGCTGGGAAAGCGGCGCTGAGCGCTGGCGTTCTTACAATGCCGGGATGCCTTTCGTACATTTGCGCTCCCACTCCGAATATTCCGTCGTTGACGGCACCGTCCGCATCGACGACCTGGTCAAGGCCGCGGCCAAGGATGGCCAGCCCGCCGTGGCGGTCACGGACCTGAGCAACCTGTTCGGGGCGCTCAAGCTGTACAAGAGCGCGCAAAAGAAGGGCGTGCAGCCCATCATCGGCGCGGACGTGTGGGGGGAACCCGAAGAGCCCGGCAAAGCGCCCACCCGTTTGTTGCTGCTGGTGCAGAACCGCCAAGGTTACTTGCGTCTGTCGGAACTGCTGGGCGAGGCCTGGACGGCGCCGGGGCAGCGCACCCATGCCTGGGTGTACTGGGCATCGCTGATCGAGCGCAACGAGGGGCTGATCTGCCTGTCGGGGGCGGAGATGGGGCTGGTGGGGCAGGCGCTGTCGCATGGGGATGTGCCCAAGGCCGAGGCCCAGGCCCGCAAGCTGGCGGCGGCCTTTCCCAACCGCTTCTACATCGAACTGCAGCGCAGCGGACACGCGACGAACGAGCCCTATATCCGCGCGGCCGTGCCTCTGGCGGCCCGGCTGGGTTTGCCCGTGGTGGCAACCCACCCGATCCAGTTCCAGGCGCCCGATGATTTCGAGGCGCACGAGGCGCGCACCTGCATCGCCGAGGGCGAAACCCTGGGCAACCCCAAGCGCATCAAGCGCTTCACGCGTGAGCAGTACTTCAAGACCAGCGCCGAGATGGAGGCGCTGTTTGCCGACATCCCTTCGGCCTTGGCCAACACGGTCGCCATTGCCCGGCGTTGTTCACTGACGCTGGAACTGGGCAAGCCACAGCTGCCCAACTTCCCGACGCCGATCATGCAGGAGGGGCCGAACAAGGGCAAGCCGCAGCCGATGGAAGACTACTTCCGCGAGTTGTCGCACGAGGGCCTGGAAGAGCGCCTGCTGCACCTGTATCCGGACGAGACCGAGCGCAATGCGCAGCGCCCGACCTATGTGGAGCGCCTGGACTTTGAGATCAACACGATCTTGAAGATGGGCTTTCCGGGCTACTTCCTGATCGTGCAGGACTTCATCAACTGGGCCAAGAACAACGGCTGCCCGGTGGGGCCGGGCCGGGGCTCCGGTGCCGGCTCGCTGGTGGCGTATGCGCTCAAGATCACCGACCTGGACCCGCTCAAGTACAACCTGCTGTTCGAGCGCTTCCTGAATCCCGAGCGGGTGTCGATGCCCGACTTCGACATTGACTTTTGCCAGGGCAACCGCGACCGCGTCATCGACTATGTGAAGGACCGCTACGGGCGCGATGCCGTCTCGCAGATCGCCACCTTCGGCACGATGGCGGCCAAGGCGGCCTTGCGTGACGTGGGCCGCGTGCTGGGCATGGGCTACGGCCATGTGGACAGCATCGCCAAGCTGATTCCGGCGCCGCCCGGCAAGTCCGTGACGCTGGCGCGCGTGCCCGAGAACCCTGACAGCGGCGTGATCTACGCCCGCAAGGAAGCCCCCGAACTGGAGGAGCGCGAAAAGGCCGAGGAAGAAGTGGCCGCGCTGCTGGAGCTGGCCATGCGCGTGGAAGGCATGGTGCGCAACATCGGCATGCACGCCGGGGGCGTGCTGATCGCCCCGGGCAAGATCACCGATTTCTGCCCGCTGTACATGCAGCCGGGCAGCGACTCGGCCGTGAGCCAGTACGACAAGGACGACGTGGAGGCCATCGGCCTGGTGAAGTTCGACTTCCTGGGCCTGGCCACGCTGACCATTCTGGAGACGACCAAAGAGTTCATCATGGCCCGGCATCCGGACCAGAAGGACTTCGACTTCGCCAAGATCCCGCTGAACGATGCGGCCACGTACCGGTTGTTGTCCGAGGGCAAGACCGTGGCCGTGTTCCAGCTGGAATCGCGCGGGATGCAGGGCATGCTGCGCGACGCCAAGCCCAGCCTCTTCGAGGACATCATCGCCCTGGTGGCGCTGTACCGTCCGGGCCCGATGGACCTGATCCCCTCGTTCTGCGCGCGCAAGCACGGCAAGGAAGAGGTGACCTACCCGCACCCGCTGATGGCTTCGGTGCTGTCGGAAACCTACGGGATCATGGTGTATCAGGAACAGGTGATGCAGGTGGCCCAGCGGGTGGGGGGCTACTCGCTCGGCGGTGCCGATATGCTGCGCCGCGCCATGGGCAAGAAGAAGGCCGAAGAGATGGCCGAGCACCGGACCATTTTCTCGGCCGGTGCCGCCAAGAACGGCATCAGCAAGGAGCTGGCCGACGAGATCTTCGACGTGATGGAGAAGTTCGCGGGCTACGGCTTCAACAAGTCGCACGCGGCCGCTTACGCCTTGCTGGCGTATCACACGGCCTGGCTGAAGGTGCACTACACCGCCGAATTTTTCGCAGGCAACATGACCGTGTCGAGTGACGACACGGACAAGCTCAAGATCTTCCACGACGACGCCACGCAGAACTTCGGCATCACCTTCACGCCACCTGATGTGAACCAGGGCGCTTGGCGCTTCATCCCCCTGGACAACAAGACCATCTGCTACGCGCTGGGGGCGGTCAAGGGGACCGGGCAGGGGGCCATCGAGGCGCTGGTGCGTGAGCGCACGGAGAACGGGCCGTTCAAGAGCTTCTTTGATTTTTGCGCCCGCGTGGACCGCAAGCAGGTCAACAAGCGGGTGGTCGAAGCCTTGATCAAGGCAGGTGCTTTTGACTCGCTTGAGCCGCATCGCGCGGCCTTGCTGGCCTCGGCGTCGCTGGCTTTCGAGTATGCCGATGCTTTGCTGGCCAATGCCGACCAGGGTGGGTTGTTTGACTTTGGCGACAGCCATGCGGCCTCCACCAACGAGCCCGATCTGGTGCCCACAGAACCGTGGACGCTCAAGGAGCGCCTGGGGCTTGAAAAAACCGCCATTGGTTTTTACCTGTCGGGCCACCTGTTCGACGAGGCCGAGCCGGAGGTGCGACGTTTCGCCAAGCAGCGCATCGGTGATCTGCGAGACAGCCGCGAGCCCCAGGTGGTGGCGGGCATCATCAGCGAACTGCGTGTCATCAATGGCACACGGGGGCGGGTCGGCCTGTTCAAGCTCGATGACAAGAGCGAATCCATTGAAGCGGTGGCCAACCAGGACACCCTGGACGCCAACAAGGAACTGCTCAAGGACGACGAGCTGGTCATCATCACCGGCAAGGTGCAGACCGACCGCTTCTCGGGCGGGCTGCGCCTCAATGTGCAGTCGGTGATGAGCCTGGCGGCGGCGCGCTGCCGCTATGCCCGCTTCGTGCGCGTGCTGGCCAAGGACCAGAAGCTGCCTGTGGCCGACATCCTGCGCGAATTCCCGGCGCGCCAGATCGAGGCACCGCAGCCTGATCTGCCGCCCACCGTGCAGGGGCTGCCGATCCGCGTGGTGGTCGAGCGGCGCACGCTCGATGTCTCGGCGCGGGCCGAGGTGGAGCTGGGTGACAAGGCCCGCCTGTTCCCCAGTGACCAGGCCCTGCAGCGCTTCAAGGAGCTGATGCCCGAAGGGCAGGCGATGGTGGTGTACGGAGAGGGCTGAGGCTCAGGGCGGGCTGATTGCGCCCTGGATCAAGCCCAGCGTGGCCGCGCACAGCAGCGACACGGCGTCGTCCTCGTTGACGTCTTTTGACTCGCACTGGGCCAGGCCGAATTCGATGCTCAAGGTGACCAGGCCTCGGGCAATCAGCTGCCGCCGCGGCAAGGGTATGTCGCGGGCAGCGGGGATGGCGACCGCGGCGGCCACCAGGTCGGCTTGCAGGGCGTCCAGCATCTCGCGGGCATGGTGGCCCAGTGCGGATGCGGGCTTGTGGCGCTCACCCAGGAACAGCATCACCACGCTGGACAGCGGCCTGTCGCGTCGGCTGGAGCCCAGGGCGGGTGCGCGAGTTGCGCGGCGGCAAGGACGATGACGCCGACTTCAGTTTGCGCATGAAAGGCGAGGGCGTCTGGGCGCAGTTGATCGCGCAGCGGGTTCGCAAGGCGGCCGCGCGCCATGGCCTGGGGCGGCGTGCACCAGCGCTGGACAGCAGCGCGTTCGACCGCAGCGCCTTGCACCAGTCGGACCATTTGCAACTGGGGCTATTTTGAGCCGAGGCGGTTCATGCGCGCTTGAGGCGCGTGTGATGCCGCATTAAACCGTCAGGACCGACTCAAGCGGGCGGCAGGGCGTAAAATCTCCGGTTCCGTCTCTATCCACCGATTCGACCATGTCCAAAACTGCCAAGCCAGCCCGCGTCGCCAAGCCGGCCAAGGTTTCCAAGGCCGCTGCAACCGCAACTGCTGCCGCTCCCGTGGCTGCCACCAAGGCATCTGCTGCCGACAAGGCCCAGAAGATCAAGAAAGTCGTCCTGGCCTACTCCGGCGGTCTGGACACCTCCATCATCCTGAAGTGGTTGCAAGACGAGTACAACTGCGAAGTCGTCACCTTCACCGCCGACATCGGCCAGGGTGAAGAGATCGAGCCCGCACGCGCCAAGGCCATCAAGATGGGCATCAAGCCCGAGAACATCTTCATCGAAGACCTGCGTGAAGAGTTCGTGCGCGACTTCGTCTTCCCGATGTTCCGCGCCAACGCGCTGTACGAAGGCGAGTACCTGCTGGGCACCTCCATCGCCCGTCCGCTGATCGCCAAGCGCCTGATCGACATCGCACGCAAGACCAAGGGCGACGCCATCTCCCACGGTGCCACCGGCAAGGGCAACGACCAGGTTCGCTTTGAGCTGGGTGCCTACGCCCTGATGCCTGGCGTCAAGGTCATCGCCCCGTGGCGCGAGTGGGACCTGCTGTCGCGTGAAAAGCTGCTGGCTTACGCTGACAAGCACGGCATTCCGGTGGACTTCAAGAAGCGCAAGGGTGGCGCGCCCTATTCGATGGACGCCAACCTGCTTCACATCAGCTATGAAGGCGGCGTGCTCGAAGATCCGAACTTCGAGCCCGAAGCCAATATGTGGCGCTTGACCGTGTCGCCCGAAAAGGCACCCAACAAGCCCGAGATCATCGAACTGACCTACGCCAAGGGTGACGTCGTCGCCATCAACGGCGTGAAGATGTCGCCCGCCACCGTGCTGACCAAGCTGAACGAAATCGGCGGCAAGCACGGCATCGGTCGCCTCGACAAGGTCGAGAACCGCTACGTCGGCATGAAGAGCCGCGGCTGCTACGAAACCCCTGGCGGCACCATCTTGCTGACCGGCCACCGCGCCATCGAGTCCATCACCCTCGACCGCGAAGTGCTGGCGCTGAAGGATGACCTGATGCCGCGTTACGCCCGCATGGTCTACAACGGCTACTGGTTCAGCCCTGAGCGTGAACTGCTGCAAGGCCTGATCGACGCCTCGCAAGCCACCGTCAATGGCACCGTCAAGCTCAAGCTGTACAAGGGCACCATCATGTGCGTGGGCCGCGCGTCCCCCACCGACAGCCTGTTCGACCCCACCATCGCCACCTTTGACGATGACGGCGGTGCCTACAACCAGGCCGACGCAGCGGGCTTCATCAAGCTCAACGCCTTGCGCCTGCGCATCGGTGCCAACGTCAAGGCCAAGCGTGCGGGTGCTGCCCGTGCCGCCAAGCCGGCCACCAAACCGGCCGCCAAGCCCGCAGCCAAGCCCGCAGCCAAGAAGGTTGCAGCCAAGCCTGTCGCCGCCAAGAAGGCCGCACAGTAAAACCTGCTGAAAGACCGGTGCCTGGGCATCGGTCTTTTCTCATTCTGGAGAGAGACACATGACCACCACCACCCTGGCCGGCACCGTGGCCACCCAAGCCAACGTTTACTTTGATGGCAAGTGCGTCTCGCACACCGTCACCCTGGCCGATGGCGTTCGCAAATCCGTGGGCGTGATCCTTCCCGCCACGCTGACCTTCAACACCGGCGCGCCCGAGATCATGGAAACCGTTGCTGGCAAGGCCACCATCAAGCTGGCTGGCTCCGACACATGGCAGACCTACGGCGCGGGTGAAAGCTTCAACGTGCCCGGCAACTCGTCCTTCGAGATCAAGGTCGAAGGCGAGCCTTACCACTACATCTGCCACTTCGGCTGATATCACACTACCACTGGCTCCGGCTCCAGCCGGATGCCAAAGCGCCCATACACGCTTTCCTGAATCGCGCGTGCCAGTGTCACCACCTCGGCCCCATTGGCACCGCCCCGGTTCACCAGCACCAGCGCCTGGCGCTCGTACACCCCAGCGCGGCCAATCGACTTGCCCTTCCAGCCGCAGGCATCAATCAGCCACCCTGCTGCCAGCTTGAACGTGCCGTCTTCCAGCGCGTAATGCACCACATGAGGGTCGCGCCCAATGATGTCGCGGCACTGCTCTGCCGTCACCACCGGGTTCTTGAAAAAGCTGCCTGAATTGCCGATCACGGCCGGGTCCGGCAACTTGGCGCGACGCACCTCACATACCCAGTCGAAAATCTGTCGCGCGTCGGGCGCGGTGATGTCCGTTTCGGCCATCTTGCGCTCCAGCTCCACATAGCCCAGCACCGGTTGCCACGGTCGTGGCAGACGCAGGCGCACCGTCGTGATCAGACTCTTGCCAGCCAGCGCTTGCTTGAAGATGCTGTCGCGGTAGCCAAAGCGACACTGCGCAGCCGTGAGTGTCACCTTTCGTCCGGTGATCAAATCGACAGCATCCAGCGACTCGAAGCGATCCTGCAGCTCCACGCCATAGGCACCGATGTTCTGCACCGGCGAAGCGCCCACTGTGCCGGGAATCAACGCCATGTTCTCCAGACCTGGCAGCCCATGGTCCAGGCACCAGGCCACCGTGTCGTGCCAACGCTCGCCCGCGCCCACTTCCACAATCCAGGCGTCATCTTGCGCTGACAGCAGGCGGATGCCCTTGATCTCCACCTTCAGCACGCAGCGCTCCACATCTTGTGTCAGCACCAGATTGCTGCCACCGCCCAGGATGAACTTGGGCGCGCGACCCAATTCAGGGTCATTGACCACACGCTTCACATCGGCCTCAGAATGCACGTGCACCAGCGTGCTGGCCGTGGCTGGCAGCCCGAAAGTGTTGAATTCGCGCAGGCTCGCACCCCGCTCCAGATCGAGCAAAGCAGAAGAAACTGGCGAAGAGTTGCCGGCAGACGGTGTGTGCATGGCAGAATTTTCGCAGACAAAGGAGAACCCATGCCCAGTTTTGATACCAAGCTTGACCCCAACCTCGATTCCGTCGGCAATGCTGTGGACACCACCGGCAAGGAAATCGGCACCCGCTTCGACTTCAAAGGCACCAGCGCCGCCGTCGAATTCAACAAAAAGGACAAGCAGGTCATCATCTTTGGTGACTCTGACTTCCAGATCGACCAGGTCCGCGATGTGCTGTACAACAAGCTCACCAAGCAAAAGGTGGACATCCGCTTCATGGACGTGGGCAAGGTCGAGAAGATCGGCGGCGACAAGGTCAAGCAGGTCATCAAGATCAAGGCCGGCATCGAGGCCGAGCTGGCCAAGAAAATCACCAAGCTGATCAAGGACAGCAAGCTCAAGGTCAACGCCAGCATCCAGGGCGAGGAAGTGCGCATCCAGGGTGCCAAGCGTGACGACCTGCAGGCCGCCATGGCCCTGATGAAGAAGGAAATCACCGACGCTCCCCTGTCGTTCGACAATTTCCGCGAGTGAGCGCAGCCATGACCCACTTCCCACCGTTTACTCGGGTCTTGCTGGGCCTGACCCTGGCTTGCATCGTGGGCAGTGCTTACGCGCAAAGTGTTGCCATGACGGGTGGCATGGGTCGCAAGGCCTTGCTGGTGATCAACGGTGGGCAGCCCAAGGCCTTGGCAGCCGGTGAAAGCCACCAAGGCGTCAAGGTCATCAATGTCACCCCCGATCAAACGGTGGTAGAGATCGCCGGGCAACGCCAGACCGTGGCACTCGGTGGTGCGCCCGTCAGTGTCGGCGGACGCAGTGGTGGGAGCGGTGGCACCCACATCGTGCTGACAGCAGGGCAGGGCGGGCATTTCATCACCCAGGGCAGCATCAATGGGCGCAGTACCCAGTTCGTCGTGGACACCGGTGCCACCATGGTGTCAATGGGAGCCTCCGAGGCTCGTCGCCTGGGCATCGACTTTGAGTCCGGTCAGCGCATGCAGGCCCACACAGCCAACGGCGTGGCCACCGGCTATCGCATCAGCCTGGGCACGCTGCGCATTCAGGACGTCGAGATGCACAACGTGGATGCAGCCGTGATGCCCATGGGCATGCCCTACATCCTGCTGGGCAACAGTTTCCTGTCGCGCTTTCAGATGACGCAGGAAAACGGCACCATGACCCTCAAACGCCGTTTCTGAGCGCAGGAGTGCCTGAGGCACAGACTGGTTGCACAATGGCGACCTGATCCAAACCGGGTCGTCACTTCCTGTTCTTGCACCATGGCCAAACGACCACGCCTGCCCGTCGGGCACAACACCCTTGATCAGATCCTGTTTGATCAGGGGTTCGGTGAGCGCCGCGTGTGTGAGGGGTTGATTCTCAATGCGCTCGTCCAGGTCAACGGCGAGGTCATCGACGACCCCGATGCGGCTTTCCCGGAAGACCGCCTGAACCTGATGGTGGACGGCCAACCCTGGGTCACCCACGTCAAGGCCTTGATCATGTTGCACAAGCCGGCTGGCTACGAATGTTCGCTCAAACCGGGTGCCTGGCCAGGCGTGCACAACCTGCTGCCCGTGCCCCTGCGCCGTCGCGGGTTGCAACCCGTGGGTCGGCTCGATCAGGACACCACCGGCCTGCTGCTGCTCACCGACGACGGCCCCTTGCTGCACAAGCTCACCTCGCCCAAGCACCACGTGCCCAAGGTTTACGAAGTGACCTGCAAGCACCCGGTCACACCAGCCATGTGCGAGAAACTGCGCAAGGGCGTGGTGCTGGATGACGACCCCGATCCCGTTTATGCCGATGCGGCCGAGCCGGTGGGCGAGGGCGAGACCCTCCATCTGCGCCTGACCCTGCTGCAGGGCAAGTATCACCAGGTCAAGCGCATGGTCGCTGCCGTCAGCAACCGCGTCGAAGGTCTGCACCGCAGCCAGATCGGCCGACTGAGCTTGCCCGATGATCTTGCGTCCGGTCAATGGCGCTGGATTGAAGATCCGGCCATCGTCCTGCCCTGAGCACATCACCTGTCTCATCATGCAAATTTTTCGTGGGTTTCACCATGCGGCTCTTGCCCCCGCCTGCGCCCTGACCATCGGCAATTTTGACGGCGTCCATCGCGGTCATCAGGCCATGCTGGCCCTGTTGCGCAACGAAGCGCAGCACCGCGATTTGCCTGCCACCGTGCTCACCTTCGAGCCGCATCCGCGTGACTATTTTGCGGCGCTCACCGGCAAGTCCGAGCTTGCACCTGCACGCATCGCCACCTTGCGCGACAAGCTCTCCGAGCTCGAACGCTGTGGCGTTGACCAGGTGGTGGTCGTGCCTTTTGACCAGCGTTTGGCCAGCCTGACGCCTCAGGCTTTCATTGACGACGTGCTGGTGAACGGTCTGAAGGCCCGCTACGTTCTGGTGGGCGACGACTTCCGTTTTGGTGCCAAACGCGCCGGCGACCACGACCTGCTCGATGCCGAAGGCGACCGCCAGGGTTTTGATGTGGCCCGCATGATGAGCTACGAGGTTCACGGCCTGCGCGTGTCTTCGTCGGTGGTCCGGGATGCCTTGGCTGCTGGCGACATGCCCCAGGTCGAGCGCCTGCTGGGCCGCCCCTACACCATCAGCGGTCACGTGATTCACGGTGCCAAACTGGGCCGCAGCCTCGATTGCCGCACCCTCAACGTCCGCTTCGGCCACGAGAAACCCGCCACCTCCGGCATCTTTGCCGTGCGCACCCACGGCCTGTCCGACCAGCCCCTGGAGGGCGTGGCCAGCCTGGGCGTGCGCCCCACCGTGGAAGACGCCGGCCGCGTGCTGCTGGAGGTCCATTGCTTTGATTGGCCCGCCGCCCTCGGCAAGGAAGGGGGCTACGGTAAAATCGTGCGCGTAGAGCTCTTGCACAAGTTGCGAGACGAGGCCCGTTACGACGGCCTGGAGGCCCTGCAGGCCGCCATTCACCAAGACATTGCCGACGCGCGCGGGTTTTTCGAGGCTCAGCGTCGCGGCACCTAAGCCGAACCCTGAGCCCCCATGAGCCAAGACCAGACCGCCAAGCCCGGCAAGAGCCAACAAGAAGCCAAAAAGGGCGGCGCCAAATCCGCCGATGCGGTGCCCGAGTCCAAGTACCGTGCCACGCTGAACATGCCCGACACCCCCTTCCCGATGCGGGGGGACCTGCCCAAGCGCGAGCCGGGCTGGGTGGCCGAGTGGGAGCAAAGCGGTCTGTACGACACGCTGCGCGCAGCGCGCCAGGGTGCGCCCAAGTTCGTGCTGCATGACGGCCCGCCCTACGCCAACGGCAACATCCACATCGGTCACGCCGTCAACAAGATCCTCAAGGACATGATCGTCAAGGCGCGCCAGCTCAAGGGCATGGACGCCATCTACGTGCCCGGCTGGGACTGCCACGGCCTGCCCATCGAGAACCAGATCGAGAAAACCTTCGGCCGCAACCTCTCGCGCGACGACGTGCAGGCCAAGGCACGCGTTTACGCCGCCGAACAGATCGACGGCCAACGTGCCGACTTCAAGCGCCTGGGCGTGCTGGCCGACTGGGCCCATCCCTACCGCACCATGGACTTCGGCAACGAAGCCAACGAAATCCGCGCGCTCAAGAAGATCATGGAGCGCGGCTACGTCTACCGTGGCCTCAAGCCGGTGTACTGGTGCTTCGACTGTGGCTCCTCGCTGGCCGAGTTCGAAATCGAATACGCCGACAAGAAATCGCAGACGCTCGACGTCGCCTTCCCGAGTGCCGAGCCCGCCAAGCTGGCCGCCGCCTTCGGCCTCAGCAGCCTGAGCAAAGAAGCCTTCACGGTGATCTGGACCACCACCGCCTGGACCATCCCCGCCAACCAGGCCTTGAACGTCCATGCCGAGCTGAGCTACGCCCTGGTGGATACGCCCAAGGGCCTGCTGGTGCTGGCCGAGTCGCTGGTCGAAAAAGCCGTCGCCCGCTACGGCTTCGAAGCCGACGCCTGCAAGGTCATCGCCACCACCGTCGGTGCCAAGCTCGAAGGCCTCAAGTTCAAGCACCCCCTGGCCCACGTGCACGAAGGCTACAACCGCGAAGCCCCCGTCTACCTGGCCGACTACGTCAGCGCCGAAGACGGCACTGGCATCGTGCACGCCGCCCCGGCTTATGGTGTGGACGACTTCAACTCCTGCATCGCCCACGGCCTGAAGTTCGACGACATCCTCAACCCCGTGCAAGGCAACGGCGTCTACGAGGCTGAGTTGCCCCTGTTCGGCGGCATGCACATCTGGAAAGCCGCCCCCGTGGTGCTGGAGACCTTGCGCGAGCACGGCCGCCTGCTGGCCACCCAGGACATCGTCCACAGCTACCCGCACTGCTGGCGCCACAAAACGCCCGTCATCTTCCGCGCCGCTGCCCAGTGGTTCGTGCGCATGGACGAAGGCGAGGGCGTCTTCACCACCGACAAGGCCGACAAGACCCTGCGCCAGACCGCGCTGGACGCCATCGACCACACCACCTTCTACCCCGAGAACGGCCGCGCCCGCCTGCGCGACATGATCGCCAACCGCCCTGACTGGTGCATCAGCCGTCAGCGCAACTGGGGCGTGCCGCTGCCCTTCTTCCTGCACAAGGTCACGGGCGAACTGCACCCCGACACCATGGCCCTGATGGACAAGGCCGCCGACCTGGTCGAGCAAGGTGGCGTCGAAGCCTGGTCCACGCTGGACATGGCCGCTTGGCTGGGTGACGATGCCGAGGACTACGCCAAGTCCACCGACATCCTGGACGTCTGGTTCGACTCTGGCACCTCCTTCTTCCACGTGCTCAACCCCGCCCAGGGCAGCCACCCTGACGCCGGTCACGACGAACTGCACGAAGCCGACCTCTACCTCGAAGGCCACGACCAGCACCGCGGCTGGTTCCACAGCTCCCTGCTGGCCGCCTGCGCCATCTACGGCCGCGCACCCTACAAGGGCCTGCTGACCCACGGCTTCACCGTCGACGGTCAGGGCCGCAAGATGTCCAAGTCGGTCGGCAACGTGGTCGCCCCGCAAGAGGTGTCCGGCAAGATGGGCGCTGAGATCATCCGCCTGTGGGCCGCCTCCACCGACTATTCCGGCGACCTGGGCATCGACGACAAGATCCTCGCCCGTGTGGTCGACGGCTACCGCCGCATCCGCAACACCCTGCGCTTCCTGCTGGCCAACACGTCCGACTTCAACCCCGAAACGGACGCCGTCCCGCACAACGAGCTGCTGGAAATCGACCGCTACGCCCTGGCCCGCGCCTCGCAACTGCAGGAAGACATCCTCGCGCACTACGAGCGCTACGAGTTCCATCCCGTGGTCGCCAAGCTGCAGGTGTACTGCTCTGAAGACCTGGGTGCCTTCTACCTCGACGTCCTCAAGGACCGCCTCTACACCAGCGCCGCCAAGAGCCCCGCACGCCGCGCCGCGCAGACTGCGCTGTGGCACATCACGAACGGCATGCTGCGCTGGATGGCCCCGTTCCTGAGCTTCACGGCCGAAGAGGCGTGGAAGATCTTCAACGCCGGTCATGGCCAGACGGAAACCATCTTCACCGAAACCTACTGGGACTTCTTGGAAGCCGACAAGGACACCGAACTGCTGGCCAAGTGGTCGCGCATCCGCGCCTTCCGCGAAGAGGTCAACCGCCAGATCGAAGAAGTGCGCACCCGCGGTGAAGTGGGTGCCTCACTGCAGGCCAATCTGTTCGTCACCATCAACGCCGACGACGCTCGCCTGCTGGCCGACCTGCGCAGCCTGGGCGATGACCTCAAGTTCGTGCTCATCGTCTCCAGCGTCGAGCTGGCCGAAGGCCACAGCACCCAGATTGAGGTCAACCCCTCCAAGGCCGTCAAGTGCGAGCGCTGCTGGCACTACCGCGACGACGTGGGCGTCAACCCCGAGCACCCGACGATCTGCGGCCGTTGCGACAGCAATCTGCATGGCGACGGCGAACACCGCGAGCACGCCTGATGGCCACCAAGAAGTCTTCGGGCGGCAGCGCGCGTGGCAACCCCAACCAGGGCTTGCTGCCCTGGCTCGGCATCGCCGCCATCATCATCTTGCTCGACCAGTTCACCAAAGTGCTCATCGTCGGCTGGATGCAGCACGGTGACAGCCGCGAGGTCTGGTCCTTCTTCAACATCGTACGGGCCCACAACACGGGTGCGGCCTTCTCCTTCCTGGCCAATGCCGGGGGCTGGCAGCGGTGGTTCTTCGTGGGCCTGGGTGCGGTGGCCACCACCTTCATCATCTACATGCTACGCCAGCATGGCGGGCAAAAACTCTTCGCTTGGGCGCTCACGCTCATCCTGGGCGGCGCCATCGGCAACGTCATCGACCGTCTGGTGCACGGCTACGTCGTGGACTTCCTCGACTTCCACTGGGCCTTCCTGTCCGGCATCTTCCCGGGCGGCCATTTCCCGGCCTTCAACGTGGCCGACTGCGCCATCAGTGTGGGCGCGGTGTTGTTGATCCTCGACGAGATCCTGCGCGTGCGACGCGGGGGCTGATCCCCGTTCAGGTCAGGGATGCGCCTGCAGTGTGAGGGCAGGGCGGTGTGCTACGCTGAACGCAGTACATCGACTCTCCCCCTGCACCTCATGCCTGGACTGCTTCCCACCATCGACCCTGACGGCCTGCTCGAGTTCTCGGTGGTTTACACCGACCGCGCGCTCAACCACATGTCCAAACGCTTCCAGGGCGTGATGACCGACATCTCGGCCATGCTCAAGCGCGTGTACGGTGCTCACTCTGTGGCCCTCGTGCCCGGCAGCGGCACCTTCGGCATGGAGTCGGTGGCCCGTCAGTTTGCCCACGGTAAGCACGTGCTGGTCATCCGCAACGGCTGGTTCAGCTACCGCTGGACCCAGATCTTCGACATGGGCCAGATCCCGGCCAGCCACACCGTCCTGAAGGCCCGCCGCCTGCGTGACGACTCGCAAAGCCCCTGGGCACCGGCCC
>JAGOKC010000111.1 GCA_017994835.1 Aquabacterium sp. | reverse complement strand
CTGTCGATGGCCGAGGCCGCGTCAGTAACGGCACCGGCGAGTGCCACGCCTGCGGTCAAGGGACGCAAGAAGCCTGGCCTGTCGGTGTTCGCGAGTGCCGACCATGAGCTGCTGGCGACCAAGCAGGCCGAGTTGGCGGCGCTGCAGGGCGAGGCACCGCTGGTGCCGATGCAGGTGGACGGCCATGTGGTGGCCGAGATCATTGCGGCCTGGACGGGTATCCCGCTGGGCAAGATGGTGAAGGACGAGATCCACACGGTGCGCAACCTGCAGGCCACGTTGCAGGAGCGGGTGATCGGGCAGGACCACGCACTGGCCGCGATCGCGCAGCGGGTGCGCACCGCGCGCGCGGGGCTGGAAGATCCCAACAAGCCCAAGGGCGTGTTCCTGTTCGTGGGGCCGAGTGGCGTGGGCAAGACCGAAACCGCGCTGGCGCTGGCCGACATCCTCTATGGGGGCGAGCGCAACCTGATCAGCATCAACATGAGCGAGTACCAGGAGGCGCACAGCGTCAGTGGCCTCAAGGGCTCGCCTCCCGGCTATGTGGGTTATGGCGAGGGCGGGGTGCTGACCGAGGCGGTGCGTCGCAAGCCGTACAGCGTGGTCTTGCTCGATGAGGTCGAGAAAGCGCACCCGGACGTGCTGGAGATGTTCTTCCAGGTGTTCGACAAGGGTCTGATGGACGATGCCGAAGGCCGTGAGATCGACTTCCGCAACACGGTGATCATCCTGACCTCGAACGCGGGCTCGCAACACATCATGCAGGCGTGCTTCGAGAAGGATGAGGAACTGGGCGGCGCGGTGATGAAGTCGCCCGAGGCGCTGCCGGATGCTGACGCGCTGGCCGAGGTGCTGCGTCCGACCCTGTACAAGACCTTCAAGCCGGCATTTGTGGGGCGGACCAAGGTGGTGCCGTACTACCCCTTGAACGACGATGTGCTGGCCGAAGTCATCAAGCTCAAGCTCGACCGCATTGCGGCGCGGGTGCGAGCCAACCATCAGGCTGAGCTGCAGTATGACGATGCGCTGATTGACACCGTTCTGGCACGTTGCACCGAGGTGGACACCGGGGCGCGGGCGGTGGACCACATCCTCAATGGCAGTCTGTTGCCCGAGGTGGCCGACAGCGTGCTGGCGCGCATGGCCGAAGGACGTCCGATCCAGAAGATCAAGGTGTCGGCGGGCAAGGACGGTCAGTTCAAGTTCAAGGTGAGCTGAACCGGCGGGGAATGGGCACCTGTGCGATGCACGCCGGCTGGCCGCCTTGGCAGGACCGGCGAGGAGGCGGGGCGCTGCCTCAGTCCGTGAGGATGAGCAGCGCCTCGTCGCGCCAGTAGCTGGCCGCCGCGTAGTAGCCTTCCCAGACACAGCCATTGCAGCCACGTCCGCAACAGGTGGTGGGTTCGGGCGGCGGGGGGCGCAGGCTCACGCCCTGATCTGCTGCACGCGCCTGCAGGGCCAGGAACATGGCCCGGGCCGAGGGCAGGTCGTGGAAAGCGCCATCTTGCGGGTTCATGGGCGACACAGGCTTCGTACAGGCTGCCCATTTTAGTCGGCAGGGCATGGCATAGTCGGTGCGTGAACCAGAATCCTTCTTCTTCTCCTTTGCAGGGTGCCGATGTGGCGGCGAACGCTGGCCCGATGCTGGCGATCTATGGTCATGCGGTGACCTGGAAGCATCTGATCCTGACGTCGGCGACCTTGTTGTTGCTGATGTGTGCCGTGGCGTTGGCAGCAGGTTGGTGGGCTTGGCAGAATCTGGCAGCCCGTGTGGTTCTGCAGGAGCAGGACGTGCGGATTCGCTTGCCAAAGGAACTGGCCGTGGAGGCCGAGGTGAGCCGACGGGTGCAGGTGCAGGTGGACCAGACGGTGCCGCTGCGTGTGCCGATCAAGCAGTCCTTGGACATTGCGCTGAAGCAGGCGGTGCCGATGACGGTGAGCATCGACACGGTGGTGCCGATCCGGTTGATGGTGCCGGTCAAGCAGGTGGTCGAGGTGGACCAGGTGATCGATCTGGACACCCAGGTTCAAACGAAGGTTTTGGGCATCGCCATGACCCTGCCCATACGGGGCAAGGTGCCGGTGAAGGCGTCGGTGCCGATCGAGATGAACATTCCGATCCACCATGATCTGCCGGTGGCGCTGGTGCGCACGGCGCAGGTGACGATGCAGGCTCCGTTGCGCGCGCACATCGACACGGTGATCGAGACGCAGGTGCCGATTCGCCAGGCGTTGGCGGTGCCTTTGACGGCTCCTGTGAGTGCGCGCCTGACTTTTCCGCAACCCACGGTGGATGCGGGATTGAACCTGATGGATTTGACCGTTCCGTTCAACGCGGTGACGCTGGGTTGGCGGGAGACGGGGGGGCGTTGAGATGGTTGATCTGATCGCCATGCCCGCTTCGAAATCTCCACGCGGCTGGCATCGCCCGGTCCGTCCAGCGGCCCTGATCGTGGTGGGGGGCGTGTTGTTGCTGGTGTGGCTGATGCTGATGGCCGTCGGGGTGATGTGGTTTTACGCGCGCTTTGAAAGTCATATCACGGTGCGGGAGCAGCCCGTGCTGCTGCGCTTGCCCTCGGGCTTGCCGGCCCTGGCAGAGATTTCAACGCCTTTGCGCTTGCAATTGCCTCAGGCGCTCAAGGTGAATGTGCCCGTGAGGCAGATGGTGCCAGTGCAACTGCATGACAGTGTGCAGGCGCAGGTGCAACTGAAGTCGGTGTTGCCGGTTTCGGCCGATGTGCGGGTGGACCACGAGGTGCTGGTGTCCACCGTGGCGCGTTTGCATGCGCCAGTGTCTCGCTGGTTGCCGCCGCTGGATGTGACGGTGCCTGTGCAACTGCGGTTGCCGGTGCATCTGGTGGTGCCGGTGCGTGCCGAGTTGCCCTTGAACCTGGATGTGACGATCAGCGGTGAGTTGCGCGAGCAACTGAGTGTGCCGGTGGACACGGTGTTGGCGTTGCGCCCGCAGGTGCAGGGTGACATCGTGGCAAAAATGCAGATGCAGACGGCGTTCCGCTTGTTCGGCCCGCAGGAACCGGTTCCGATGACGATCGTTGATGCACGTTTGCGTGTGCCCTTTGACCTGGCCTGGTTCACACGCCGGGAGCCTTGAGGTGCTGCGTTAACAGGCGGGCTCGTCTTGCTGGAGCACGGTGAGGGCGTTGTCGCACCAGTGCACCCAGCTTTGCTCGTACATGATCCCGGTTTGCAGGATGAGGTGCTGGATGCGGGCCTCGCGGGTGAGCACTTTGTCGGCCGGAAAGTCGCGGGTTTCGATGGCGCGGTAGGCGGCGAGCTTGGTGGTGTGCAGGGCCAGACGACGCTCGACCTCGGCATGCAACCCGACGGGGCCGATGACGGCGTCAGCGCGCAGGCGCACCATGAACTCGTCGCGCATGTCCACCAGCGGGGCGGGTTCACGCGCCCAACGCTCTAACTCGGTGCGGCCGGCGTCGAGCACCTGGTAGATTTTTTTGCGGGTGCGGCCGCCATCGGGCGCGGCTTCGGAGGCGATCCAGCCGGCTTTTTCCATGCGGGCGAGTTCGCGGTAGATTTGCTGGTGGGTGGCGCGCCAGAAGTAGCCGATGGACTTGTCAAAACGGCGGGCGAGGTCGTAGCCTGAGGACGATTTTTCCAGCAGGGACGTCATCAAGGCATGGGAGAGCGACATGCCTTGAGTCTAAGTGTGTTGGCTTGACTATGCAACCAGTTGCATACGGGTCGCGAATCCCCTAATATGCTCGCATGCAACTGGTTGCATAGTTGCGTTGTCCGAATGTGTCCCTTTTTACCCACCGTTTTTGTCACTCAAGAGAGAGTCATCCCATGAGCGCTTACCCCCATCTTCTGCAACCGCTTGACCTGGGCTTCACCACGCTGCGCAACCGTGTCCTGATGGGCTCGATGCACGTGGGCTTGGAGGAGGCCAAGGATGGTTTCGAGCGCATGGCCGAGTTCTACGCCGAGCGCGCCCGTGGGGGCGTGGCCCTGATGGTGACGGGCGGCATTGCCCCGAACGACGACGGCCGCCCGTATCCCGGTGGTGCGCGCATGGCCACGGAAGAGGAAGCGGAAAAGCACAAGGTGGTGACGGACGCCGTGCACGCGGCCGGCGGCAAGATTGCGATGCAGATCCTGCACTTTGGCCGCTATGCGTACCACCCCGGTCTGGTGGCGCCCAGTGCCATCAAGGCGCCGATTTCGCCGATGCCGCCGCGCGCGCTGACCACGGAAGAGGTGGAGCGCACGATCAACGACTACGCGCACAGCGCGGCCATGGCCCAGAAGGCCGGCTACGACGGCGTGGAAATCATGGGCTCCGAGGGCTACCTGATCAATGAGTTCATCGCATCGCGCACCAACCAGCGTGACGACGAGTGGGGCGGTGCGTATGAAAACCGCATGCGCTTCCCGGTGGAGATCGTGCGCCGCACGCGTGAGCGCGTGGGCCCGAACTTCATCATCATCTACCGCCTGTCCATGCTGGACCTGGTGGAGGGTGGCTCGACCTTTGACGAGGTGGTGCAGTTGGCGCAGGCTGTGGAAGCTGCAGGTGCCACGATCATCAACACCGGCATTGGCTGGCACGAGGCGCGCATCCCGACCATTGCCACCAGCGTGCCGCGCGGCGCCTTTGCCTGGGTGACGCAGAAGATGAAGGGCAAGGTCAAGATCCCGCTGATCACGACCAACCGCATCAACACGCCGGAAGTGGGCGAGAAGATCCTGGCCGAGGGCTGTGCCGACATGGTGTCGATGGCGCGTCCGCTGCTGGCCGATCCGGAGTTCGTGAACAAGGCGGCTGCCGGCAAGGCCGACGAGATCAACACCTGCATTGGCTGCAACCAGGCCTGCCTGGACCACACCTTCAGTGGCAAGATCACGTCGTGCCTGGTGAACCCGCGTGCCTGCCATGAAACGATTTTGATGATCGAGCCGGTGACCGCGAAGAAGCGCATCGCCGTGGTGGGCGCGGGCCCGGCGGGCTTGGCAGCGGCCACGACGGCGGCACGACGCGGCCACGAGGTCACGCTGTTTGAAGCTGGCGAAGATGTGGGCGGGCAGTTCAACATTGCCAAGCAGATCCCGGGCAAGGAAGAGTTTTACGAGACGCTGCGTTACTACCGCAACGAGATCAAGCTGGCGGGCGTGAAGGCGCAGTTCAACACCCGTGTGGGCGTGGACGAGTTGGTCCAGGGTGGCTTTGACGAGATCTTGCTGGCGACCGGCGTGACGCCGCGCACCCCGCCCATCGAGGGCGTGGACCACCCGAAGGTGCTGAGCTATCTGGACGTGTTGCGCGACAAGAAGCCGGTGGGCAAGAACGTGGCCGTGATCGGTGCCGGTGGCATCGGCTTTGACGTGTCGGAGTACCTGACGCACGAAGGTGAGAGCCCCGCGCTGAACCTGGCCAAGTTCAATGCAGAGTGGGGCATTGACTCGGAGTACAAGGACCGCGGTGGCATCAAGCCTGCGCATCTGGACAAGGCGCCGCGCCAGATCTATCTGCTGCAGCGCAAGACCAGCAAGGTGGGCGATGGCCTGGGCAAGACCACGGGCTGGATCCACCGCA
>JAGOKC010000110.1 GCA_017994835.1 Aquabacterium sp. | reverse complement strand
GCGCCACCATCGCATTGATGCCCTCTGCCAGAGGCCGCATGATGCCAATTTGCGCCATGTCCACACGCTCGCCCAACTGCCCCTCGCCCACGGCCTGCACCACACGGTTGATGCGCCCGATCTGGGCCGACACCAGATCCGACAGCACCGAGGCCATCACCCCCGCCAGCATCAGTCCACCCACGGCGGTCGCCAGCGACCAGATCAACAGATCGCGACGCTGCTGCGCCAAGCTCTGCATTGACATCTCCACCACGGCGTAGCCCAGCAAACGTGCCTCGGTCGCACGCATGTCAGCCGACACATCCGGCACGGGCGCATAGATGTCATCGACGGGCAGCGACACCGTCGAATAAATGGGTTGCGCCACCACCAGCGAGCGCTCAGATTGCACGACCTGAAGTGCCCCATCCAGACGCGGCACAGCAGCCCGCATCTGCCCCGCCCTCGCCCTCAACTGCCCCTGTGGGCTGTAGATCTTCACGCCGCGCAACTGCACATCGCTGCGCAGGGCTGCATCGGCCAGACGGTCCAGCGTTTCGCTGTCACCCGCAAACAGGCTGAACTCTGCCGCACTGCCCAATTGCCGTGCCGACGCCACGCCACGGTCTTTCAACGCCTCCGACATGCGGGCCCCGTACTGCGAAGCAAACCCCACCACCAGCAAGGCAATCACCAGCATCGCAGGCAACGCCGTCGCCAGCCACAAGCGCACGCGCACGCCACTCAGTTCCAACTTCACCGCATGCCCTCCTCACGCCGCAAGGCATCGGTCAACACCGCCACATCGGGCACATCCAGTCCCAGTGATCGACACACCTGTTCATTGATGGTCACCGTGAATTCATCGGCCATTCTGGATTTAGGCCACGCCAACACGCCAGTCGGCGTGCTCAAAGCCCCCTTGAGCATGGCAGCTGCCTGACGTCCCGCCTGCTGCGGACTGGCATACAAACCCATGGCTGCCCCGGCCTTGACCAGCGCCGGAGAATAGCCCACGACTGGCACACGTTGCCGATACGCCATGATGAGCATGTGCTGCAAGGCCGACACATCGGCCACCGCACTGTCGGGCAAGATCAGCAACACCTCGGCTTCGGCCAGCACGTTGCGCAAGGCACCATGCAACTCACCATCCTTGCCGACCATGCCGATCACCAGTCGCAGGCCGCGATCCTGGGCCGCCTTCAGCCAGGCCTGTCGGGGAAAGGCATCGTCTTCGCGCAGCACAACCCCCACCTTGCTCAGGCGCGGCATCGTGCGGCGAATCAAGTTCAAATAACGCTCGACGACCTGGTCGAGGTAAGCGGCCGACACCCAGGCGGGAGGGCGTTTCCAGACCGCTGCAAAACCATCTTTGGGCAAGAGCGCCGCCAGAACCGGCATACGCGCCCAGTCAGCCTGGGCGTCAGATCGCTCCATCACCAGGCGCAAGGCACTTGCACCCAGGGTCACCACAGCCACCGGCGGTGGTCCCGTGGGCAACTCCCGCGCATTCAAAATCACCAGATCCTTGCCTCGCGCCGCCTGTCGCCACTCAGACTGCAACGTGGTGGCTGCCTCGGTATAAGCCCACGACACATCCGAGGGCAACACCCAGACCGTTTCGCCTGCGGCCAACACCCGTCCTGCCCCCGTGTGCAGGGCAACACCAACAGCCAAAGCGAGTGATTGGCGACGGGTGATCAGATCACATCTCCACGCGCAGGGTCACGAAACTCTTGCGAGCCAGCTCAAAATTGCGCCGAGTCAAGAAGAACGAGCGATCGCCTTCAACAGACTGCACCGTGAAGGCAAGTTCTGCCTTGCTCGTCCCAATCCGGAACGGACAGGCCAGGCGCACATCCGTGCGATGCGCGAACGCCATCCAGTCGCGATGGTCACGGAAGGTCATGCTGCCCAGCCGCTCATGGATCACGCTCAACTGCAGATCGCCCGGTAACTGCTGGAACACCCCGATCAAGGTGGCATGCTGTGGTGGGCGACGCTCATCATTCCTGTTCCATCGCGGATTGTCCCAACTCAGATCGGAAAAGTGCTGGTTCAGCCATATCTCGGTTGAATCAAACGGTTTCCAGCGCAACTGATATTCCAGCCCCGCCAAGGTCAAACCTGTCAGATTGACGTAGTCGCGCGTGTTGAACCCGGTTTCAAGACTCACATAACGCTGAACCTTGATGACCCCGTCCATGCGCTCGTGGTAAAGGCGTGCATCGATGGTCAGATTCTGGCTCGGAAACCGCCCCACATAGCCGATCTCGGTGCTGCGCAGCTCCTCCGGTTTGACCTGCCCTGTAGCACCGTACTCATGCAGCAGCAACTCACCCCCAGGACCGTAAAGGCGCACATCGGCGTCATACTCTGACAGGTTGGGTGCACGGATGGATTCCGTCACACCAACTCGGAACGTGTGCTCTGGCGTGGGCAGCCAGTTCACCATGAACCTCGGTGCCGTGTAGGTGCCAGCACGGCTGTGCTGACCCACAAACAAACCCGCATTGATCAGCCATTGCGGCGTGACACGCCACTCCACCGTTCCAAACACCCGGCCTTCCTTGAACGAAGGCCAGTCGTACGTTGCATACAAAGGATAGGACTGCGCCTTCTCCTGCTTGCTGCCCGCCCCGATCACGGCACGCACATGGTCCGACAAGGTCACCTTGTACTGAGCTTCGACGTTGGTGCGGTGCCCTCTGCCGCTGTAGTCCAGAAACATGCCTGGCATGCCCGGCACAGCCGCCACATCGGTCAGCTTGTCTGCCATGAAATTGGCCAACACCTTGAGCTCATCGCGCTCACTCAATTGCCGACGCCACTCGGCCTGCACATGGGTGTCCTGGGTGCGAACGGTGTGGAACGGGTTGCCCATGTCCGTCGCCGAGTAGCCTTCGCCACCATCGAGATACGACACCCCCATCGCCACCATCACATCATCGGTGGAGGTGGGCTTGAAATCGGCCCTCAGGTTCGCCTGTCCCAGCCGCCTGTCATCGTAGGCGTTGAGGTAGCCCTTGTCACGCTGCTCACCCACCGACAGCCGGAAACTGGCCGTTTCATCACCCACGCCAATGCGGGCACGCCGGTCGCGGATGCCGTTGTCTCCCGAGCTCACCGACAACTCCCCGCCCACCGTGTCGGCACTGTGGCGGGTGATGATGTTGATCACCCCGAACATCGCATTCGCGCCATAGGCCGCCGAATTGGCACCGCGCAGCACTTCGATGCGCTCGATGTCTTCGAGCATCACGTCCATCATGCCCCGGTGCGTATCACCCAGGTAACTGCTGGCGTACACCGAGCGACCGTCAATCAAGACCAGATTGCGCGTGCCATAGTCGTCAATCGGGATGTGATACGAGGCCAGCGGATTGGCCCCGTTCCAGCCACCAGCCAGGTAACCCGGCACCAGACGCATCACCTCGACCAGCGTGCGCGCCCCCGACAGCCGGATCGTGCGGCGGTCAATGACCGTGATCGCCCCCGGTGCTTCGTTCAGGGGTTGATCCAGTCGGCTGGCCGTCAGCACCACCGGGACGTTGGCAAAGTAGTCTTCCTCGGTCGGCGCGCGCGCACCCGCATGCGCGCCAGACCCGGCGAACCCGATCAGCAAGCAACCCAGACCCAGGCCCCTAGACCACCCTAAAAAACGCAACAAAGGCATTGAAACCATCACGAACCCATCTACTGCATGTACTCAATTATGAGGGTGATGGCGCGACAGCGGATGACGGAAAACCAGTGGCACCCCACCCGAGATCAGGGGAACTTTCGCGGGCATTGGCACTCTACTGACGCGAGTGCTAACATTGTTCGTGAAGGATCCACGAAAGGACCAGCCATGACCCTGACGACCGCCCTTGCCCCCCGTGACCCCTGGAGTGTGGTGCCCTCACTGGGCAACCTGGACGCGTACATCCGCGCGGTGCAGGCCATCCCCATGCTGGAGCCCGAAGAGGAGCAGTCCCTGGCGCGTCGTTTGCGTGACCAGCAAGATCTGCAGGCCGCGTCCCGTCTGGTGCTCTCGCACCTGCGTCTGGTGGTGTCGATTTCCCGCCAGTACCTGGGCTACGGTCTGCCTCAAGGCGACCTGATCCAGGAAGGCAACGTTGGTCTGATGAAAGCCGTCAAGCGCTTCGACCCTGATCAGGGCGTGCGCCTGGTGAGCTACGCCATGCACTGGATCAAGGCCGAGATCCACGAGTACATCCTGAAAAACTGGCGCATGGTCAAGGTGGCCACCACCAAGGCCCAGCGCAAGCTGTTTTTCAACCTGCGCTCGCTCAAGCACCAGTTCAAGGGTGAAGCCGACGCCGTCAACGTGGGCCGCACCTGCCTGTCCGAGCACGACATCCAGCGCATGGCCACCGAGCTCAACGTCCGCCCGGAAGACGTCATCGAGATGGAAACCCGCATGGCGGGCGGCGACGTGGCCCTCGAAGCCCCGACCGATGACCATGGCGATGCCCCCGTGGCCCCGCTGGCCTACCTGGCCGACGAGGTGCACGAACCCACCCGCGTCATCGAAGCCCACCGCCGCGACTGGCTGGCCAGCGATGGCATCGCCCTGGCCCTCGACCAGCTCGACGCGCGCAGCCGCCGCATCGTTGAAGAACGCTGGTTGCAGGTCAACGACGACGGCTCCGGCGGCATGACGCTGCATGACCTGGCCGCCGAATACGGCGTCAGCGCCGAGCGCATCCGCCAGATCGAAGTGGCCGCCATGAAGAAAATGCGCAAGGCTCTCACCGAGGTGGCCGAGGCCTGATACCCCTGGCGCTCCTGGCAAGAAGTACGTTGTCAGGGGTCCGTTCAGGCTCCGCGCAGTCGCGCGATCATCGCGGCCGTTGCCGGATCCAGGTCGCTCACGTCGCCGCTGTCCAGACGCGGCAGCAGGTCGTTGCTCATGGTCTTGCCCAACTCGACACCCCACTGGTCAAACGAGTTGATCCCCCACAGCGCCCCACTGACCAGCACGCGGTGCTCATAAAGGGCAATCAAGGCTCCCAATGATCGCGGGGTCAGCGCGTCAATCACCATGGTCAGACTTGGGCGATTGCCGGGGAAGGTTCGGTGCCGCGCAATCACCTGGGGTGGCAACTGCTTGTTGGCCGTGGGGGGCGACTCCAGCGCAGCCTGCTCGGTGGTCTTGCCCCACATCAGCGCCTGGGCCTGCGCCATCCCGTTGGCCAGCAGCATCTGGTGCTGACGGTGCAGCATGTCCTGCACTGTGATGGACAGTTGCCCGGCCTCCCGCAAGGGCAGGCGCTTGAACAAAATGAACTCCACCGGAATCACATCGGTGCCCTGGTGCAGCATCTGGAAAAACGCATGCTGCCCGTTGACACCCGGCTCACCCCACACCACCTCGCTGGTGGCATAGGTCAGCGGACGACCCTCACGGTCCACGCTCTTGCCATTGCTCTCCATCACCAACTGCTGCAAGTAGGCCGGCAAACGGCGCAACCCGTGGTGGTAGGGGGCCACGCAACGGCTGGTGTAGCCTTTGAAATTGCGATACCAGACGTCCAGCAAACCCAGCCACAGCGGCAAGTTGGAGGCCGGCGGGGCGGTTGCAAAGTGCACATCCATGGCGTGTGCGCCGTCCAGCAAGGCGCGGAAATGCGTGCACCCCAACGCCAGCGCGATGGGCAAA
>JAGOKC010000109.1 GCA_017994835.1 Aquabacterium sp. | reverse complement strand
GCCCTGACCCGTCGCCATGAGGGTACGGGTCTGGGGTTGGCCATCTGTCAACGTTTGGCAGCGTTGATGGGCGGGCGCATCGAAGTCGAGAGCCGTTTCGGCGAAGGCAGCGTGTTCAGTGTGACGTTGCCACTCGATCGCAATGCAAGCAGCAACGGGAGCGGAACATGAACAAGCGCATCCTGTTGATCGAAGACAATGAGCAAAATCGCTATCTGGTCACCTACCTGATGGAGGCGCGCGGATGGGACGTTGAGCACGGCATCGACGGCCCTAGCGGCCTCGCACTGGCCGATGCAGGTGCACCCGTGCTGATCTTGCTCGACATCCAGTTGCCAGGCATGGATGGCTACGAAGTGGCGCGCCGCTTGCGTTTGAATCCGAAACTCGCTGATGTGCCGATCGTGGCCGTCACGTCCTACGCCATGCCAGGAGATCGGGAGCACTGCCTTGAGGCGGGTTGCAATGGTTACATCGAAAAACCCATCAACCCCGAAACCTTTGCAGGACAAGTGGAAGCCTACCTGGAGCCAGGCCCATGACGCGCGCACTGGTGGTTGATGACCGCGAAGAAAACCGCTATTTGCTGTGTTCGCTGCTGACCGGACACGGCTTTGACGTGAGCGTTGCCGACAATGGCGCACAGGCACTGCTGGCCGCGCGGCAAAAGGCACCAGACGTGATCATCAGCGACCTGCTGATGCCCGTGATGGACGGATACAGCTTGCTGCGCGAATGGAAGGCCGACGCCACACTGTCGCCCATTCCCTTCATTGTGTACACCGCCACCTACACAGAACCCAAGGACGAGCGGCTTGCCCTTGATCTGGGGGCCGATGCCTTCATGCTCAAACCCGCCGAGCCAGAGGCCTTCATGCAACGACTGCATGAGGTACTGGCCCAGGCTCAGGGCGGGGTACTGCCACGGGGCACCCCAGTCCTCGACGATGACACCGCCATGCGTCACCACAGCGAAGTACTGGTGAGCAAACTGGCCGAAAAAAGCGATTTGCTGGAGCGTCACATCGCAGAGCTGGCCGCATCCGAGCATCACATCCAGCGCATCAACCTCTTGTACCGTGCCCTGTCCGAGACCAACCACGCCATCGTCCATCTCGTTGGCCAGGACGATCTGTTCCGCACCGTCAGTCGCACAGCAGTCGAATTGGGTGGTTTGACCATGGCCTGGGTGGGCCTGCTTGATGCAGACAGCGGTGAGATCAAACCCGTGGCAAGCAGCGGCCCGTGCGACAAATGGTTCACCGCCATGCGCACCTTCAACATCAACGGTCCACGCCGCACACCCGTTGAAATCGCACTTGGTGGCGATTGCATCTATGTCTGCAATGATCTGTCCAACGACCCCGCACTCAAACCGATCCAGCACGAACTGATCGACGCCGGACTGCGATCCGCCATCTCCTGCCCGCTGCACGTCGATGCACGCATCGTGGGTGCGATGACTTTCTTTGCGGGCGACACCGACTATTTCGATGACGCACTGCGCGAACTGGTCATTGAAATGGCCAGCAATGTGTCCTTTGCCTTGGCCAATTTTGAAATGGAGCGCAAGCGCCGCATCGCAGAAGAAAAACTGCGCCAAAGCGAAGAAGCACACCGCCTGACCAGCCGTGCCGTCGAGGCGTCGGCCAACGGCATCATGATCACGGCGATTCGCCCTGAGGGCAACCTCATCATTTACGTCAACCCGGCGTTCGAACACATCACGGGCTACCCCCGCAGCGAGGTCATCGGGCGTGATCCGCGTTTTTTGAGGGGTACCGAGCACGCACAATTCGGCGATGCCGAGATCAATTCCGCGCTGCGTGAAGTGCGTGATGGCAAGGCCATGCTCAAGAGCTATCGCAAGGATGGCAGCCTGTTCTGGAACGAACTGACGATCTCGCCGGTGCTCGATGCCGACCGACAGGCCACTCACTTTGTTGGCATCATCAACGACATCACGGAGCAAAAACAGTATGAAGAACAACTCGAACGCCAGAACAACCAGGACGCCTTGACGGGGCTTGCGAGCCGGAGCCTGCTGCGTGACCGCACCGAACAGGCCATTGCCTATGCCTTGCACCACAAGCGATTTGTGGCCTTGCTGTTCATCGACCTTGACAACTTCAAGCGCATCAACGACAGCTTGGGACATGGCTCGGGTGACAACATTTTGCGCACTCTTGCCGACCGCATTGCTGGTTGCATCCGTGAACACGACACACTGGCCCGTTTGGGTGGCGATGAGTTCGTGCTGGTCGTGTCCGACATGGCCAGCCTGCAAGATGCGACGTTGATGGCCAACAAGGTGCTGCAGGCCATCGCCCAGTCGATTTCAGCGGGCGGGCGGGCAATCGACATTTCCGGCAGCATCGGCATGAGCGTATTTCCAACCGATGGGGACGACTACGACACCTTGCTGCGCAATGCCGATGCGGCCATGTACAAGGCCAAACACCATGGCGGCAACACGTTCCGGTTTTATACCGGCGACATGAATGCCGAGGCCATGCGCAGGTTGGAGCTGGAATCGGGCCTGCACCGCGCCCTGGGGCACAACGAGTTGATCCTGCACTACCAGCCCATGCTCAATCTGACGACCGGTGAGGTTTCTGATGCGGAAGCATTGTTGCGCTGGCGCACCGACGATGGCGGCTTGATCTCACCAGCTGAGTTCATCCCGATTGCCGAGCAAACCGGATTGATCCTGCCGATTGGCGAATGGGTCCTGCGCACTGCCTGCATGCAGGCCAGGCGCTGGCAGTTGAGCGGCATGGAGATGCGCGTGGCGGTCAATTTGTCCACACGCCAGTTCCGCGATCACAACCTCGCAGACATGGTGCGCAAGTGCCTGGCAGAGAGCGAGTTGCCACCACGCTTGCTCAAACTTGAAATCACCGAGAGCGCCGTGATGGACGATGCCGATGTCGCCACGGACATCCTCAACGAGCTCAAGAAACAGGGTGTGCAGATCTCTGTGGACGATTTCGGCACCGGCTACTCCTCACTGGCTTACCTGCGTCGTTTCCCGATTGACCAGATCAAGATCGACCGCTCGTTCGTGCAGGACATGAGCGAGAACACCGATGCGGCCGCCATCGTTCGGAGCATCATCAGCCTGGCGCGCAACCTGCGCCTCCAGACTGTGGCCGAGGGCGTCGAGACCGAAGCGCAGCGAGACCTGCTCGTGCAGGCTGGCTGCGATCTGTTGCAAGGCTTCCTGTTCAGCAGGCCACTGCCTGCCGAAAACATCCCTGCCCTGTATCAGCGAGCCAACCCTACCCACCCGGCATGATCAAAATACTGTGGGTACTGATCCAGAACCCGCAGCACCAGGTTCATCCCCTCTGACCCGGTATCGGGCTTCTTCAGCAACTCAGCACCCTTGAGCAAGTCGGCAATCAGCACGTGCAACACCGCGTCGGCCTTCGGGTCAAGCTTGCAGTGGCTGATCAGAAAACTCACCTGCGCCTGCACACCGTCGCTCAACTGACGGGCTTGCTGTGGGTCCAGCGCATTGCCAGCAGGCACCGCCACCACCGGTGCGATCAACTCGCGGATCTTTTGCATGCCTGTGCGAAGCGATGCATCGGTGGCCCACTTCTGCCCTGCATTCAGCGTCAACTGCGCCGGTGTCTCGTGCGCGTGGCTGTGCACAGCAGCGTGATCCCCGTCCCCGTGCGCAAACCACAAAGCGCCGCCGGCACCCACGGCGACAACCACCAGCAAGACAAGCGCGTCGTAAACCTGTTTTCTCATGTGTCTCGTCCTAAACCGACTTCCTCGTGGGTCACCCCATCACGAATGTGATAGATGCGCTTGAAGGTCGGGATGATTTTCTCATCATGCGTGACCACAATGATGGCGGTTTCGTATTTCTGCGCCATCTCGTTGAGGATGCGTATCACCGACATGGCGCGCTCGGAGTCGAGCGGAGCGGTTGGCTCGTCCGCCAAGATCACCGGGGGCCGGTTGACCAGGCCCCGTGCAATGGCCACGCGCTGCTGCTCCCCGCCTGACAACTGCGACGGCATGGCGCTGGCGCGATGCTGCACATCCAGCGCCGTGAGCAAGTCCAGCGCCTGCTGCCGGGCCTCCTGGTTCTTGACCCCGGCCAGCATGCGCAGCAAGGCCACGTTGTCGGTGACATCAAGAAAAGGAATCAGGTACGGTGCCTGGAACACAAAGCCGATCTTGTCGCGCCGCAAGGCGCGCAGGTCGCGCACCTTCCAGCCGTTGTCGTAGATCACCTCGTCGCCCAACATCATGCGCCCCGCAGTCGGGTCGATCACTGCGCCCAGGCACTTGAGCAAGGTGCTCTTGCCCGAACCTGACGGGCCGATGAGCCCCACCACCTCGCCGGGGGCCACCTCCATGTCCACGCCCTTCAAGGCATCGACGGCGGTGTCGCCCTCGCCATAGCGCTTTCTCAGCCCTTCCAGGCGAATGCCTTTGCCGCGCATGTCAACCTCCAATCGCTTCGGCCGGATCGACCTTGAGCGCCATGCGAATGGCCACCAGACTGGCCAGCACACAGATCGCCAGCACGGCAAAAAAGCCCACGACGGAATCGAGTGGCATCAGCAGCACGTACTTCGGAAACAGCGGGGCCGCAAAGGTGGCCGTGATCTTGCCCACCACGAACCCGATCACGCCCAGCGCCAGGGCCTGCTGCATGATCATCGAGGCAATGGTCAGGTTGCGCGTGCCGATGAGCTTGAGCACAGCAATCTCTCGAATCTTGTCCATCGTCAGGGTGTAGATGATGAAGGCCACGATGGCGGCGCTGACCACACCCAGAATGACCAGGAACATCCCGATCTGCTTGGCCGAGGTGGCAATCAACTTGCCGATGAGAATCCCCTCCATCTGCGCCCGCGTGTAGACCGTCAGGCGCTTCCAGCGTCGGATGGACTCGGCCACCTCCTCCGAGGCATGACCGGGCTTGAGCGTCACCAACACCGCATTGACAAAGGCATTGGTGCTCTGTGATGCGATCACGGCATCGAGCAAGCCGGGCACGCCTGGCCGGTTGAAGACCGGGTTGGCCTCGGTGCGACGACGGCTCTGCCAGATGGCATCGTTGTCCTTGAGGAACTGGGCCTCCTGGGCGTCCTTGAGGGGAATGAAGATCATCGGGTCGCCACTGGATGAGACCGTGCGGCGCGTCAGGCCCACCACGGTGTAGTGCCCTCTGCGAATGCCGATGCGCTCGCCCAGCTTGAACCCTGATGCGATGTCGGCCACCGCCTCGTAGTGGCCGCGCGTGATCTGCCTGCCCGCCACGAGGTAAGGTGGCCAGCCCGGCGTGAGGCCCGGTTGCCCCGGCGCAATGCCCACCACCATGGCGCGCACATCCTGCTCTCGCCCGCCATCGGCCTTGCGCACCTGCATGGTCAGGTAGGTCACGTTGGCCGCCTGCGCGACACCAGGCATGGCCCGCACCGCGCGGTACACGTCGTCGTTGATGCTGGACGATTCCGCATACGGACCCAAGGTGTCCTTTTGCACCACCCACAGATCAGCCCCGCTGTTGTTGAGCAAGGCTTTGCCGTCATCGACCATGCCGCGATAGACCCCGGCCATGACGAGCGTCACCCCGATCAGCAGTCCCAGACCGATCCCCGTGAAAACGAACTTGCCCCACGTGTG
>JAGOKC010000045.1 GCA_017994835.1 Aquabacterium sp. | reverse complement strand
TCTTGGTCGGGGCGGCGGGATTCGAACTCGCGACCCCTTGCACCCCATGCAAGTGCGCTACCAGGCTGCGCTACGCCCCGACAAGAATCAAATTATATGCCGGACCGGCCTTGTTTTTCAAGGTCTTTCAAATCTTTTGCATCAGGACAACAAGTCGCGAATCGATGTCAAGGCTTCGCGCAACGCCAGCACGGTCTGGGCATCGACCGCTTCCATCGCCATCAGATCGGGTGCCCCCCAGGCGACACCTGAAGCCGCAGGCAAGCTTGCCTGCAACGGACGACTGTATGCAGAGGATCCTGCAGCGTGAGTTGCCTGCGCAGGCAAACCCAAAGTTGATGTCGCCCACACCTGATCCATCGGCAAGTCTTCATCGCGCGCATCATGCGTCAGCCCGTGCGATGGCCCATGAGAGCCCCCCTCAGACAGCTGATTGCGCGCCCCGCTGATCGTGAACCCCTGTTCATACAAAAGTTCGCGAATGCGACGGATCAACAACACCTCGTGGTGCTGGTAGTAACGTCGATTGCCCCGGCGCTTCATCGGTTTGAGCTGGACAAACTCCTGCTCCCAATACCGCAGCACATAGGGCTTGACCAGACACAACTCACTCACCTCACCGATGGTGAAGTAGCGTTTGGCAGGAATGGGCGGCAAAGTGCTGTCAACGCGGTCCATGGGTCCCTAAAAGCAAAAAACTCTGCCCGCATCACCTCCAGCGGACAAAGGCTTCAGACTTTACTCCAAGTCTTCGTCGGAAGGAACGTCACCCTGCACCAGACTCTTGAGCTTCTGGCTTGCGTGAAAAGTCACAACGTTACGCGCCTCAATCGGAATGACCTCACCCGTACGCGGATTACGCCCTGGGCGTGGTGCCTTGCGGCGGATCTGAAAGTTGCCAAAGCCCGACAGCTTCACATCCTGCCCTTCAACCAAAGCACCCTGCACCGACTCGAAGAAGGCTTCGACCATGTCCTTGGACTCACGCTTGTTGAGTCCCAGCCGATCGAAGAGCATCTCCGACAGCTCGGCCTTGGTCAGCGTGGGCGTTTCAATGGTCGGCAGCAGCAGGGTCAGATCGCTGATCTTGTCATTCATGTCCACGGCCCTCCCTGGCCTCAAGCGCGAACGCGCGCACCCACTGCCGAGCCCACCGCTGCCAACACCGCCTGCATGGCCGCATCGATGCGTTCATCGGTCAGGGTCTGCTCGTCGTCACGCAACTCCACCCGCACGGCCAGGCTGCGTTCGTGCTCGGCCATGCCCGCCACCGGGGTCTTGGGCTTGTAGATGTCGAACAGGCGGGCACCACGCACCAGGCCATCGGTCGCGGCCTTTGTGACGGCAGCGATCACGGCATCGTGGGCCGTCGTGTCGCTGACCACCAGGGCCAGGTCACGGTACACCGACTGCATGCGCGGCACCGACTGGAAGGCCGGCACCACACGCTGACTCAGCACGCTGGCATCCAACTCAAACAGCACCGGTGCCAAAGGCAGGTCGTAGGCCTGACGCCATTTCGGGTGCAATTCGCCAACAAAGCCCACCGACTGCCCCGCCACCAGCACCTGAGCGCAACGGCCCGGGTGGAAGGCGGGATGTTCAGCCGCGACAAACGTGGCCTGACGCGGTGCCAGCAGTGCCTCGACATCGCCCTTTACATCAAAGAAATCAACGTTGCGCGCGGCTGCACCCCACTGCAGAGCATCGGCCGGGCCGTAGGCCAGACCACTCACGCGCACGGGCTGGTCGAAGCCGGCCACTGTCAGGTTGCTGTCCGGCACCGTCGCGTCGCGCTTGAACACGCGGCCCACCTCAAACAGGCGCACGCGCTCGGCCTTGCGCGACAGGTTGGTCTTGAGCACCTCGACCAGGCTGCCGATCAGCGTCGAGCGCATCACGGACAGCGGGCTGGCAATCGGGTTGAGCACACGGATGGGTTGGGCGTTGCCGGCAAAGTCAGCTTCCCAGCGCTCTTCCACGAAGCTGAAGGTGATGACTTCCTGATAACCGCGCGCGGCCACTCCATGGCGCACCGTGTGCAGGCTGCGACGCGCTTCCGGCAGCACCAAGGGGGTCACGGGGGCCAGCGGCGCACGCTTGGGCAACTTGTCAAAGCCGATCACGCGCACCACTTCTTCGATCAGGTCTTCCTCGATCTGCAGGTCGAAGCGCCAGCTCGGCGGTGTCACTACGAGGTCGGTGTCCTCACCGCGCGCGACCGTGCTGTAAGGCAGGCCCAGGCGATGGAGCACAGTCTGGCACTCGGCCAGCGTGACCGGCATGCCGATCACACGCTGGGCGCGCGACAGACGCAGCGTCACCGGCTTGCGCTCAGCGGCCTTGAGGATCTGGTCGTCCACGGCACCGGCCTGCCCACCGCAGATGTCCAGGATCAGCTGGGTGATGCGCTCCAGATACTGAACCGTGGGTGCCGGGTCCACACCACGCTCGAAGCGGTGCGAGGCGTCGGTCGAGAAGTTGTAGCGGCGGGCACGCCCGGCAATCGCCTTGGGCCACCAGAAAGCGGCCTCCAGATAGACGTTGCGGGTGTCGTCACCCACGGCGGTCTCGTCCCCGCCCATGATGCCGGCCAGCGACTCGACCTGGGCACCCGCAGCGATCACACCGACCTGTTCGTCCAGGGTCACGGTGTTGCCGTTGAGCAGCTTGAGCGTTTCACCAGGCTGCGCCCAGCGCACCTGCAGCTCGCCCTGGATCTTGTCCAGGTCGAACACATGCGAGGGCTGACCTAGCTCGAACATCACGTAGTTGGAGATGTCGACCAGCGCCGACACCGAACGCTGGCCGCAACGCGCCAGGCGTTCGACCATCCAGTCAGGCGTCGCCGCCTGCGGATTGACACCCTGGATGACGCGGCCGGCAAAGCGACCACACAGCTCGGGTGCCTGCACGGTGACCTTCAGCGCGGCTTCGACGCCTGGCTTGACCGGCTCGATGGACGGCAGGGTCAGCGGCGCACCGGTCAAGGCCGAGACCTCGCGGGCGATGCCGGCCACGCTCAGGCAATGCGCCAGGTTGGGGGTGAGCTTGAGGGTGAAGAGGGTATCGTCGAGCTTGAGGTGCTCGCGGATGTTCACGCCGATGGGTGCATCCTCGGCCAGGATGTGCAGGCCATTGGACTCTTCCGAAATGCCCAGTTCACGGGCCGAACACAGCATGCCCTGGCTTTCCACGCCACGCAGCTTGCCCAGCTTGATCTTGAAGACCTTGCCGTCGGCACCCGGAGGCAGCTCAGCCCCCACCGTGGCACACGGGATCTTGATGCCCGGGCGCACATTGGGGGCACCGCAGACGATCTGCAGCACCTCACCGATGCCGGCATCCACCTTGCACACGTTCAGGCGGTCGGCATCCGGGTGCTTGGCCACTTCCAGCACCTGCGCCACCACCACACCCGTGAAGGCCGGGGCCACGGGTTGCAGCTCTTCCACTTCCAGACCGGCCATGGTCAGCAGGTCAGCCAGTTGCTGCGTGCTCAGGTCGGGGTTGCAGAAACTGCGCAGCCAGGACTCGGGGAATTGCATGTCAGGGATCCTTGGGTATCTGTGTTCAGTGAACCGTGCGAGGGTGAGGAAGGGTCACGAAGAGCGGGCTCAGGCCTGCTCGAAATCGGCGTCCAGCACCACACGGTAACGAGCCTTGCCGGCGCGCAGGTGATCCAGCGCATCGTTGAGGCGGCTCATCGGGAAATGTTCGGTTTGCGGCTTGATGCCATGGCGGGCTGCGAATTCCAGCATCGTGTCAATGTCCTGGCGCGAACCGGTGGGCGAGCCCGACACACTGCGCTGACCACCGATCAGCGAGCCAGCCTCGACCTCCATGGGCTGAGGCAGCACGCCCACCAGGTGCAGACGGCCATTGGGTGCCAGCGTGCTCATCAAGGCCTTCCAGTTGAGCATCACGTTCACGGTGACCAGCACCATGTCGAGGCGACCGCGCAGGGCCTTCATGGCCGTCGCGTCCACGCTGGAGACCACATGGTGAGCGCCCATTTGCAAGGCCTCGTCGCGCTTGGAATCGCTGGACGTGAAGGCCGTGACCTCGCATCCCCAGGCCCGTGCAAACTGCAAGGCCAGGTGGCCCAGTCCACCGATGCCCACCACACCCACGCGGTGCGTCGGCTTGATGTTGAAGTTGAGGAACGGCGAAAACACGGTCACGCCACCGCACAGCAAGGGGCCGGCGTCCTTGGGGTCCAGCCCCTCGGGAATCGGTGCGGTCCACAGCCAGTGCGCGCGCACGCGCTCGGCAAAGCCGCCGTGGTGCCCGATGATGGTGGGCACGCCGGCACGGCACATCTGCGGCTGCCCGCTCAGGCACGGCGGACAGGCCATGCAACTGCCACTCATCCAGCCAAGCCCGACACGCTGACCCAGCTTCAGGCCACGCGCCTGCTGGCCGAGAGCCACCACGGTACCGATGACCTCGTGCCCGCCCACGACGGGATAGGCGGCCGGCCCCCACTCGCCGTCGATCACCGACAGGTCAGAGTGGCACAGACCGCAGTGCTCGACACGGATCTCGACGTCTTCCGCCCCCAAGGGACCGGGGTCGTAAGAGAACGGCACCACAGGCTGGTTCAAGGCCTTTGCGGCCCAGGTGCGGATCGAGGTGGCGGTACTCATGGCGGGTCCTTTACTGGAACTGCTGCAGGAAGCGCAGATCGCCTTCGAAGAACAGGCGCAGGTCGTTGACGCCATAGCGCAGCATCGTCAGGCGATCTGGGCCAAGGCCGAAGGCGAAGCCGATGTAGTGCTCGGGATCCAGCCCATAGTTGCGCACCACGTTCGGGTGCACCTGCCCTGCCCCACCCACTTCCAGCCAGCGGCCCTTGAGCGGGCCTGACGCAAAAGCGATGTCCACCTCGGCCGACGGCTCGGTGAAGGGGAAGAAGGACGGACGGAAACGGATGTCCAGTTCGTCGGTTTCGAAGAAGGTGCTGAAAAAGTCCCCCAGCATGGCCTTCAGGTCGGTGAAGCTGACGTTCTCGCCAATCCACAGACCTTCGCACTGGTGGAACATGGGCGAGTGTGTGGCGTCGCTGTCCACACGGTAGGTACGGCCCGGCGCGATGACGCGCAGATCGGGCATGCGCTCGCCCTGGGCCATCGCCTGGGCGTGACGCTGAACGTGCTGCACGGCGTAGCGCACCTGCATCGGGCTGGTGTGCGTGCGCAGCAGGTGACCACCGTCCACATAGAAAGTGTCGTGCATTGAGCGTGCGGGGTGATCTTCCGGCGTGTTGAGCGCCGTGAAGTTGAACCAGTCGGTCTCGATCTCGGGGCCATCGGCCACGGCAAAACCCATCGAGCCGAAGATGCCTTCGATGCGCTCGATGCTCAGGGAAACCGGGTGCAGACCGCCTTCGCCGCGACGGCGACCCGGCAGGGTCACGTCCAGGCTTTCGGCGCGCAATTGCTGCGCCAGTTCGGCATCCAACAGGGCCTGACGGCGCTCGGTGAGCGCGGCCTCGACCCGCTGCTTGGCCTGGTTGATCGCGGCACCACGGGTCTTCTTCTCTTCGGGAGTGAGTGCCCCCATGCCCTTGAGCAGCTCGGTCACGCTGCCCGACTTGCCCAGGAAGCGCGCCTTGGCGTTCTCCAGGTCAGCCGGGGTTGTGGCCTCAACAAAAGCCTCTTGGGCTGATTGAACCAGTGCCTGCAGGTCGCTATGGGGATCGTTCATTGTCTTGTGTCAAAAAAAAAGGCCAACACCCGGTTGGCCTTTGAATCACCCGCCTGCCCGTTCAGGTTGCCCTGAACGGAAGCAGTCGGGCGCAGCATCTTGCTGATTGCTTGAAAATCAAGCAGCCAGTTGAGCCTTGGCCTTTTCAACGATGCTGGCAAAAGCTGCCGGGTCGTTGACGGCCATGTCGGCCAGCACCTTACGGTCGATCTCGATCGATGCCTTCTTGATGCCAGCGATGAACTTGCTGTAGGTCAGGCCCAAAGCACGGCTACCGGCGTTGATACGTGCGATCCACAGACGGCGGAACTCACGCTTCTTGGCACGGCGGTCGCGGTAGGCATACTGCCCAGCCTTCATGACAGCCTGTTTGGCGATGCGGAACACGTTCTTGCGGCGACCACGGAAACCCTTGGCCAGTGCGAGAACTTTTTTATGACGAGCGCGGGCTGTTACACCACGTTTGACGCGAGGCATGGATTAACTCCTTCAGCGATGAATCAGGACAAAAAGATCAGAGACCGGCCATGGGCAACATCTGAGCGATGGAACCCATGTTGGTTTCGTGCACGCTGACAGCGCCACGGAGGTGGCGTTTGTTCTTCGTGGTCTTCTTGGTCAGGATGTGGCGCTTGAAGGCTTGACCGCGCTTGACGGTACCACCCGGGCGAACGCGAAAACGCTTCTTCGCACTGCTCTTGGTCTTCATTTTGGGCATGTTCTGCTCCTTTTAAGTTGTTCCTGCCAGGCGCCACGAAATACCACTTCCGTGTCTTGATGGCCTGCAGGCACTTTGAGCCAATGGTGGTGGCGACCAAACCGCCACCTTGGCAAATCACACAGCCGAAGCCGGGTGATTATTTCTTCTTCTTCGGGCCGAGCACCATGATCATCTGGCGCCCTTCCAGTTTCGGCATGTTCTCGACAACCGAGCAATCGGTCAGATCGTCACGCACACGCTCCAGCAAGCGCATCCCGATTTCCTGGTGCGTGATTTCACGACCACGGAAACGCAGGGTGACCTTGCCCTTGTCGCCTTCTTCCAGGAAGCGGCGCAGATTGCGCAGCTTGATCTGGTAGTCGCCTTCATCTGTACCCGGACGGAACTTGACTTCTTTGACCTCAATGACCTTTTGCTTCATCTTGGCATCGTGGGCCTTCTTCTGCTCCTGGTACTTGAACTTGCCGTAGTCCATCAAACGACAGACCGGCGGTTCAGCCGTGGCAGAGATCTCCACCAGATCCACGTCAAGCTCAGCGGCCATCCGCAAGGCTTCCTGGACACTGACGATACCAATGGGCTCGTTCTCAACGCCCGTCAGGCGGACCTCGGAAGCCATGATTTCACGATTGAGCCGATGCTTGCGCTCGTCATTGCGCGTACGGCGGTCAAAGAAGTTAGCGATGTTGAATTCCTTTTGGCAACAGACTCTGGACGCCTGCACCGGTAAACCTTGATCACGCACCCAGGCAAACCCAGCGAGCCTGCGCCTCACCCACATGGGCAAAGCGCCGTCCCGCCTCAGGCCTTGCTGGCGATGTCTTGAGAGATCTTCTGGGAGAAGTCATCGAGTGACATCACACCGAGGTTCTGGTTACCCCGGGCGCGCACGGCGACGGTGCCCTCATCCTTCTCTTTGTCACCGACAACGATGAAGTAAGGCACCTTCTGCAACGAATGCTCGCGGATTTTATACGTGATCTTCTCGTTGCGCAAATCCAACTGCACTCTCAAGCCCTGCTTCTGCAGCGTTTTGGCAATCTCTTGCGCGTAATCAGCCTGTGCATCGGTGATATTGAGCACCACCACCTGCTCGGGTGCCAGCCACACAGGCAAGGCTCCAGCGTGCTGCTCGATCAGGATGCCGATGAAGCGCTCGAGCGAACCCAGGATGGCGCGGTGCAGCATGACCGGGTGCTTGCGCTCGCTGGTGTCGGCCACGTACTCGGCGTTCAGGCGCTGCGGCATCGAAAAATCGACCTGGATGGTGCCGCACTGCCAGTGACGGCCCAGCGCGTCCTTCAGCGTGTACTCGATCTTGGGTCCGTAGAAAGCGCCATCGCCCACCGCGATCGTGAACTCGCTGCCCGTGGTGCGCAGGCTTTCCATCAGCGCCTGCTCGGCCTTGTCCCAGACCTCGTCCGAGCCAATGCGGGCTTCAGGGCGCGTGGCAACCTTGTAGATGATGTCGGTGAAGCCAAAGTCCTTGTAGACGTTCTGCAGCAAGGCAGTGAAGTCCACGCACTCAGACAGGATCTGGTCTTCGGTGCAGAAAACGTGTCCGTCGTCCTGCGTGAAGCCGCGCACACGCATGATGCCGTGCAGACCGCCCGAAGGCTCGTTGCGATGGCACTGGCCGAACTCGCCGTAGCGCACCGGCAGGTCGCGGTAGCTCTTGATGCCCTGATTGAAGATCAGGATGTGGCCGGGGCAGTTCATCGGCTTGAGCGCGTAGTCACGCTTTTCCGACTCGGTGGTGAACATGTGGTCGCGGTACTTGTCCCAGTGACCGGTCTTTTCCCACAAAGTCTTGTCGATGATCTGTGGGCCCTTGACCTCCTGGTAGCCGTTGTCACGGTAAACCTGGCGCATGTACTGCTCGACGGCCTGCCACACGGTCCAGCCCTTGGGGTGCCAGAACACGACGCCCGGCGCGTGGTCGTCGATGTGGAACAGGTCCAGCTCGCGGCCCAGCTTGCGGTGGTCGCGCTTTTCGGCCTCTTCCAGGCGGTGCAGGTACTGGGCGAGGTCTTCCTTGGTCGTCCAGGCGGTGCCGTACACACGCTGCAGCTGCTCGTTGCGGTGGTCGCCACGCCAGTAGGCACCGGCCACCTTCATCAGCTTGAAGTGCTTGAGCTTGCCAGTGCTAGGCACGTGAGGGCCACGGCACAGGTCGGTGAAGGTGCCTTCGCTGTAGAGCGACACGTCCTGATCGGCCGGAATGCTTTCGATGATCTCGGCCTTGTAGTGTTCGCCCAAGCCCTTGAAGTAGCTCACGGCCTCGTCACGCGGCAGCACCTTGCGCTCGACCTTCTCGTCCTTCTTGGCGAGTTCGGTCATCTTTTTCTCGATGGCCTGCAGGTCTTCGGGCGTGAACGGGCGCTTGTAGGCGAAGTCGTAATAAAAGCCGTCCTCGATGGACGGGCCGATGGTGACCTGGGCGTCTGGGAACAGCTCCTTGACGGCGTAGGCCAGCAAGTGGGCGGTGGAGTGACGGATCACGTCCAGGCCGTCAGCGTCTTTTTCGGTGACGATGGCCAGGGACTCGTCGGCCTCGATGCAGTAGCTGGTGTCCACCAGGCGGGCAGACTCGCCGCGACCGACCCGTCCCGCCAGCGCGGCTTTGGCCAAACCGGCACCGATGGAGGCGGCCACTTCGGCCACGGTCACGGGACCTGGAAATTCACGCTTGGAGCCGTCAGGCAATTGGATGGAAATCATGGGGAAACCTTCAGTATCTGGAGTGCGCCCGCAGTCAGCCTGCGAGGGACATGAAAAAAGCGCGGTGGACGCCGCGCTTTCTGAATGACAACAGGAAGACGAAAGCAGCGGCCAGCCGACTAGACCTCGATCGAGGTGAAGGGGGTGCTCGAAGTTCGCGGTGTCATAACCGGATCTGCCTTTCTACGCTTCTTACCTGTTGCTCAGGGCGCACTCAAACATGGCGCCAACGTGCATATTGTAGCGGTGAGCACATCATCACCATCCTCCCGATGTCCGATATGCCGGTACGGATGTATGCTCAAGCCGTTCGATTGTCGCGTCCCCAGCGTCAGCCTCTTCACATTACGCCGGAAAGCCGAATGGCCACTCGACTTCTATCACCGACTCCTTGCGCACTGGCAGTTGCCAGCCTGCTGCTATGCGTTTGTTTACCGAGTACGGCATTTGCACAAAATGCCGAGACGAGCCCCTCAGTATTCAGTGAGCCACTACCCCAGGGCGCTGCCGAATCCCTGCCCCAACCCCAAGCATCTGAGTCAGCCTTGAGCCGGACCCGCAGTGGGGTGCGCTCTTCGGTAGAGTGGTTGGCCAGTGGTGTGGATAGCTGGTTCGGCGACATTCCCTTCTCAGAAGGCGGCAAGGTCACCGATGGTGAGGTCGGCCTGTCCCTGTACAAACGCGAGGACGAATCAGCCAGTCTGGGCTTGCGCTTCAAGGCGCGTTTTCGTCTGCCGAACCTGGCTTCCTACCAGTATCTGTTCGTAGGTAACGACGACCGGCGCGAGATTGTTTCCGACCAACCAGACACCTTCACTCGGCAGCAGCAACTGCTGCGCAGAGACAACCGCGACAATGCTTTTTTTGCAGGCATTGGTGCTACCTTGCGAGACAACCTGGATGTTCGTCTGGGCTTTCGAGGCGGGCTCAAGCCCTATGCCCAGGTACGTTATCGCGATGTCTGGGAGTTGAGTCCCAAAGATCGCCTTGAATTCAGAGAGACCGTGTTCTACAGCGTGGCAGACCAACTGGGTTCGACCACAGCGCTGACTTACGTGCATTTTTTGCCCTTGAACTTGACGGCTCGATGGCTCAACGCCATCACCGCAACCGCTGAAAGCAAGGACGCAGCCTGGTCCAGCAGCGCAGGTTTGTTCAAATCGTTTGAAGGCCAACGGCTACTGTCTCTGGAGGCCCTGTTCAATGGTGTGATCGGTGAGCCCGTTACCGTGCGGGACTATGGTCTGCAAATGAAATGGTCACAGCCCGTTCACCAGGATTTTGTGATTGGCGAGGTCATCGTGGGCCACTTCTGGCCGCGCACCGACCCGCTGTTACCGCGCGACCGTGCCTGGGCCATCGGCACGGGCGTGAAACTCAAGTTCTGAAACACAGTCGCCCACCTCAACGCAAAGAGCCACCTCGAAGGGTGGCTCTTTTCATTCCATCTGGTGTGAAGCCCGCTTGTGGCGAGCTTCAGCACACAGATCAGTGGAACTGTTCTTCTTCGGTCGAGCCGGTCAGGGCCTTCACGGAAGACGAACCACCTTGGATCACGGTGGTCACGTCGTCGAAGTAGCCAGCGCCCACTTCTTGCTGGTGCGACACGAAGGTGTAACCCTTTTCGCGAGCTTCGAACTCGGGCTGCTGCACCATTTCGGTGTAGTGCTTCATGCCTTCGCCGCGAGCGTAAGCGTGGGCGAACTGGAACGTGTTGTACCAGTTGATGTGGATACCAGCCAGGGTGATGAACTGGTACTTGTAGCCCAGGTCCGAGAGGTCTTCCTGGAACTTGGCGATCTGCGAGTCGTTGAGGTTCTTCTTCCAGTTGAAGGAAGGCGAGCAGTTGTACGACAGCAGCTTGCCAGGGCAAGCAGCGTGCACGGCTTGAGCGAATTCACGGGCGAAGCCAATGTCAGGCACGCCAGTTTCACACCACACCAGGTCAGCGTACGGAGCGTAAGCAACGCCACGGCTGATGGCTTGCTCCAGACCGTTCTTGACGCGGTAGAAGCCTTCTTGGGTGCGCTCGCCAGTGACGAACGGCTTGTCGTTGTCGTCGCAGTCAGAAGTCAGCAGGTTGGCAGCTTCAGCATCGGTACGGGCCAGAACGATGGTGGACACGCCCATCACGTCAGCAGCGAAACGAGCAGCGATCAGCTTTTCAACGGCTTCACGGGTAGGAACCAGCACCTTGCCGCCCATGTGACCGCACTTCTTGACAGCGGCCAGCTGGTCTTCGAAGTGAACGCCAGCAGCGCCCGAAGCGATCATGTTCTTCATCAGTTCGAAAGCGTTCAGAACGCCACCGAAACCGGCTTCAGCGTCAGCAACGATGGGCAGGAAGTAGTCCACGAAGCCTTCGTCACCGGGGTTGATGCCACGGCCCCACTGAATTTCGTCAGCGCGCTTGAAGGTGTTGTTGATGCGGCGAACCATGGTGGGCACCGAGTCGTACGCGTACAGCGACTGGTCGGGGTACATGGTTTCGGAGGTGTTGCCGTCAGCGGCAACTTGCCAGCCCGACAGGTACACAGCTTCCAGGCCAGCCTTGGCCTGTTGCATGGCTTGACCGGCGGTGATGGCGCCGAAAGCGTTCACGTAGCCCTTCTTGGCACCGCCGTTGACCTTTTCCCACAGCTTTTCAGCGCCGTTCTTGGCCAGGGTGTACTCAGGCTGCAGGCTGCCGCGCAGACGGACGACGTCAGCAGCGGAGTAGCCGCGCTTGACAAGCTTCCAGCGGGGGTTTTCGGCCCAGTCTTTTTCGAGGGCAGCGATTTGCTGTTCACGGGTGAGTTTCGTCATGACGAGATCTCCGGGGGAGTGTTGGTGAAACGGTGCGAGAAAAGGCGAGTTTACCCTGATTCGGGCAACTTGGTAAAGACTTATGTCTTATATAAGACATGCATCTTCATGCAGGAACAACAGGATGCGAGCCGTGACGTGAATTGACAACACCCCCAGACCCTGGGGGTGTCAGATGTCGGTCAGGTGAGCCTCACGAACCAGCCACTGTATTCAAAGCCGTGTTCGGTTCGTGGCGGTGCCGGTCAGTGTGCCTTGGTGAATGCGGCCAGGCCTTCGCGCACTTCAGCCTTGGCAGCTTCAATGCCGTCCCAGTCTGTTACCTTGACCCACTTGCCGGGCTCAAGGTCTTTGTAGTGCTCGAAGAAGTGCTTGATCTGCTGAATCAGCAACTCCGGCAGGTCTTCCAGCTTCTGGATGTTCTTGTACATCGGGCAGATCTTTTCGGTCGGCACCGCGACGAGCTTGGAGTCACCACCCGCTTCGTCTTCCATCTTCAGGATACCCAGCGGACGGCAGGACACGACCACGCCCGGCTGCAGAGCGAAGGGCGTCACGACCAGCACGTCAACCGGATCGCCATCAGCGGCGATGGTTTGTGGAACGTAGCCATAGTTGCAGGGATAGTGCATGGCCGTGCCCATGAACCGATCAACAAAGACAGCACCGGTCTCGTGGTCGATTTCGTACTTGATGGGGTCGGCATTGGCGGGGATCTCGATGATGACGTTGAAGACGTCGGGTGCCTTGGCACCGGGGGGGACGTTGAGCAGGCTCATGATGGTTCGATCACAAGGTTGGTAGGAAGAAGATGCGCAAGTGTAGGCGAAGCGACCACCGTGTTTTTACAGACCGATACGCCTGTTTTGTTGCGGCGCACAAAAAACGCTTGCAATCAAACGCAGCTTCCTTATACTGTGGCCTATGTTGCAACGCAGCAAAGCCGATTGAGGCAGCCGCAGGATGCAATTTACCTACCTGTCATCACTCATTGGAGATCCAGACATGCTGACCGCTGAACAAATGCTCGCCGCCCAGAAGGCCAACCTCGCCACCCTGTTCGACCTGGGCCAAAAAGCCTTCGAAGGCGTGGAAAAGGTCATGGAGCTGAACCTGCAAGTTGCCAAGACTTCTTTTGAAGAAGTTTCCGAGCACGCCAAGGCTGTGCTGGCCGTCAAGGACGCACAAGAGCTGCTGGCTCTGCACGCTTCGCTGCTGCAGCCTTCCGCTGAAAAGGCCGCTGCCTACAGCCGTCACCTGTACGACATCGCTTCGGGCACCAGCGCCGAAGTGAGCAAGCTGGCTGAAACGCAAATGGCTGAAGCCCAAAGCAAGTTCGCCTCCGTGGTGGACAATGCTGTGAAGAACGCTCCTGCCGGTACCGAAAACGCCGTTGTGCTGGTCAAGTCGGCTGTCGCCGCTGCCAACAACGCTTTCGAGTCGGTGCAAAAGGCCGCCAAGCAAGCTGCTGACGTTGCCGAAGCCAACTTCCAAGCCATCAGCAGCTCCGCTGTGAAGGCTACGCAAGCTGCAGCCAGCAAGGCTCGCAAGTCGGCCTGATCGACTCGCAGGGCGGCACGGTGGCCGCGATCGATACAACTTTACGAAGTTGAAACGGTTGCGAGGGAACTCTGCCGCACTGACGCAATCTGATAGATGACCGTTTTGGACAAACGGTCCTCCTGAAGGTTGTCTCCTCGGTACCTCATGAACCTTTTCTAAGGTACCTTTCAAGCCCGATGGTTCGCCATCGGGCTTTTTTTATGATGTGGCCATGATTGCCTGGCTGGAACCTGACGATCCACTTCCCGATACGGCACTGGCGCTGGGGCCAGACTCGGACGCCCCGGGTCTGCTGGCTGCAGGACACGACCTGAGTCCACGCAGGCTGACCGAGGCCTATCGGCGCGGGATCTTCCCCTGGTTCAGCGTTGGGCAGCCGGTGCTGTGGTGGACCACTGACCCGCGCATGGTGCTGCCGGTGGCGGAGTTCAAGCTGACGCGGTCGCTGCGCAAGACGATTCAGGCTTTTCGCCGCAGACCAGGCTGCGAGGTACGGATCGACCACGCTTTCGAGCGTGTCGCGGAGGCCTGCGCCACGACCGCTCGCGCAGGCCAGGACGGCACATGGATCGTGCCGGAGATGCGCGCGGTGTACGCGCAGTGGCACGCCGAAGGTGCCGTGCATTCGTTCGAGACCTGGATGAACGGTGAGCTGGTGGGCGGGTTGTATGGGGTCTGCATCGGACGCATGTTTTTTGGTGAGTCGATGTTTGCGCGTCGCACCGATGCCTCGAAGATTGCGCTGGCTGCCCTGGTGTGTTTTTGCCGTGCCCACGGGATCGACGTGATCGACTGTCAGCAGGAGACTGCACATCTGGCATCGCTGGGCGCGCGTGCCTGGCCACGCGCACGGTTTGAAGCCCATTTGCGTGCGGTGGTGGACCTGCCGCTTTCCGATCCTTGGGCCTATGATGAGTCACTCTGGTCTGGCCTGGATGCACCCTCAGCGGTGGTCACAACGTGAGCGAACTTGAAGAACTGCCTCTGGCGTCACTGCAGTTTTACGCCACCGCCTCCTACCCGTGCAGTTACATCGTGGGTCGGCAGGCGCGCTCGCAGGTGGCCACGCCCAGTCAGTTGGTCCATGCCGATGTGTATTCGGAACTGGTGCTCCATGGTTTTCGGCGCAGTGGTTTGTTCACCTATCGCCCACATTGCGATGACTGTCGTGCCTGTCAGCCTTTGCGCGTTCAGGTGGATCAGTTTGTGCCTCGCCGCAGTCACAAGCGTGCATGGAAGGCCCATGCACATCTGGAGGTGCGTGTGTTGCCGCTGCGCTTCTTGACAGCGCATTACGACCTGTACCTGCGCTATCAGCAGCAGCGACACGCAGGCGGTGGCATGGACCTCGATTCAGTCGAGCAATACAGCCAGTTCCTGCTGCAAAGCAAGGTCAACTCGCGACTGGTGGAGTTCCGCGAACCCGGGTGTGACGAGGGTGCCCTGGGCGCGCTGAAGATGGTGTCGGTGGTGGACATTCTCAGCGATGGGCTGTCAGCGGTGTACACCTTTTACGAACCCGATGACCACGCGAGTTATGGCACCTTCAATGTGCTGTGGCAGATCGAGCAAACCCGTTCACTGGGGTTGCCTCATCTGTACCTGGGGTACTGGATCGCAGAGAGCCCCAAGATGGCCTACAAGGCCCAGTTCACACCCCATGAGGTTTTGCTCGATGGGGTGTGGCAGCACGGTGGCACTGCTCAGGGCGTCAGGTAAACCTGTCCGTTGACGCTGACCGACAAACGGCCTTTGCCCGGCTCGACAGGCAAGGCGGTATCTGCAGCTTCCATGGTTTTAGCGCGTGCTGCCATCATGTAGGGGCGCGGCTCAAATCCCGGTTCGGTGGAAGACACCGACACTTCGCCGAGGGTATAAGCCTTGAAACCAAAGGCCAAGGCCATGGCGCTGGCCCGTTCACGAAATCGCTGGATGGCCTCGTTGGTGAGTGCTGCTTCATGGCGCTCACGCAGCGCGCGCGACAGCCCATACTGCATGTTGACCACACTGAGTTGTGTGAGCTTGCCCGCTGTTTGTGAGATGCGCGTGGTGTCACTGCCTTCCAGCACCAGTTGGGCGGTGCCTTGCCAACCGCTGATGCGACCGGCGTTGGCATAGCGGGGATGAACGGAAAACGAGCCCGTGCGCACTTCAATGCCAGGCTGACCGTGTGCGGCTTTGCGGGCCTCGGCCAGCGACGACTCCATGATTTGCTTGAGGGCTGCCTGCACTTCGGAGGCGTGATTGCCCTCGCGGGTGGCTTGCAGGGTGACGACCAGCAGATCCTGAGTGACCTCTTCTGTGGCACTGGCGCTGAGAGACAGCGCGTTCTGGCGCGGTGCCTCGGCATGTGCAGTCGCCACGAACAGACTCAGCGTCAGCGTGCTCAGGCTGTGACGCAAGCGAGGGGAAATGGTGTGCATGTGCATGAAAACGTCCCTTGGTGATAAATCAGTCGGTCTGAATTGAGCTGAACGCATGAGTCTCGCCCTTCGCCGACTGGCGATCTGGCGGGGCTTGACGCGACGGACACAGGACCGCAATATTTGTAACAGGTGGTCAGAAGCCTGACTTTGCCGGTCGGAAACTGCGCACAATCCGCCTCTGTTACAAATTTCGAGGAATGCCGATGTCGTCTCCCGCCTCCAATCAGCGTCCTGATCGCGTGCTCGTGGTCGATGATGATGCCCGCATTCGCGATTTGCTGCGCCGTTATCTGAGTCAGGAAGGTTTTGAGGTGCTGTTGGCCGAGGATGCCAAAGCCCTGAACCGTTTGTTGACGCGCGAAACCGTGGATCTGATCGTGCTGGATCTGATGCTGCCAGGCGAAGATGGTTTGTCGATCTGTCGGCGTCTGCGAGCAGCCAATGACGTGACGCCCATCATCATGCTGACCGCCAAGGTTGAGGACGTGGATCGCATTGTCGGCCTGGAAGTTGGAGCGGACGACTATTTGCCTAAGCCGTTCAATCCGCGTGAGTTGCTGGCCCGCATCCACGCTGTGCTGCGCCGCCGTCCTGCCCAGGAGGCACCGGGTGCCCCTGCCAAGGATGCGCAGAGCGTCAACTTCGGTCCATTCGAGTTTGACCTGACCCTGCGCCGTTTGAGCAAGGCTGGAGAGCCGATTGCCTTGACCACGGGTGAGTTTTCGATGCTCAAGGCGCTGGTGCGCCACCCACGTCAACCGCTGTCGCGCGACAAACTGGCGCAACTGGCGCGGGGTCGCGAGTTTGAGCCTTTCGACCGCAGCCTGGATGTGCAGATTTCTCGTTTGCGCAAGATGATCGAACCCGATCCGGCGCAACCTCGCTATATCCAGACGGTCTGGGGTGTGGGGTATGTGTTTGTGCCGGATGGTGGATCCTGATCAATGTCGGAAAACCGTCTGGCCCTCAGCCTGTTCTGGCGCACGTTCATCCTGCTGGGGTTGTTGCTCACGGTAGGGATCGTGGCTTGGGTGCAGACTTTTCGGGCACTGGAGTTCGAGCCGCGTGCGGTGCAGTCTGCGCAGCAGGTGGCCAGTCTGGTGAATCTGTCGCGCGCCGCGCTGCGCTACGCCGACAGCATCAACCGGGTGACGCTGATCAAGGCGCTGTTTGATCAGGAGTCCATCACGCTCAAGCCCAGCGAGCCGGCTGACAGCTATCAACCGTTTGAGCAGAACCGCTTCACCCGAACGATTGCCGAAGAGCTGCGCTCCCGCCTGGGAGCGGAGACCGTGGTGGCCGGCAGCGTCAACGGCGTGCCCGGTTTATGGGTGCGATTTCAGATTGAACAGGATCTGTACTGGCTGCAGACAGACAGTCGTCGCTTTGGCACGATGACGGGGCGACTCTGGTTTGTCTGGGTTGGTATCGCGCTGATCGCCACTTTGCTGGGTTCGATCGTGATTGCACGCCTGATCAACAAGCCGCTCAAGGAGTTGTCGTTTGCGGCCAGCAGGATTCGTGGCGGGGAGTACGACTCACGCCTGGATGAATCGATGATCACGCGCGAGATTCGAGAGGTGAACCAGGGCTTCAACCGCATGGCGCGTGAGTTGGCCAAGGTGGAGGAAGACCGGGCGGTGATGTTGGCCGGTATTTCGCACGATCTGCGCACCCCTCTGGCACGCATGCGCCTGGAAACCGAGATGAGCGTGGCCGATGAGGAAGCGCGGCGCAACATGGTGGCCGACATCGAGCAACTGGACGCCATCATCGACAAGTTCATGGACTATGCCCGGCCAGGCGAGGTGGAACTGGTGCCGGTGCACGTGGCCACAGTGGTGGACAAGGCGATCAGCCAGTTCCGCGACACTCAGCGCATCCGCATCACCAGCAAGTTGCCGATTGACACCCGTGTGATGGCCGACGAGACCGAGCTGGGACGGGTGCTGACAAATCTGTTCGAGAACGCACGGCGTTATGGTCGCAATACCTATACAGGGGTGACCAACGTCGAGGTGAGTTATGCACGTGTGGGGTCGTGGGTGGTGCTGAGTGTGCGCGATCATGGACCGGGGGTGGCCAGCGAGAAGTTGTCTGAGTTGACAACACCCTTCTTCCGGGGCGATGCGGCACGCACCGCTGCCACCGGCGCTGGTTTGGGTCTGGCCATTGTGGAGAAGGCCCTACAGCGCATGGGGGGCGATTTCGAGTTGGCCAATGCCGCAGGTGGCGGCCTGGTGGCGCACATCAAGCTCAAGCGTGCGCCCTGATCAAGGCCAGACTCCTGTCCGTTCAACGCAGCTTCAGGCCTTGTAGAGCAGGCAGATGGCACGTGCCTCCATGGCAAGTCCTGCACCGACCGGGCCCATTTTCTCGGCTGTTTTGGCCTTGATGTTCACCTGATCCTCGCTCAAACCGAGCGCCTGCGCGATGCGGGCGCGCATCAGCGGGATGTGGGGCGCCATTTTGGGAGCTTGCGCGACGATGGTGCTGTCAAGGTTGCCGATGCGCCAGCCAGCAGCCTGAACACGTCGAGCCGCTTCTTGCAGCAACACAAGCGAATTGGCACCTTTGAACTGCACGTCGGTGTCGGGAAAGTGGCGACCGATGTCGCCCAAGGCCGCTGCACCCAGAAGGGCATCGGTGATGGCGTGGAGCAAGGCGTCAGCGTCGGAGTGGCCGAGGAGTCCGTGAGTGTGGGGGATGGTCACACCACCGAGGATGAGGGGGCGGTCGAGCACCAGCGCATGGGTGTCCCAGCCCTCACCCACACGCAAGGCAGGCACTGTCATAGGGTTCTCGCAATGGGTTGAGTGAGCACGGTCGGATTGTCGCCGGAAAGCGTGCCGGGCTCCGGTAGATCGCAGGTGCGGCAGTCGCACCAGACTGGGGCTGAAACGCGAAGGCAGCATCCCTATGCACCATGGGGGCTCAATGCAGCGCCAGATCGGTGCAATCAACTCACAAACAGGTGCCCAAATGCGGGCGCGATTCTTGCTTCGTTTTGGTGCGCCTTGAACCACGATGCGGCACGGGGTTCAAAACAGGGCGATCACGCCGTTGGATTGCGGAAGTTGGAAAAATGGATTCATTCAAACAAGGTGCAGACACCCTCTTCATCATGCTGGGGGCGGTCATGGTGCTGGCGATGCACGCGGGGTTTGCCTTTCTGGAGCTGGGGACCGTGCGCGGCAAGAACCAGGTCAATGCCGTGGTGAAGATCCTCGTGGACTTTTGCGTCTCGACGATCGCGTACTTCTTCGTGGGCTACACGGTGGCCTATGGCGTGGATTTCTTCGTGGATGCGCACACGCTGGCCGAGGCCAATGGCTATGCGCTCATGAAGTTCTTCTTTCTGCTGACATTCGCTGCAGCCATTCCCGCGATCATCTCGGGCGGGATTGCGGAGCGGGCGCGCTTCAATCCTCAGTTGATTGCCACGGCGGTGATCGTGGGCGTGCTGTATCCGCTGTGCGAAGGTGCGATCTGGGGAAGCCGCTTTGGCTTCGAGGAGCGGTTGACGGCGCTGACCGGGGGACCCATGCATGATTTTGCGGGTTCAGTGGTGGTGCATGCATTTGGTGGCTGGCTCGCGCTGCCTGCCGTGCTGATTCTGGGGGCGCGTCGCAACCGCTACCGCAAGGATGGGGGCATGTCGGCCCACCCACCTTCAAGCATCCCGTTCCTGGCTTTGGGTTCGTGGATCCTGGCGGTGGGCTGGTTTGGCTTCAATGTGATGAGCGCGCAGACCATCGACAAGATTTCAGGCCTGGTGGCGGTGAACTCGCTGATGGCGCTGGTGGGCGGCACGCTGGTGGCGCTGATGATGGGCAAGAACGACCCCGGTTTCGCCTACAACGGCCCGCTGGCCGGCTTGGTCGCGGTGTGTGCGGGCTCAGACATCATGCACCCGGCAGGGGCGCTGGTGGTGGGGGCCATTGCGGGTGCGATTTTCGTGCTGATGTTCACCCTGGTGCAGAACAAATGGAAGATCGACGACGTGCTGGGCGTGTGGCCCCTGCATGGTCTGTGTGGCACCTGGGGCGGCATCGCAGCCGGCATTTTTGGGCAGCCGTTCTTGGGCGGTGCCGGGGGCGTACATTTTGGCGCGCAGTTGCTCGGAACGCTGTGCGTGGTGCTGTTTGCACTGACCAGCGGCTTTGTGGTCTATGGTGCCCTGAACCGCTGGACGGGGCTGCGCCTGTCTCAGGAAGAAGAGTTTGAGGGTGCCGACCTGTCGGTGCACCGCATCAAGGCCAGCCCGGAGCAGGAAGTGTCCTGGTGATCAGGGCCGAGTGGACAAGAGCCGCTCGGCCAGGGCGAAATCGCCGGGCCAGGTGACTTTGAAGTTGTCGTAGGCACCCGGCACCAGGCGGGGTTGATGGCCCAGCATCTCGATGGCGCTGGCTTCGTCGGTGATGGCTGCGGCCGTCTCGGGGTCGGCCAGGGCCGATGTCAAGGCCGGCGCGAGCAAGCCCAGGCGGAACATCTGCGGGGTCTGGGCGGCCCATTTTCCCGCGCGGTCCACGGTGTGCTGGGCGCGAGGCTCGCCACTGGGGCCGCTCACCGCGGCTTTGAGGGTGTCGGCCAGGGGCAAGGCGAGCAAGCCGCCCACCTCGTCGTCTTCGCAGGCGTCGATCAGGCGCTGCACCCAATCGGGCTGGATCAGGCAGCGGGCGGCGTCGTGCACCAGCACCCAGTCGTGGGGCTGGGCACCACGGGCCAGCAGTTCTTGCAGGCCGTTGGCCACGCTTTCGGCGCGTGAGGCACCCCCGACCCGGGCCACCCAGGCACGGTCTCCCTGAAAGTCGGGTGCGTGGCGCTCGAACTGGGTATCGTCGGGCGACAGCACCACCAGCGTGGCTTCGAGGCGCGGCACGGCCGTCAGCGCGGCCAGGGTGTGGGCGACCACGGCCCGAGCGGCCACCGGGTGGTACTGCTTGGGACCGCCGACACCGGCGCGCTCCCCCACGCCGGCGCAGGGCACGAGGGCGAATGCCCGGGCTTTGAATTCGTGTGAAGCAATCGGGAAGGACATGGGGCGATTGTCCCCCACCTAGAATGTGCGTTTTGGATTCAACACGCCCGCCCACCTCGGTGAACGGGCGCTTTGTCATTTCTGAACGCCATGTTGCCTGCCCTGCCCCTGCCTTCGATCGCCTCCGGCAAACGCTACACCGTGCCCCGCCCGACCGGCTCCGGGGATGCGCTGCTGCTGGCGCACTTTGCCCAGTCGCGCAAGGCGCTGGGGCAGCTGACCGCCATCCTCACCGCCGACCCGGCCGATGCGCAGCGGCTGATGGACGAGATGGCCTTCTTTGTGCCGGATCTGCGCTGCGCGATCTTTCCGGACTGGGAAACGCTGCCTTACGACACCTTCTCACCGCACCAGGATTTGATCTCGGAGCGCCTGGCGACGCTGTGGCGCATGCAGCAGGGCGTGAAGGCCGAGACCGGTGTTGACGTGGTACTGCTGCCGGCCACCACGGCGCTGACGCGTCTGGCCCCGCCCTCTTTCCTGGCTGCCTATACCTTCCACTTCAAGCAGAAACAGAAGCTGGACGAAGCCGCGCTGAAGTCGCAGCTGACCCTGGCGGGCTACAACCATGTGAGCCAGGTGGTGTCGCCCGGCGAGTACGCGGTGCGCGGCGGTTTGATCGACCTGTACCCGATGGGCTCGCTGGTGCCCTATCGGGTGGACCTGTTTGGCGACGAGGTGGACTCGATCCGCACCTTTGACCCGGACTCGCAACGCAGCCTGTACCCGGTGCCCGAGGTGCGTTTGCTGCCTGGTCGCGAGTTCCCGATGGACGAGACCGCGCGTGCGGCCTTTCGCAGCCGTTGGCGTGAGCGAATGGAAGGCGACCCAACACGTTGCCGCATCTACAAGGACATCGGAACGGGTGTGGCCACAGGGGGCATTGAGTACTACCTGCCACTGTTCTTTGACGAGACTTCAACGCTGTTCCAGCATCTGGGTGAACACGCTGCGGTGGTGCTGCATGGCGAAATCACCGAGTCGCTGGAGCGCTTCTGGAATGAGACGCGGGAACGTCATCGCTTCTTGCAGCACGATCCGGAGCGGCCCCTGCTGGCACCCGAGGACATCTACCTGAAGGCCGAGGAGTTTTTCACCCATGCCAATGCGCACGCGCAGCTGGCTGTGCGTGGCAAGGAACCGACCGACTGGGCCCGCCCGCTGCCAGATCTGAGCGTGGAGCGCGGCGGACAGGACCCGCTGCGCAAGCTGGAAAAGCACATCGAGCAGACCGACCAGGTGGGCCAGCGTGTGCTGGTGGTGGCCGAGAGCGCCGGGCGCCGCGAAAACCTGATGGAGTTGCTGCGCGACCACCGCATTGACCTGCCCAGTGTGGACACGCTCGACGCCTTTGTGTGCGGTGACCATCGGCACGCCATCACGGCCGCACCGCTGGCCGGGGGCTTCATCTGGCATGACGGCAGTGCGTCTGGCACAGGCATCCAGTTCGTCACAGAGACGGAGCTGTTCGATGCCACGCCCGCCACCCGTCGCCGCCGCAAGACCGAACAGGCCACGGATATCGATTCGCTCATCAAGGATCTGAGCGAGCTGAATGTGGGCGATCCGGTGGTGCACAGCAACCATGGCATCGGTCGCTACCAGGGCCTGATCAACCTGGACCTGGGCGATGGACCATCGGAGTTTCTGCACCTGGCGTACGCCGACCAGGCCACGCTGTACGTGCCGGTGTCGCAACTGCACCTGATCAGCCGCTACACCGGCGTGAGCCCGGAAGAGGCACCGCTGCACAAGCTGGGCTCACCGCAATGGGACAAGGCCAAGCGCAAGGCGGCCGAGCAGGTGCGCGACACGGCGGCCGAGTTGCTGAACCTGTACGCCCGCCGCGCCACCCGCGAAGGCTTTGCCTTCCGCTTCTCAGCTCAGGACTACGAGGCGTTCGCGACCAGCTTCGGCTTTGAAGAAACGGCCGACCAGCGTGCCGCCATCCATGCCGTGATCCAGGACATGATCAGCCCGCGCCCGATGGACCGCCTGGTCTGCGGTGACGTGGGGTTCGGAAAGACCGAGGTGGCCTTGCGCGCGGCGTTTGTGGCTGTGACAGGGGGCAAGCAGGTCGTGC
>JAGOKC010000108.1 GCA_017994835.1 Aquabacterium sp. | reverse complement strand
CGCGGTTGAGCGTGAAGCCCCAGGCCCACGACGCGAACAGCGTGGCGGTGAGGGTGAGGATCACGGCCGCACCCACGATCACGGCTTCACGCCGGCCCAGGGCGAAGCCCACCAGCAGGATCACGGAGCCTGTGGCAAACGCCAGCTTCTGGATCAGCTTGTTGGCTTTTTCTTCGGCGGTCACGCCATAGTCGCGGGTGATGGTGACCTCCACATCGGCCGGCACCACGGTGTTGCGCAGGTTGTCCAGGCGATCGCGGGCGGCACGGGCCACGTCCACGGCGTTCTGGCCGGGCTTTTTGGTCACGATGAGGGTGACGGCCGGGTAGGCCCCACCGGGGGCGGGCGCAGAGGCCGCCTCGGGCGTGTCGGCAGGCGTCTGCCCGGGGGTGTACCAGACATGGCGGCTGGCCTGCTGCGCACCGGCTTCCACCTGGGCCACTTCGTGCAGGTACACGGGCTTGCCTTGGTGCACGCCCACCACCAGTTGGCGCACATCGTCGGCCGAGCGCAGGAACTCGCCGGTCTCGATGGTGAGCAACTGGCTGCGGCCATCGGCCTGCGGGGCCAGCACGGCACCAGAGGGCAGGCTCAGGTTGGCCGCGCCCAAAGATTGTTGCAGGCGGCCCAGATCGACACCGCGCTCGCGCAGGCGGCTGGGGTCCACCGTCACCATCACGGCCTGGCCGGGGCCGCCAATGGTCTGTACCTCGCGGGTGCCGGGCACGCGCTTGAGTTCAGCTTCCAGCGTGCGGGCCACGCGTTCCAGTTCCAGTCCCGACTGGTGGTCGCGGCTCCACAGCGTCACGCCCAGCACGGGCACGTCGTCAATGCCCTTGGGTTTGACGATGGGGGGCAGGGCACCCAGGTTGCGGGGCAGCCAGTCCTGGTTGGCGTTGAGCACGTCGTACAGGCGCACCAGGGCTTCGGTGCGCGGCACGCCGACTTTGAACTGCACGGTCAGCACCGCCATGCCGGGTCGGGAGACGGAATAGGTGTGCTCGATGTCGGCGATCTGGCTGAGCACCTGCTCGGCAGGCCGCGCGATCATGTTCTGCACGTCGGTGCTGGAGGCACCGGGGAAGGGCACCATCACGTTCGCCATCGTGACGTTGATCTGCGGCTCTTCCTCGCGCGGCGTCACCAGCACGGCAAACAGCCCCAGCAGCATGGCCACGATGGCCAGCAACGGGGTCATCGCGTTGTCCTGGAAGGCGCGGGCCAGTCGGCCGGAGATGCCCAGCCCTGGCGTGGGGGTGTCGGGGCGCTGGCTCATGGCTTGGCGGGGGTGGCGTTGGCAAGGCCGGCCTTCAAGGCGTCGGCCGCGATGGTGTCACCGGGGCGCACGCCGCTCAGCAGCGTGATGGGGCCGGGCGAGGTGGCAGGGGTGCTGGTGCGCACGGCCTGCAGCATGAAGCGGCCCCCGCGCACCACGTACACGGCGGTCAACTCACCCCGGCGCAGCACCGCCGAGGCGGGCACGGTCAACTGTGCGGCAGCAGCAGGGGCCAAGGCGTCGGCTCGCATGTCGGCAAAGCGCACCCGCACGTTCTGGCCAGGGCGGGCAGCGGCGTCAGGCAGGTCCAGCCGCCATTCCACCGTCTGGGACACCGGGTCGGCACCCGGCAAGGCCACGACCTGGGTGGGCCGCAGCCAGGTGGTCGCGCCCCCCGGGGTGGGCAGCGCCACCTCAATGCGCTGGGCGGTGCGGACCTGGTCAGCCTGCGAGGCCGGCACCTGCACCACCGCGCGCATCGGGCGGGGTGCGTAGAGCGTCAGGATGGGGCGGCCCGGCGCGGCCAGGTCACCCATTTCAATGTGGGTGGACAGCACCTGCCCGTCAAACGGGGCGGTCACGGTGGCAAAACCTTGTGCCAGGGCCGCTTGCGAGCGACCAGCCCGGGCGGCTGCCACGCCGGCCTGGGCCGCCTGCCATTGCGCACGGGCGCTGTCGAGGGCGGCATCGCTGATGAAGCCTTGCGCCTTCAGCGACTGGCTGCGCTCCCATTGCAGGCGGGCGTTGTTGAGCTGTGCTTCGGCCTGGGCCACATCGGCCTGGCTGCGCAGCAGGCCGGCGGTGGTGTCGCGGGCATCGATGCGCGCCAGCACCTGGCCCGCCTTCACCGTGTCACCGGCCTTGACCAGCAAGGTGGTGACGTTGCCGGGCACCTGAGCCGCCACCGTGCTCTGGCGCACGGCCTCGATCACCCCATCCCACTGACGCTCGGTCCCTTGGGTCTGCCCCTGCAGCTTCAAGGTGGACACCGGCCGTGTGGCGGGCGTTTCGGCATGAGCGGGCACCCAGACACTCAGGGTCAGCAACAGGGCGGCAGAGAGGCAACAGTGTCGTGCGAAGCGGGTGGCCATTGACGGCTCCTTGACTGAATTTTGGACAGTATACAAATACCCTAAGGGGTATGCAACCGGTGATCAATGAGTTGACCCTGTTCTAAGCGCATTTTTGGGCGAAGATGAGAGCCCATTCTTGCCCCTGTTTGTGTCCTAGCGTGCCCATGTCTCAGTCCCCTGTACCCCACAGTCCCTTTTACGCCCACCTGTCGCGCCTGCGTTTCATCAAGCGCTGGGGCTTGATGCGCAATGCGGTCGAAGAAGACGTGGCGCAGCACAGCTGGGAAGTGGCCGTGCTGGCCCACGCCCTGGCCGTCATCAGCCGCGATGTGCTAGGCAACGACGTGGACCCGAATGCGGTGGCCACGCGCGCCTTGTTCCACGATGCCACCGAAGCCATCACCGGCGACCTGCCCACGCCCGTGAAGTACTCGCCCGCCATGCGCCATGCCACCCAGCACCTCGAGGGCGAGGTGTGTGCCGAGATGCTGCAGTTGCTGCCCGCCGCCTTGCAGCCCGCCATCCAGGGCGCGATGGACCACCACGTGTGGCCCGAACACGAGGCGCGCCTGGTCAAGTCGGCCGACCGCCTGGCCGCCTGGCTCAAGTGCCGCGCCGAATTGCGTTACGGCAACCAGGAGTTCGAGCAGGCCGCGCAGCAGGTGCGCGCCAAGCTGGACGAGCACATGACCCCCGAACTGCGTTACTTCCTCGACACCTTCGGCCCGGCGTTCGAGATGACGCTGGACTCTCTGATGCAGGGGGAGTGACACCATGGCCCGCACCCCCAACCCCACCCCCTTGCTGGACGCCAGCTTCGCCGATCCCGAGGCCATGGCCGAGGTGCTCGACGGCCACCCCGACTACCGCGTGCTGCGCCGGCTCAAGCCCCGGCGCGAGTTCGGGCACAAACGGCAGGGCGAGATCGCCAAGGTGCTGATTCTGGACACCGAAACCACCGGTTTGGACAGCAGCAAGGACCGCCTCATTGAACTGGCCCTGATCCTGGTGGACGTGGACAAGGCCACCGGCTTGCCTTTGCAGGTGCAGGAGGTGTTCGACGAGCTGGAGGACCCTGGTCGCCCGATCCCGGCCGAGGCCACCCGCGTGACCGGCATCACCGACGCCATGGTGGCTGGCAAACGCCTGAACGAAGCGCGTGTGGCCGAGTTGATGGCCGGGGTGGACCTGGTCATCGCCCACAACGCCCGCTTTGATCGCGGCTTCATGGAAAACCGCCTGCCGGCGTTTGCCAAGCTGTCCTGGGCCTGCTCCGTGTCCGAGATCGATTGGCAGGCGCAAGGCCGGGGTTCGGCCAAGCTGGAGTTCCTGGCGCATGAGTTGGGCTTCTTCTACGACGCCCACCGCGCCGAGATGGACTGCCACGCCTTGTTGGCCGTGCTGGCGGCCCCCTTGCCCAACACCGGTGAGACCGGCCTGGCCCGCTTGCTGGCCGCCGCACAGGCCACCAGCTACCGCGTCCAGGCCACGGGTTCCCCGTTCTCCAGTAAGGATGCCTTGCGCGCCCGAGGCTACCGCTGGGACGCCGAACGCAAGGTCTGGCACACGCAGGTGGGTAACCCCGCCGCCTTGGAGGCCGAGTGTGAGTGGCTCAAGAAAGACGTGTATGGCGGGCGCTCGGCCCGCATCGACGTCGAACGCCAGACCGCCCTGGAGCGCTTTTCCAGCCGCGCGGGTGAGTGCCTGCAGCGGGACCTGTGATGCGGGTTCGCATCCATCCCATTGGGCACTGAAACCACAGACAATTCATTGGCCATGGTGTTGCTTGTGAACCTCCTCGGAGGTGTCGGACTGTTCTTGCTGGGCATGACCTTGCTGACCGATGGGCTCAAGCTGGCGGCCGGTGCCGCACTTGAGCGCATCCTCACAGCGTGGACCCGCACGCGGCTTTACGGGCTCCTCACCGGTATTCTGGTCACAGCCCTGGTGCAATCCTCCACCGCCATGACCGTTGCGGCCATTGGTTTCGTCAACGCAGGCCTGCTCAGTTTCACCTCGGCCCTGTGGGTGGTGTTTGGCTCCAACCTGGGTTCATCCGTGACAGGCTGGCTGGTCGCACTCATCGGCTTCAAGTTCCAGATCGATGCCTTTGCCTTGCCCTTCATCGGGGTGGGCATGGCCTTGAAACTGTCGGGTGAAGGCACACGTCGTGGCGGTCTGGGCGGCACCCTGACCGGATTCGGCCTGCTGTTCCTCGGCATTGACATGCTCAAAGACGGTTTCGGCGGTCTCGGTCCTCAGTCCCTGCCTGACATGGGGAGTGACCTGGGCGGCATGCTGCTGGCTGTACTGGTTGGGCTTGTCCTGACCGTGGTGTTGCAGGCTTCAGCGGCCACCCTCACGCTTGTGCTCACAGCCGTTGCCGGAGGCATGTTCCCGGTCGAAACCGGTGCTGCCATCGTGATCGGAGCCAACATCGGCACCACCCTCACAGGCATCGTTGCAGCCATCAACGCCACGCCCAACGCACGCCGACTGGCGGCTGCGCACGTGCTGTTCAACATCGTCACGGCGGTGGTGGCGTTTGCCTTGCTGCGGCCCTTGTTGCACCTGATTCACTACATGGGTGTTCACTTTGTCGGCAATGGTGATCCGGTCACACAACTGGTGATCTTCCATTCCGTTTTCAACGCGCTGGGTGTGCTGCTGATGTGGCCCTTGTCCACGCCGTTGGTGCGCTTTCTGCAGTCCCGCTTCCAGACCGTTGAAGAAGACGAGTTGCGAACCCACTACCTGGACATGAACGTGGCAGCCGTGCCCGCCCTGGCCCTGCAGGCACTGCGGCGCGAACTCGCCCGCATGGGCCATCTGTCTTTGCAGCTTGCCACCGAGGCCACCCAACTCAACCCCACCAGCTTGCCGCGCACGGTGCCCGCGCCACAGGCTGAAACCCGACTCGCCCGCAAGCTGGCAGTGGTTGAACATCTGCAACAGCAAATCGGCGGGTTCGTCAGCCAGATGAGCCGGCAGCAACTGCACCAGGACGTGGCCGACAAATTGCCCGAACTGCTTCGTATCGCCACCCACTTCGATGCCCTGTCGCGGGTGATGTACCACGTCGGGGTGCTGGGCGCACACGATGTGCGCAGCGTGAACCTCGGGGCTCAATCAGCAGTGCCACAAGCTGATCTTCCCAGTACCGTCGCGCCGGTGTTCATCGCGGCACAGGCGTTTTTCAAATCCGCTGACCCTGAAAGCGATGCGCGTTCAGTCGAAGGCAAGTGGCTGGCGAGCGAAGCCCGTGATGCCTTTGAAGACACCTACCAGGCCACCAAGGTCCACCTGCTGCACGCCGGGGCAAACGGACTGTTCCACGTCGCCGAGGTCTATGACTGGCTGGCCCGATTGAGCGACCTGCGTCGCGCGGTGGAGCAGGGCCACAAGGCCTCGCAGCGCCTGTCTGCCCTGGCCGATCTGGCCCCCACGCCCATGGCGGCCACCGAAACCCCACCCTTTCGGGAAACCGTCCCCGCAGACCCTGGTTCAGCCGGTCTTGACCGCACTTGATTGCAACCCTGACAGATGCACGACCTCTTGGCGAAACGCTGAAGACAAGGACAAGGACAAGGACAAGGA
>JAGOKC010000044.1:13284-23509 GCA_017994835.1 Aquabacterium sp. | reverse complement strand
CTCTTCCGACTGCGCCGCCAGGATCTCGGCCTGCTCTTCGGCGGCCAGCATCTTCTCGGCCAGCTCTTCCAGCTCGAACTCGGCCGCCGCGCGGCGTTCCAGCCACTGCTCGTTCTGCCCTTTCAGCTCGGCCAGGCGTTGTTCGACCTTCTGGCGGCCCTCCACCACATAGCGGATACGCTCTTCCAGTCGGCTCACCGCCAGATTGGCCTCGGCCAACTCCCCTTGCGCCAGATGCAGCGCATCGCTGGCCGCGTAGTGGTCCTGGCGCACCTGCTCCAGTTGCGCCTCCACGCCACGCAGTTCGGCCAGGCGGGCCTCCAGCGCATTGGTCGCCTCGGCCACTGCCAGGCGAATGCGGGTCTCTTCCGTGGCCGCATCGCGGTGCTTCAAGAACCACAGCTGGTGCAGCTTGAGCGTGCCCTGCTCCTGCAGCGCGTGATAGCGGGTCGCCACCTCGGCCTGCTTCTCCAGCTTGTCGAGGTTGTTGTTCAACTCCCGCAGGATGTCGTCCACACGGGTGAGGTTCTCTCGGGTGTCCTTGAGTCGGTTTTCCGTCTCACGCCGGCGTTCCTTGTACTTGGACACCCCCGCCGCCTCTTCCAGAAACAGGCGCAGCTCTTCGGGCTTGGATTCGATGATCCGGCTGATCGTGCCCTGTCCGATGATGGCGTAGGCGCGTGGCCCCAGGCCGGTGCCCAGGAACACGTCCTGCACATCGCGGCGGCGCACGGGCTGGTTGTTGATGAAGTAGCTGGAGGTGCCGTCGCGTGTCAGCACGCGCTTGACGGCGATTTCGGCAAACTGGTTCCACTGCCCACCCGCGCGGGCGTCTTCGTTGCTGAACACCAGCTCCACGCTGGAGCGGCTGGCCGGCTTGCGGTTGCCCGAACCGTTGAAGATCACGTCCTGCATGGACTCGCCACGCAGCTCCGACGCCTTGGACTCGCCCAGCACCCAGCGCACGGCGTCCATGATGTTGGACTTGCCGCAGCCGTTCGGCCCCACCACGCCCACGAGTTGCCCCGGCAGTTGGAAGTGGGTCGGTTCAGCGAATGACTTGAAGCCAGACAGCTTGATCGAGTTCAGGCGCATGCTCAGGGCGTTCGCAGGGCAAAAGATAGACGGCTAAGTCCTTGATTTGCTTGGTAAAAGCCGCTTCGTTACAGATACAGACCAGCTGAAGATGATAACATCGGCGCTTTGCTGGCATTCCCTTCACTGCAGAGTTGTTCACCATGGCCAAGAAAGCCCCCGCCTCCACCGCCCCGACCACCCCAGCCAAGGGCAAGGCCCTCGAGGTGGGTGAACGCGCCAAGCCAGCCACGCCGCCGTCTGCGCCGGCCCGCCACCTGGACGTCTTCCCCAACCCGGCTCCCCAGCGCGACTACGTGATCCAGTTCCAGGTGCCCGAGTTCACCTGCTTCTGCCCGCTCACCGGTCAGCCTGACTTCGCGCATTTCACCATCGACTGCATCGCCGACGAACTGTGCATCGAGCTGAAAAGCCTGAAGATGTACATGTGGAGCTACCGCAATGACGGGGCATTCCACGAAAAGGTCACCAACTCCATCCTCGACGACATGGTCAAGGCCATCCAGCCTCGCTACCTGCGCATCACCGCCAAGTGGTACGTGCGCGGCGGCATCTACACCAACGTTGTTGTTGAACACCGCAAGAAGGGCTGGAAGCCAGCGCCCAAGGTGGACCTGCCGCAACACAACGCCGAAACCGGGCTGCTGGGCTGATCGAGCCATTCGTGGCATTTTTGCCGGATTTGCGGTTCACGTACACGAACGGCAGGTACTTACCCGGCGCGTCAGGCAGCAACACGTGATGTACTGTCACAGAATCAGACTCACCGCACTTTGATGCGGTTTGCTGCAGGACGCACAGACGCATGAAAGCACAAAACTGGTTAGACGCCATCGCGGGACTCTTGTTGGGTCACGATCCCCGCGTGCGTCGCCACACCTTGCTGGTGCTGACTGCTTTGCCGACTTATCTGGCCAGCCTGGGCATGATCTGGCACCTGGTTTATCTCAACGAAGTCACCGACGCCATTGCCGTGAGCCTCACCCAGGCCAGCGCCATCACCTTCTTCTCTTTTTTGCTGATTGTCCGCAGTGGCATTACCCAGAAACAGGTCGATCCGGTCCTGACACTGCCCCACGCCGTCGTGTCGCTTGGCCTGTGCATCGCCACATACATGCTGCTGGGCGAGCATCGCGTCAATGTGCTGGTGCTGATGGCACAGGCGATTGTGGTGGCCATGCTGCGCCTGCGGCCGCGCGAGGTGCTCGGGCTGGGCATCCTGGCGGCGCTCATGCTCATTGCCGCTTTTGCCTGGATGGATTGGCACAACACCAGCGTCGGCATGCTGTCCAAGGGAGCGACCCACCTTGTCGTAGGCTGCGCCAGCTTGCTGCTTCTGTCGCTGGTGGGAAAGTGGGTGAGTGACATCCGCATTGAAATCAGCCAACAGGCCAAGGAGTTGCGCGATGCTCTCCAGACCGTTCAGCAAATGGCCACCATTGACCAGTTGACCGGCCTGCTGAATCGGCGCGTCATGCTCGACAACCTGGCATCCGAGCGCCAACTGGCCGAACGACACGGCACGCAGTGGTGCGTCGCCCTCATCGACCTCGACCACTTCAAGCAGGTCAACGACCGCTATGGACACCCGTCGGGCGATGCCGTGCTCAAGGGGTTTGCCGAGTTGGCGCGCGCACATCTGCGCGCCGTGGACCGGGTGGGTCGCTGGGGGGGCGAGGAGTTTCTGGTGATCTTTCCGCAAACCCGCCTCAACGAAGCGCACGCCTCGCTCGAACGTTTGCGCAAAGCGTTCAATGCATGGCGTTTGCCTGAACACCCGCAATTGCAGATGAGTTTTTCTGCCGGACTGGTGCAGGTTGAGCCCGATGAAACTGTGGACCAGATGGTCGAGCGGGCAGACAAGACCATGTACCAGGCCAAGGCCTCCGGACGCAACCGCTCCGTCTGGGCTCCACTGATCGCATCGGTCTGGTCTGGCACGGATGCCATGCCGACCGTGCTCCCGCACTTGCGTTCATGAGGAGCCCAGATGCGTGAGTCGATCATGACGGACACCGGACGAGATCCTTTGATGGAGGCCATGCAGCGCTGGACGCTGGCCATCCTGGGACCAGATCGACACACCCGTGGGCACACCAGCATCATCTTGCTGTGCGCCCTGATGTACGCGATCTGCTGTGGCGCGGCTTCCCACGCGGCAGAGGTCGGCATGATGCTGCCCATCGGCCCGCAGATGCTCACCATCGTCACCTTCCCGGCGCACCTGATGTTTTATGCGCTGGTGCGCAGCGGCATCACACGTCAGTGGCGGGATCCCGGCCTGATGGTGATGCAGAACGTGTACGCGCTTTTGGCGATCTCGTTTGCCTACGTCACCCTCGACCCCTCGGAGCGTGGCATGGTGCTGGTGCTCATTGCGCTGGTCATCGTGTTCGGGATGTACACACACACACCACGTTTGTCGGTGATTCATGGTGTGCTCGCCATGGTTTTGTTGGGGGCCGTCATGGGTGTGCTGTCACGCATCGACCCCGTCTATTACCCACCCCAACTTGAGCTGTTGCGTTTTGGGGTGATGCTGGCCAGCCTGCCCGTCTTGATTTTCACCGCCTACCTGATCGCCATCTGGCGCAAACGTCTGTCCAGCCAACGGCGAGAGCTCAAGGCGGCGCTGGCACAAGTGCAACGACTGGCCACCCGCGACGCCCTGACCGGGCTCTACAACCGGCGACACATTCAGGAAAGGCTTGCTTACGCAGCACAGCGCTATCAGCGGTATGGCGAGCGATTCACCGTGGCCTTGATCGACCTTGATCATTTCAAGCGCATCAACGACGCACATGGCCACCAAGTGGGCGACCAGGCGCTGATCGCTTTTGCCTCTGCCGCATCCATGGTGCTGCGCGACACCGACACCCTGGCGCGTTGGGGTGGCGAGGAATTTCTGTTTGTGATGCCCAACACCAGCCCCCAGAAGGCCACCATTGCACTGGACCGCGTGCGGGAGACACTCAACAGCATTGTGGTGTCGGATATCGCCCCTGAGATGCGTTTGCGTTTTTCGGCGGGCCTGGCCATGTACGAGGACGGCGAAGGCACCGAACGCACGCTGGATCGCGCAGACCAGGCGTTGTACAAGGCCAAGAGTGCGGGGCGTGATCGGTCGGTGGTGGCCGAAGGTTCAGGGGATGATGAGTGACGGACATGCCCACGCGACGCCATGACATCAGCCAGGGCTGGGATAATGCCACCCCATGAATCCCCTGCTGAACAAACTCCAGCCTTATCCCTTTGAGCGCCTGCGTCACCTGACCGCAGGCGTCGTCCCGAGCGCCGCCCATCGCCCTATCAGCCTGGGCATTGGCGAGCCCAAGCACGCCACCCCCGAATTCATCAAGCAAGCACTTGTGGCAGGCCTAGGCGGCCTGGCCAGCTACCCCGCCACGGCGGGTGAACCTGCCCTGCGCGTCGCCTGTGCTGACTGGATGGGGCGTCGCTATGGGCTCAAACTTGATCCAGCCACACAAGTGTTGCCCGTCAACGGCTCGCGCGAAGCCTTGTTCGCATTGGCTCAAACCGTGATCGACCCGACCCAGCACCGTGAGGCCGGTGGCCCGGCCGTGGTCAGCCCCAATCCCTTTTATCAAATTTACGAAGGTGCGGCACTGCTGGCCGGTGCCCGTGTCGTGTTCGCCAACTCCGACCCGACCCGCAACTTCGCCGCCGACTGGTCAAGCATCTCGCAAGACACCTGGGCCACCACGCAACTGCTGTTCGTGTGCTCGCCCGGCAACCCCACCGGTGCCGTGATGCCGCTGGACGAGTGGGAGCGTCTGTTTGCGCTGAGCGACCGCTACGGTTTCGTGATCGCCTCTGACGAGTGCTACTCCGAGATCTACTTCCGTGAAGGCGCTGACGCCGCACCGCTGGGCGGCCTGCAAGCTGCGGCCAAGCTGGGCCGACATGACTTCAAGAACCTGATCATGCTCACCAGCCTGTCCAAGCGCTCCAACGTACCGGGCCTGCGCTCGGGCTTTGTGGCCGGTGACGCAGCCATCATCAAATCCTTTCTGCTCTATCGCACCTACCACGGCAGCGCGATGGGCCCGGCAGTGCAACACGCCAGCATCGCAGCGTGGAACGACGAAGCCCATGTGGTTGAGAACCGCGGCCTGTATCGCCAGAAGTTCGAACGCGTCACCCCCATCCTGGCCTCGGTCATGAACGTCGCGTTGCCCGACGCGGGCTTCTACCTCTGGGCCGAAGTGCCTCGCCATATCGGCGGTGGCAGCGATGAGGCGTTCACCCGTGAATTGCTGGCTCAATACAATGTCGCCGTTCTGCCCGGCAGTTACCTGGCCCGTGAAGCCAACGGCGTCAACCCTGGCGCAGGTCGCATCCGCATGGCGTTGGTCGCCGGCGTGGACGAATGCATCGAAGCGGCCGAGCGCATCAAGACCTTCATTCAATCCCAATCTGTCTGATTTCCCGAAAGAATCACATGTCTCAAGCTCTGCAAACCGTCATCGACAACGCCTGGGAACAGCGCACCACCCTGTCTGCCGCTGCTGCCCCGGCCGAAGTGCGTGATGCCGTCAACCACATCATCGACCAGCTCGACAGCGGCAAGCTGCGCGTGGCCGAGAAGATCAACGGCCAGTGGGAAACCCACCAGTGGATCAAGAAGGCCGTGCTGCTGAGCTTCCGCTTGAACGACAACGTGCCCATGGGCCAGGGCGACCTGCAGTTCTACGACAAGGTTCCCACCAAGTACACCGGCTGGAGCGCAGAGCAGATGGCCGCCTCCGGCGTGCGCGTGGTGCCGCCCGCCGTGGCGCGTCGCGGCAGCTTCCAGGGCAAGAACGTGATCCTGATGCCGTCCTACGTCAACATCGGTGCCTACGTCGATGAAGGCACCATGGTCGATACCTGGGCCACCGTTGGCTCCTGCGCCCAGATTGGCAAGAACGTGCACCTCTCCGGCGGCGTCGGTATCGGTGGCGTGTTGGAGCCTCTGCAGGCCAACCCCACCATCATCGAAGACAATTGCTTCATTGGCGCACGCTCCGAAGTGGTCGAAGGTGTGATCGTTGAAGAGAATTCGGTGATCTCGATGGGCGTGTACCTGGGCCAGTCCACCAAAATTTACGACCGTACCACCGGCGAAGTCAGCTATGGCCGCATCCCCGCCGGTTCGGTGGTGGTCAGCGGCAACCTGCCTTCAGCCGATGGCAAGTATTCTTTGTACTGCGCCGTCATCGTCAAGCGTGTCGATGCCCAGACCCGCTCCAAGACCAGCATCAACGATTTGCTGCGCGGCGCTTGATCTTCGTGGCACTTTTGTCTGTCCATTGACAACCCAACCCGGGAGAACATTTGATGAGTGGTGGCAATCTTGAAAAGATCTTGCGCCTGATGACCGAGAAAAAGGCATCGGACGTCTTCCTGTCTGCCAAGACACCCATCCTCATCAAGATCAATGGCCAGATCCTGCAGTTGACGGATCAGATCCTGACGCCGTCTCAACCGCGTCAGCTCCTGTCCGAACTGATCACCCCGCAACAACTCGAAGAGCTCGACGAAACCGGTGAGCTCAACCTCGGGATCACGATCCCGAATGTGGGCATCTACCGATTGAGCGCGTTCAAGCAGCGCGGTTCGGTGGCAGCGGTATTTCGCTACATTCCCAGCGACATTCCCGCACTGGAAACGCTCAACGTGCCCATGTCGCTGGCCGACCTGATCCTTGAAAAGCGTGGCCTCATCATGGTGGTCGGGGCCACGGGTGCCGGCAAGAGCACGACGCTCGCGTCGATGCTCGAATACCGCAACCAGCGCATGACGGGGCACATCCTCACCATCGAAGATCCGCTGGAATTTTTGTTCTACAACAAGAAATCCGTGATCAACCAGCGTGAGGTCGGGCGCGACACGCAGTCCCTGCAAATTGGCCTGAAAAACGCCCTGCGCCAGGCTCCGGACTGCATTCTGATCGGTGAAATCCGCGACCGTGAAACCATGACGGCGGCGCTCTCGTATGCGCTGTCCGGTCACCTGGTGCTCTCCACCCTGCACGCCAACAACAGCTACCACGCCCTGGGGCGCATCCTGTCTTTCTACACCCCGGAAGCCCGTCCTGCACTGTTGAGCGACCTCGCCTCGGGCCTCAAGGCAATCGTCTCGCAGCGCCTGCTGCAAAACAATGTTGGCGGCCGTGTGCCAGCTGTTGAAGTGCTGCTCAACACCCAGTTGGTGGCCGAAATGATCACCCGTGGCGACTTCAACGATGTCAAGGAAGCGCTGCAAAAGTCGATGTCGCCTGGCTCGCAAACCTTTGAGCAGGACATCGCCCGCCTCATTCGCGAAGGACTGGTCAGCCGCGAAGAAGGGTTGCGTTATGCCGACTCGCCCACCGACCTCATGTGGCGTCTGCAGAACGACACCACCATCCCGACCCGACCAACCGCCAAGTCCGAAGACCACGACGACGGCCCGACCTTCACTGAAATCACCCTGGACGTGCACACGCAGGACGACAGCCACGCGCACTTCCCCGGTCCCCGCTGAAACACCATCCCGACATGACTGCCACTGTGCGCCTCGCCGAGGCGCTGATCGCGCGCCCTTCCGTGACCCCTGTGGACGAAGGGTGCCAAGCCTTGATGACCGAGCGCCTGCGGGCCATCGGTTTTGACTGCCAGACCCTGGTCTTTGGACCACCGGACGCCCCCGTCACCAACCTGTGGGCCATCAAACGCGGCGGCGGTCACGCCAGCGGTGCGCCCACCCTGGTGTTCGCCGGCCACACCGATGTGGTGCCCACCGGCCCGACTGACCAATGGACGAGTCCGCCCTTTGTGCCCAGTTACCGCAACGGGTGCCTTTACGGCCGTGGTGCCGCTGACATGAAAACCTCGCTCGCCGCCATGGTGGTGGCCAGTGAAGAATTCGTGACCCAGCACCCGGCTCACGCTGGAAGCATCGCCTTCCTGATCACCAGTGACGAAGAAGGCCCCTCTATCGACGGCACCGTCAAGGTCTGCGAATGGCTCACTGCGCAAGGTGAGCGCCTGGACGCCTGCATCGTGGGCGAGCCCACCTCGGTCAAGCAGGTGGGCGACATGATCAAGAACGGCCGCCGCGGCTCGCTCTCGGGCAAGCTGCGCGTGCATGGCATCCAGGGACACATCGCCTACCCGCACCTGGCGCGCAACCCCATCCATCAGGCCGCACCGGCCCTGGCTGAGCTGGCCACCATCGTGTGGGACCAAGGCAACGACCATTTCCCACCCACCAGCTGGCAAATGTCCAACATCCACGCCGGCACGGGGGCCAACAACGTGATCCCCGGCGAGCTGGTCATTGACTTCAACTTCCGCTTCTCCACCGAGTCCACGCCTGAAGGTCTGCAATCCCGCCTCGAAGAGGTCCTGCATCAGCACGGGTTGAGCTTTCACATTGACTGGACCCTCGGCGGACGCCCCTTCCTGACCCGTCGCGGCCCCCTGGTGGACGCGATGGCCGCTGCGATCAAGGACGTCACGGGCCTGGAGACCGAGCTGTCCACCACCGGGGGCACCTCCGACGGCCGTTTCATCGCCCAGATCTGCCCTCAGGTGGTCGAATTTGGTCCGGTCAACGCCAGCATCCACAAAATCGACGAGCACGTCGCCGTGGCCGACATCGAACCCCTGAAAAACATCTACCGGCAAACGCTGGAAAGACTTCTGACGTGAACGTTCTCAAGCTGATCGAACAGGCGACTGACCGACTTCTCCAGGCCAAAGTGGCCTTCGGGCATGGCACCACCAACGCCTTTGACGAGGCTGCGTGGTTGGTGCTGTGGTGCCTGGGTCATCCCCTCGACGCCCTGGAAGATGTTGCCGAAACGCCGGTCACCCCCGCGCACTGCGAAGAAGTGCTGGCCCTCATCAACGAACGCATCCGCACTCGCAAGCCTGCTGCCTACCTCACGCACCAGGCCTGGCTACAGGGCGTGCCTTTTTATGTGGACGAGCGGGTGATCGTGCCCCGCTCCTTCATTGCCGAGGTGCTGGCTGACGGCAGCATCGACCCCTGGCTGACGGAACACACCCACCGCGTTCTGGATCTGTGCACAGGAAACGGCAGCCTGGCCGTGCTGGCGGCCATGGCCTACCCTGAAGTGCTGGTGGACGCTGCCGACATCAGCAACGATGCCCTGGATGTGGCGCGCATCAACGTCGAAAAGCATGGCTTGAGCGACCGCATCACCCTGCTGCACAGCGATGGCCTGCAATCTGTACGCGGCCCTTACGACCTGATTCTGTGCAACCCGCCTTACGTCAACGCAGACGCCATGAAGAATCTGCCCGCCGAATACCGCGCCGAGCCCGAACTGGCTCTCGCATCCGGCGACGACGGCATGGACTTCATCCGTGCGCTGCTGGCGACGCTGCGCGCTGAACCTGACCGTCATCTGACCCCGGATGCGGTCCTTGTGCTCGAGGTCGGCAACGAACGCCCGAACTTCGTGCGCGCTTTCCCTGGCCTGCCGGTGATCTGGCTGGACACCACATCTGGCATCGACCAGCTCTTGCTGATCACTCGCGACGCCCTGCTCCTCGAATTGACCTGATCCATGATTGTTCTCAAAAGCGTCTCCCTGTTGCGAGGCGTCAAGCCTGTGCTCGACAAAGCCAGTGCCACGATTCACCCAGGCGAAAAAGTTGGTCTGATTGGCCGCAACGGTGCCGGCAAATCGTCCCTGTTTTCGCTGCTCGCTGGCCGACTCAGTCCTGACGCCGGCGATGTCGAGATCCCTCCTTCCTGGCTCAAGCCGGGTGGCATGGCCGAGGTCGCGCAGAACATGCCCGAAACCGACGACCCGGCCACCGAGTTCGTCCTGCAGGGTGACGGCCGCCTCATGAAAGCCATGCAGGATCTGGCAGACGCCGAGGCTGCAGACGATGGCCACGCCATGGCCGAGGCCCACATGGCCCTGGCCGAAGCCGGCCACTTTGACGCCCCGGCGCGCGCCCAGGCGCTGCTGCTGGGCCTGGGCTTCAAGCTGGAGCAGACGCAAGCCCCGGTCAACAGCTTCTCGGGCGGCTGGCGCATGCGCTTGCAACTGGCGCGCGCCCTGATGTGCCCGGCCAAGCTGCTGCTGCTGGACGAACCCACCAACCAC
>JAGOKC010000044.1:1642-13184 GCA_017994835.1 Aquabacterium sp. | reverse complement strand
TTCCAGTTCACGGGCGACATGGTCAATCAGCCAGTCGGTCAGTTCAGCGGCGGCGAAAAAGCCCGCCTGGTGCTGGCCCTCGTGGTGTGGCAGCGCCCCAACCTGCTGCTGCTCGACGAGCCCACCAACCACCTGGACCTGACCACCCGCGAAGCCCTGTCCATGGCGCTCAACGAGTTCGAAGGCTCCGTGATGCTGGTCAGCCACGACCGTGCCCTGTTGCGCGAAGTGTGTGACGAGTTCTGGCTGGTGGCCCACGGCGAGGTCACCACCTTTGACGGTGACCTGGACGACTACCAGCGCTGGCTCCAGGCCCAGGCCCGCGAAGTGGCAGCAGCGGCCAAAGCCGCTCGTGATGCCGACCGCGTCACCCCGGCACGCAGCGCCCCTGTTCAGATTCAGCCAGAAGTGGCCCCCACATCGAACCGTGACGATCGCAAGGCCCAGGCCCAAGCACGACAGAAGCTGACCGAACAGGTCAAACCACTCAAGGCCGATCTGAAAAAACTCGACGAGCGACTCGCCAAGGCCCACGCTGAACAAGCTGCCCTGACCGAGTCTTTGGGTCACCCAGGTTTGTCGGCATCAGACCGTGCCGAGCAAGGCAAACGCCTCAAAACGTTGGGTGAGGAAGTGGACAAGCTCGAAGCACGCTGGTTGGAGTTGACCGACCAGATCGAAAAACTCACCCTCTGACAGCAGAGAACAAGCCTGGCAAATGCCGAATTCAGACCAGGGTTATGCAGGTTTGTCCGGGGTTTGGCCAGCTTGACGTCAACGTCAGCTCATATTACATTCGTGCCCATGTTTTGCCACGACCGACACACTGGTCGCCTCCAATGCAGTTTTTCTTGAGCAGCCTGCGTACCCTTTTCGTCATCGGCGTCCTGAGCGCCGGACTGGGTGCAACGGTGCATGCACAGAATGCGGTCAACACCCCACTGCCAGCGCCTGTCGCTGCGCCTGAGGGTGAAGCTGAAGATGCCGTCAGCCGCTTCTTGAGCGAAAAAGGCCTGATGCCCTCCACCAAACCGGTGGTTGAAATGGCCCAGCAGGTGCGCGCCAGAGCGGCCGACATGGCTTCAGAGTTGGTGATGTCGGCCATGAACTTCCTGGGTGTACCCTACAAAATCGGGGGCAACAGCCGTGAAACGGGCTTTGACTGCAGCGGGTTCACTCGTCACGTGTTCGAGAACAGCGTCGGGCTTGTTTTGCCGCGCCGCTCTATCGAGCAGGCCAACTCACCTGACCTCGTTCCCGTCAAGCAAAGCGAGTTAAAGCCCGGTGATCTGGTGTTTTTCAACACCCTGCGTCGCACCTTCTCTCACGTGGGCATCTACGTCGGCAACAACAAGTTCATCCATTCGCCTCGCACGGGATCTTCGGTTCGCGTCGAGGACATGCGAGTCGGCTACTGGCAGCAGCGCTTTGACGGCGCTCGTCGCGCACCTGCCGTGCATGCTGAAACTGCGCCAACGCAAGCGTCAGAACGCTGACCCGCGCGAAGCCCTGGGGCTGATGGCGTCACGTAGCGGCACAATGGCAGGATGACCGCTGCACCTTCCCGACCATCTTTGCCTGACTGCGCTCGCCCGCAACGTGTCACTGGCTGCCTGCTTGCGGGTGGTGAGGGCCGACGCATGGGGGGGCGCGACAAGGGGCTGGTGCCCTACGAAGGTCGCCCCCTGGCCGCCTGGGTGCTTCAGCGACTGGTGGCGCAGACTGCCCAGCAGTTCGTCATCGCCAATCGCAACCTGGCCGATTACGCCGAACTGTTGAACCAGGCGCATGCCACCCTGCCTGCCAACCGCCCCGCCGTGGAGCCTGACGCGCCCCATCTGCCCCGTGCCAGCGGACCACTGGCCGGCATTCTGACGGCATTGCAGCGCACCGAGACACCGTGGCTCATGGTGGTTCCCTGCGACACCCCCCGCCTGCCAGCCACCCTCGTGCAAGACTTGTTGGCCGAGGGTGAGCGCTGCAACGCCGAGGCCGTGGTTCCTGTCACCCTGGATGAACAAGGTCTGCCACGCCATCACTGGGTCTGTGTCCTTGTGCGCAAGGATGTTTTCGCGAAGCTCGAAGCCTTGTTTGCCCAAGATGAACGTAAACTCAGGGTTTGTATCCAGTCTTTGAACTGGAGCAGCGTATCCTTCACGGATGCGACAGCCTTTGACAACATCAATAGCCTGGAGACACTGAATGGTCGTGACTGACTCGTCCGTGCACATCGCGCGGATCACGGCGGCTGATTTGAGTGCCTACAAAAACCTGCGCGACGAAGCGCTGCGCCTTTACCCCGATGCCTTCGATGCCGACCTCGACAGCGAACGCTCGCGTCCACCTGAAAGCTACCTCGGCCGTCTGGGACTGAGCGAAACGCTGGGGGGCAGTTTTCTGATTGGTGCCTGGTCCGCTCACGAAATGGTTGGCATGATCGGACTGGAGCGTCAGTCCATGCAGAAGCTGCGCCACTGCGCCGAACTCAACAGCATGATGGTTCATCCCCGGCATACCGGGCAGGGCATCGGCATCCGCCTGGTGGAAGCCGCCATTGCACAGGCGCGCCAGGCAATTGGGCTGGAGCAGATCGTGCTGCGGGTCAGCGCGTCCAGTGAATCGGCCATTCGCTTGTACGAGCGTGCCGGTTTTCAAAGCTGCGGCGTCTTGCCGCATGCCATCAAACTGGTCGATGGTCCGGGGCAGGTGCGCTACTTCGACAAGCTCACCATGGTGCTCATCCTCTGAGGAGGTGAACACCCTCAGTAGCATTCAACGAACCTCGGCTGCGCCTCGATTGGCCAGTCCATCGGCCCGTTCATTGCCCGGATCTCCGGCATGACCCCGCACCCAGCGCCAATCCACATCGTGCTGGGCCGCCATGGTCTCCAGCGTGCGCCACAAGTCATCGTTCTTCACGGGCTTGTTGTCTGCGGTTTTCCAGCCACGCCGCTTCCAGCCACCAATCCATTCGGTGATGCCTTTGCGCACGTACTCGCTGTCGGTGTAGATCACCACCTTGCAGCGGCGCTTGAGCACCTTCAGCGCCTCGATCACCGCCGTCAACTCCATCCGATTGTTGGTGGTCAGGGCTTCGCCCCCCCACATCTCACGCTCGTGGGCACCACTCACCATCCACACACCCCAACCGCCTCTCCCAGGGTTGCCCTTGCAAGCCCCGTCGGTGTACACCACCACGGTTGACATCGCTGCTGAATCACTCATCCATTCACATCCTATTGAACTTGGCCGTCACGTTGGTGACGTTGTGCCACCACTGCAGGTGCCGTTGCGGCGCTCACACGGGTTTTTTTCAGCTTGCCCACCAGCCGCATCCCGCGCGCCCGTTTGACGGCGACCACAAAATAAACCGCACCCAGAACCGGCCACCACCGGTCCCCCGCGTGCTCCATCCAGCGCAAACGCTCCCAGGTCCGGGCGTTGTGCGTCATCGGGCGGTAACAGCCAAAGCCACCCGCCTCCACATCCAGGTCCAGCAAACGCAGCCAATCACGCAGACGCCAGTAGGCAATGAACTCACCCTGCGGCAAGACCAGCGCCGAGTCGATTCCCCACGACCCCAATCGCTGTGAAAGCCCCCACAAGCTGGCCGGATTGAAGCCCGCGATCACCACCCGACCATCGGGCACCAGCACGCGTTCCACCTCACGCAGTGTGGCGTGGGGATCATGGGCCAGTTCCAGCGCGTGAGGCAGCACAACGAGGTCCAGACTGTGACTGGCAAACGGCAAGGCCTCGCAATCGCAGCGCAAGCCCAGTGGCGCGCCCTGCATCAAACCCTCCGGCAGCACAAGGGGTTCATGAATCAAGGGAGCACGATCAGCCGGAGGTTGCCACTGCGCATAACTGCCATCGAGCGCCAGCCATTTGTGAGGCATGCGATTGCAGCGCAAACCGTCCAGTTCAGGCAGACCGATCTGCACCGCGTGGAAGCCGAAAACATCGGCCACCAAACGATCCATTTGAGCCTGCTCCCACTCAAGTAAAGCCTGCCCCGAAGGCAAGGCCAACCAGGGATGCAACTCTATAATGGGATCGACTTTGCTCATGAAATTACTCGCCCTACCCGCCTTTGCTGACAACTACATCTGGATGATCCACAACGGCGCTGAAGCCCTGGTGGTTGATCCGGGAGACGCTTCGCCGGTGAGCGATGCACTCAAGCAATACGGGCTCAAGCTGACCGCCATTCTAGTGACCCATCACCATGGTGATCGCATCGGGGGTCTCCCGGTTTTGCAAAGAAGCGATTTGCCGGTCTATGGCCCTCGCGCAGAAGCCATTGTGGGGGTGACTCACGCGGTGGCCGATGGTGACGTGGTGACGTGGCAAGGACTGCGTTTTGGCGTCCACGATGTTGGCGGGCACACACGAGGTCACATTGCTTACCTCTCGCGCAACGGATTGGGCCCGTCTGACCCAGCCCCCCTGGCGTTTGTCGGTGATACCCTGTTCAGCGGCGGGTGTGGACGCGTTTTCGAGGGCACCATGACACAGATGTACGCCAGTTTGAACCGCATTGCGCAATGGCCTGCAGACACCCGGCTGTGCCCGGCCCATGAATACACCCTGAGCAACCTGCGCTTCGCCCAGGCCATTGAGCCCGACAACCAGGCCATCCGGCAGCACGTGGCCCATTGCACATCACTGCGCGCCGCCGACTTGCCGACGGTCCCCACCACTTTGGCCACTGAGCAGGCCATCAACCCATTCTTGCGCTGTACCGAGCCTGCTGTGCAGGCTGCAGCCCTTGCGCACGATGCTGCAGACACCACCCCTGGGTCCGTGTTTGCGGCACTTCGCCTCTGGAAGAACACCTTTTGAAAACAGCGACCCGCCTCTATTTGCCCCGCCCGCTGGCCATCAGTGCCACGGTCGTGTTCAGCCTTGTTCTGGCAGCTTGCGGCACTGCGTTGCCGCCGACAAGCAGTGCGCGCGTTGACATGGACACGCTGCTGAAAAGCCAGGCCGGGCATCCTTCGGCCATCACCAAGTCCATCGCACGCCGCACCACGCGCGAGGATCCCAACTCTGGTTTGCAGGTTGACCTTGGCCCCGCTGCCGTTCTGACCGTCGAAGACGAAGCTCGCGCTGCCGCCAACAACCGTGAGGCCAAGCTTGCCGCAGGCACCCCCACCGACCCGTTGCGCCCGGAGGCCACACTGAACCTTGACGACAGCGAGGCCACCAAAGACCTGTGGGTTCGTGTCAGGCAAGGATTCAAGCTGCCACCCCTGGAGCATGAACTGGTGGCCCAGCACGAACGCTTCTACGCTGCGCGCCCTGACTACGTTCAGCGCATGACAGCGCGCGCCAACCGCTACCTTTTCCATGTCGTGGAAGAGATCGAACGCCGCAACATGCCCGCTGAACTGGCACTGTTGCCCTTCATTGAAAGCGCGTTCAATCCTCAGGCCACCTCGTCCGCGCGGGCATCTGGCATCTGGCAGTTCATGCCGGCCACCGGCAAGGACTTTGACCTTACGCAGAACATCTTCCGCGATGAGCGCCGTGACGTGCTGGCCTCGACCCGTGCCGCGCTCGACTACCTGCAGCGCCTGCACCGCATGTTCGGCGACTGGCACCTGGCGCTGGCGGCGTACAACTGGGGCGAAGGCAATGTGCAGCGCGCCCTCAAGCGCAACCAGAGCCAGGGCTTGCCCACAGATTACCTCAGCATCAACATGCCGGCAGAAACACGCAACTACGTGCCCAAGTTGCACGCTGTGCGCAACATCATTGCCCAGCCTGATGCCTACAGCCTGAACCTGACGCCGATTGAGAATCACCCCTACTTTGTCAGCGTGCCGATTCAGCGTGACATGGATGTGGCGCTTGCCAGTCGCCTCGCGGCTTTGCCGCTGGACGAATTCAAGGCTTTGAACCCTTCACAGAACAAACCTGTGATCCTGGCAGCCGGCACGCCACAGGTGCTGCTGCCTTACGACAATGCCCACCTGTTCGTTCACAACCTGAGCAAGCACAAGGGAGCCTTGGCAACCTGGACCGCCTGGCTGGTTCCCAAGACCATGCGCCCGGCCGATGCGGCCAGGCAACTGGGGATGCCCGAGTCCACCTTGCGTGAAGTGAACCGGATTCCACCCAAAATGCTGGTGAAAGCCGGCTCGACACTGCTGGTACACCGCTCCGAACAACGTGGACGCGATGTTTCTGAATCGCTGGCTGACAACGCCATGATGGCATTGGCCCCCGATGTTCCGCCTTTGCGCCGCATGGCACTGAAAGCCGGCAAGCGTGACACCGTCCGCTCCGTGGCCAAGCGCTATGGCATCAGCGTGGAACAGGTGGCAGCGTGGAACAAGGTGAGCAAGACCGCCCGCTTCAAACGTGGCGAGCGCATCGTGGTGTATGTGCCCAGCAAGAGCAAGGCCCAGTCTTCACGGTCCGTGGCATCTGCCAAGAAAGGTCGCATCGTGCGCGAAGCCAAGGTTGGCAGCAAGCCCAGGCTGCGTGGCAGCAAGCGCGTGATGACGGCTGAAGTCAAACGCAGCTCGAAGCTGCGCACAGGAGCCAAAGCACGCAATGCCCGTGTGCGCGTCGCCAGCGCGCGCTGAACTGACAGAACAGCGCTTGAAGCTTGAGCCGACCGGGCCGGTTACTCAGCCTGCCAACGACATGATGTAGATGCACACGGCAACCCCTGCCATCCAGATCAGGCTGCGCAACGCGGCCTTGTCCATCAGGTAGCTGGCGATGTAGGCCAGGCGGATGCCGATGAACGCCAGCGCCCACTGGTCGATCACACCCTGATCAGCTTGTGCCTGCTGGGCCATCAGCACCGCCGCGATGAACAGCGGCAAGGCCTCGAAGCCATTGGCCTGGGCCGCGTTGGCCCGTTGCTGCCAACCTGTCAGGCCCGCCTCCCACTGGCGAGGGTTGTGGTTGTCGTAGCCACCTTTGCGGGGCGACTTCATGCCCATGCTGGCCTTGGCGGCACCCACTGTGACCACCGGCAGCAGGCAGGCTGCCAACACACACCAATTTGCAATGCTCATGCTTGTCTCCGTGGCCTGAGTCGGCCTGTCTTTGTGATGAAAACGTTCAGCGTCGGTCCATGAAGGCATGGGCAATGGTGCCCAGATCGACGTATTCCAGCTCGCTGCCGACAGGCACACCACGCGCCAGGCGCGTGACCTTCAAGCCCCGGGCCTTGAGTTGTTCGGCCAGCACGTGGGCCGTGGCCTCGCCTTCGGCGTTGAAGTTGGTGGCCAGGATGATTTCCTGAACCTGCCCATCGGTGGCGCGCTCGATGAGGGCTGACAGCCCAATGTCACGTGCCCCCAGGCCGTCGAGCGGGCTCAGGCGTCCCAGCAGCACGAAGTACTGGCCTTTGTAGCTGCCGGTGCGCTCCAGCGCTGCCTGGTCAGCCGGGGTTTCGACCACGCACAGCAGGTGCGGGTCGCGGGTGGCGTCCAGGCAAACGTCACACACCTCGGCGCGGCTGAAGGTGTGGCAACGCTGGCAGTGCCCGATTTCGGATACCGCCGCGTCCAGCGAACGGGCCAGCTTCAAGGCGCCCGGACGATCATGCTGCAGCAGATGAAAGGCCATGCGCTGCGCCGACTTCTGCCCCACACCAGGCAGGCAACGCAGCGCGTCGATCAGCGCGTCGAGTGCGGGGTCCGCCATGACGCGCCCCCGATCAGAAGGGGAGCTTCATGCCAGGAGGCATGGGCATGCCGGCGGTCAGCTTGCCCATCTTCTCGGCGCTGGTGGCCTCGGCACGGCGCACGGCATCGTTGAACGCAGCAGCCACGAGGTCTTCCAGCATGTCCTTGTCATCGGCCAGCAGGCTGGGGTCGATGGTCACGCGCTTGACGTCGTTCTTGCAGGTCATGAGCACCTTCACCAGGCCGGCACCCGATTGGCCTTCCACCTCGACGTTGGCCAGCTCGTCCTGGGCCTTCTTGAGGTTGTCCTGCATCTGCTGGGCTTGTTTCATCAAACCCGCGAGTTGTCCTTTGAGCATGGCTCATCCTTTCTTGTGCAAAGCGTGATTGTGACCGGATCAGGCACCGGGCTCATCCGCCAGGGGGTGAATGGAGCCCGGTACCAGACGGGCACCGGGGTACTGTTGCATGAGTTGCTGGACCAGCGGGTCGCCGCTGATCAGCTGCTCGGCCCGCTGCTGCCGCAGCTCGCGGGCCACCTGGTCCCGTTGCGCGGGCGTGTTGAATGCCGTGCCACGCTCCAGTTCCAAAGTGTTTGGGTGCCCGAGCAGTTCAGTCAAGGCCTGCGCCAGACGGTCACGCAGATTGTCCGTGCGCAGGCTGTCGCGCTCGACGCGCAAGCGCCACAGCTTGTGTGTGCTGCGGTCCTCCAGGGCAATGCACTGTGCCTGAATGGCGAGTTCGCGCACCAGGGCGGCAATCAAGCCACGGGTCTGAAGTTGCCCCACAACCTCGGCCCAGCGGTCCGACAGCGGATCACTGCCCGGAAGTGGCAGGTTCAGCGACGGTCCGGTGCTGACCGTCGGCCGTGCAGGCGTTGCAGGGCGAGGTGACACGTCCTGCTCGTCGGGTGGCTCCGGTCGATCAAACTCGGATGGCGGGGCGAAGTCGTCTTCACGCTCGGCCAGGGAGGGGGTCTCGGCGTCGGCCAGCGATGGGTCGGCCTCAGGCGGGAGCTCGTCCCAGGGTGCCACGCCTTGGCTGGCGCGGGCGGGCTCGGCCGCCGTGGCGGGGGGCGTAGCAGTCGTCGGGGGCAATGCAGCCTCACGTGGCGCAGACGTGGCTTGCGGAGCCGGTGCTGACGCGACAGGCACCGGCTGAGGCACCGGCGCTACGGATGCGGGCGCACTTGCTGGCGAAACGGACTGTGCGATGGCCCGCGTGGCTGGCTCGGTCTGCGCCGTGCGCACAACCGAGCCTTCAGCTTTTGGGGGCGGTGAACTCCCCGCTGTGCCGTAGCTGTGTCCAGGCTTGAAGGCCAGCAGGCGCAGCAGCAGCATCAATAAACCGTTGTACTCGTCAGGGGCCAGGGCCAACTCGGCACGACCCTGCAGACACAGGCTGTAGAACAACTGGGTTTCATCCGGTGCCAGCAAGGGGGCCAGGCGATGCCAGGTCGCTTCATCCGGATCTTCGGAAACCTGCGCCTGGGGTACAGCCTGGCAGACCGCCATGCGCTGCAAGGCGGTAGCCAGTTCTTCCAAACTGCCTGCGGCCGACAGGCCCAGTTCACGCAAGGTGTCCACGGCGGCCACCAGGGCGACGCCGTCTCCGGCGGCCACGGCCTCGATGATGCGCTGCACGTGCTGCCGATCGACCGCGCCCAGCATCAGGCGCACGGCGCTCTCTTCCAGCTTGCCACTGCCAAAGGCAATCGCCTGGTCGGCCAGCGACATCGCATCGCGCATGGAGCCGCGTGCAGCGCGGGCCAACAGGCGCAAGGATGCGGCATCAAAGCCGATTTGCTCAATGTCGAGCACATGGGCCAGGTGCTCCTGCATGGTCTGCACGGCCATCGGGCGCAGGTTGAACTGCAGGCAGCGCGACAACACGGTGACCGGCACTTTTTGCGGGTCGGTGGTGGCCAGCACAAACTTCAGGTAGTCGGGCGGCTCCTCCAGCGTCTTCAACATGGCGTTGAACGCGGTGGTCGAGAGCATGTGCACTTCGTCGATCATGTAGACCTTGAAGCGGCCCAGCACTGGCTTGTAAACCGCCTGCTCGAGCAACTGCGAGATCTCATCCACGCCCCGGTTGGATGCGGCATCGAGCTCGACGTAATCGACAAAGCGGCCCGCGTCGATGTCGCGGCACGGCTGGCATTGCCCGCAGGGCGAGGCCGTGATGGTCCCCTGCCCGTCCGGCCCGACGCAGTTGAGCGATTTGGCCAGGATGCGCGACACCGTGGTCTTGCCCACGCCCCGCGTCCCGGTGAACAGGTAGGCATGGTGCAGACGTTGTTGGGTGAGCGCGTTGCCCAGGGCCTGGACCACGTGCCCCTGGCCAACCATGCTGTCAAAGCCTCTGGGACGGTATTTGCGGGCGAGAACCATTGAATTCATGCGCAGATTCTAGGGGCTCCCGGCCCCAAAGTTCGAGCCTTCGGGGTATCATTGAGATCAGGTCTGGAAACGACGGACAACAGGGCCACTCCCTCCACCCGCTCCGCTCGTTCACTGCCATGCATCGCGCTGGCTCCGACCTGCATCTGCCGACTTGCGGTGGTTTTGTCCCCGCACTGCGGCGTTTGACTCATCCCACCCCCGCACAGTCAATTGGTTGACTCGCCACGTCCTGGCCCGGACCGCGCGAGTGCAGTCGCCTCGCTACCCTCTTAAGGGCAAAGATCTCATGTCGTTTGAAAGTCTGGGGCTCATCGAGCCTCTGTTGAAAGCCGTCGCCGAAACCGGCTATACCACCCCCACTCCGATTCAGGCCCAGGCCATCCCGGCGGTCATCGCCGGGGGTGACCTGCTGGCTGGCGCACAGACCGGCACCGGCAAGACCGCCGGTTTCACCCTGCCGCTGCTGCACAAGCTGAGCACGACGCCAGCCCCGGCTACGCAGGGGAAGCGCCCCATCCGCGCCCTGATCCTCACCCCCACGCGTGAACTGGCCGCCCAGGTCGAGGAAAGCGTGCGCGTGTACGGCAAGTACCTGCCCATCAAGTCCATGGTGATGTTCGGTGGCGTGGGCATGGGCCCGCAGCTGTCGGGCCTGCGCAATGGCATCGACATCTTGGTCGCCACGCCCGGCCGCCTGCTGGACCACCATCAGCAAGGCAACCTCGACCTGAGCAAGGTCGAGTTCTTCGTGCTGGACGAGGCCGACCGCATGCTGGACATGGGCTTTGTGCATGACATCAAGCGCGTGCTGGCCATTCTTCCGGCCAAGAAGCAGAGCCTGTTGTTCTCGGCCACTTTCTCTGACGAAATCAAGGCCCTGGCCGACCGCCTGCTGAACGCCCCTCAGGTGATCGAGGTCGCCCGTCGCAATGCCACGGCCGAGACCATTGCCCAGAAGGTGCACCCGGTCGGTCGCGAGCAGAAGAAAGACCTGCTGGCCCACCTGATCAAGTCCAACAACTGGCACCAGGTGCTGGTGTTCACGCGCATGAAGCACGGTGCCAACCGCTTGGTCGAGTACCTGGAAAAGCAGGGCATTTCGGCCATGGCTATCCACGGCAACAAGAGCCAGAGCGCCCGCACCAAGGCCTTGAGCGAGTTCAAGACCGGCGACCTGCAGGTGCTGGTGGCCACGGACATCGCCGCGCGTGGCATCGACATCGACATGTTGCCCCACGTGGTGAACTACGAGCTGCCCAATGTGCCCGAAGACTACGTGCACCGCATTGGCCGCACCGGTCGTGCGGGCGCCGAAGGCGAAGCCGTCTCCCTGGTGTGTGTGGACGAGAACAGCTTCCTGGCTGACATCGAAAAGCTGATCAAGCGCAGCATCCCCAAGGAAGTGGTGCCGGGCTTCGAGCCTGACCCCAATGAGCGCGCCGAGCCCATCCTGTTGGGTCGCCGCACCATTGGTGCACCCGGGGC
>JAGOKC010000044.1:0-1542 GCA_017994835.1 Aquabacterium sp. | reverse complement strand
CGCTTGGCATGGAAGCTGATGATCTTCCACTTGCCGCCCTTCCAGTCCTCGAACACGCACTCCACGACGCGTGCTTTCAGCGCCTTGCGCTTGACCGACTTGAAATACTCTTGCGACGCCAGGTTGACGATCACGTTGTCGCTCTGCTCTGCCAGTTGCCGGTTCAGATGCTCGGCCAGCGTGTCGCCCCACCAGGCGTACAAGTCCTTGCCGCGCGGATTGGGCAACTTGGTGCCCATCTCCAGGCGATAAGGTTGCATCCAGTCCAGCGGCCTCAGGAGGCCGTACAGACCACTGAGGATGCCCACATGGGTCTGAGCCCAATCCAGATCGGGCTGCGACAGGCTGCCCGCATCCAGGCCTTCGTACACATCGCCGTTGAAGGCCAGCACCGCCTGCTTGCTGTTGTCGGCGGTGAAGGTGGGGCTCCAGGCACCATAGCGAGCGACGTTCAGCGAGGCCAGCGCGTCGCTCAAGTCCATCAAGGAGGCAATCTGGGCGGGGGTATAGGGTTGCAGCACCTCGATCAACGCGGCAGACTCGTCAACGAACTGCGGCAAGGTGTGGCGCTTCGTGGTGGTCGGGGTGTCGTAATCGAGGCTCTTGGCCGGGGACAGCAGGAACAGCATCTTGGGAAAATGAGAACAATAGGTGGCACTGTCGGTTCGACTATGACACAAACAGAAAACGGCAGTGAACCGCACGACAGGCACAAACAACAGCAAGCCTCATAAAATCAGGGCTTTCCACTGCCGACAGGCGGGCCTGCGCGCCCGAAACCACCATGGCCATTTATCGGATCAAGGACAAGGCACCGCAGATTCACCCCAGCGCCTATGTGGCTGAATCGGCAGATGTGATCGGTGAGGTGTTTCTGGCCGAAGGCAGCAGCGTGTGGTCGCATGTGACGCTGCGTGGTGACAACGAGCCCATTGTGGTGGGCACGAACTCCAATGTGCAGGAGTCTTCGGTGCTGCACACCGACTTCGGCTTCCCGCTCGCCATCGGAGCCAACGTGACCGTGGGACACCAGGCGATGCTGCATGGCTGCACCATCGGAGACGGCTCGCTGATCGGCATTCAGGCTGTGGTGCTCAATGGTGCCGTCATCGGCAAGAACTGCCTGGTGGCGGCAGGTGCCCTGGTGACCGAAGGCAAGGTGTTTGAAGACGGCATGCTCATCATGGGCTCGCCCGCCAAGGCGGTGCGCCCCTTGACCGATGCCGAGATCATGCGGATGCAGATGGGCACCGTCTTGTATGTCAGCAAATCGGCCCAATATCGGACCGACATGGTGCGAATCGACGCACCGAAAGATTGAATCTTCATGAGTGAATTGCACAAGTTTCTGTTCGAAGGCCTGCCGGTGCGCGGCATGCTGGTTCGCCTGACCGACGGCTGGCAAGAGGTGCTGCGTCGGCGCGAGGCCACAGGACCGTTCGAAGCGCCGCTGCGCCGCCTGCTGGGCGAGATGAGCGCGGCCGGTGTGCTGCTGCAATCGAACATCAAGTTCAACGGTGCGGTGGTGTTGCAGATCTTCGG
>JAGOKC010000107.1 GCA_017994835.1 Aquabacterium sp. | reverse complement strand
GAAGACGGCCCGACCCACCAGTCGGTCGAGCACGCCGCCAGCCTGCGTTTGATCCCTGGCCTTGACGTGTGGCGTCCGGCTGATACGACGGAAACCGCCGTGGCCTGGTCCATGGCACTGGCGAACAAGCACCGCCCGAGCGCGCTGCTGTTGTCGCGTCAGAACCTGCCTTACGCGCCCAAGGCCGATGCCGACGTGATCACCCAGGGTGCTTACGTGCTGGCCGAGCCGGCTGAAGTGGGCCTGAAGAAGAAGCCTGTGGCCGTGATCATTGCCACGGGTTCGGAAGTGCAACTGGCCTTGCATGCACAGCAGCAACTGGCCGAGCTGAAGATTCCGGTGCGCGTGGTGTCGATGCCTTCGACCACGGTGTTCGACCGTCAGCCGATGGACTACAAGAAGGCCGTGCTGCCCAACAAGTTGCCGCGCATTGCCATTGAAGCCGGTGTGACCGACTTCTGGTGGAAGTATGGCTGCGACGCCGTGATCGGCATTGACAGCTACGGCGAGTCGGCCCCGGCTGGCGTGCTGTTCAAGCATTTCGGCCTCACCACCGAGAACGTGGTGGCGACGGTGCGCAAGGTGCTGTCCAAGAAGAAGTAAGCAGGTTTTGTAAGCGGTTTTTCGTTTTCTTTGAGCAAGGTAAACAAGATCATGACCATCAAGATTGGTATCAACGGTTTTGGCCGCATCGGCCGCATGGTGTTCCGCGCTGCTGTGCAGAACTTCTCCAACGACATCGAAGTCGTCGGCATCAACGACTTGCTGGAGCCGGACTACCTGGCTTACATGCTGAAGTACGACTCGGTGCATGGTCGCTTCAAGGGTGAGGTTTCAGTCGAGGGCAACACCCTGGTCGTCAATGGCAAGAAGATCCGCCTGACCGCCGTGAAGAACCCGGCTGAACTGAAGTGGGACGAAGTCGGTGCCGACATCGTGATCGAATCGACCGGCCTGTTCCTGACCAAGGAAACCGCTGAAGCCCACATCAAGGCGGGTGCGAAGAAGGTGATCATGTCGGCTCCTTCCAAGGACGACACCCCGATGTTCGTGTTCGGCGTGAACGACAAGACCTACGCCGGTCAGGCCATCATCTCGAACGCTTCGTGCACCACCAACTGCCTGGCCCCCGTGGCCAAGGTGCTGAACGACACCTGGGGCATCAAGCGCGGCCTGATGACCACCGTGCACGCAGCGACTGCCACGCAAAAGACCGTCGATGGCCCGTCGAACAAGGATTGGCGCGGTGGCCGTGGCATTCTGGAAAACATCATCCCGTCCAGCACGGGTGCTGCCAAGGCCGTGGGCGTGGTGATTCCTGAGCTGAACAAGAAGCTGACCGGCATGTCCTTCCGCGTGCCCACTTCCGACGTGTCGGTGGTGGACCTGACGGTGGAGCTGAACAAGGAAGCCGCCTACGAAGAGATTTGCGCCGCCATGAAGGCCGCTTCGCAAGGTGCCATGCAGGGTGTGCTGGGTTACACCGAAGACAAGGTGGTGGCCACCGACTTCCGTGGCGAGAGCTGCACCTCGGTGTTCGATGCCGAAGCCGGTATCGCCCTGGACAAGACCTTCGTGAAGATCGTGGCCTGGTATGACAACGAGTGGGGCTACTCGAACAAGTGCCTGGAAATGGCTCGCGTCATCGCCAAGTGATCTGACAGGGGCGGGTGGCTGAGGCTGCCTGTGCCGTGATCGCAGAACCTCCCTGGGCTTTGGCCTTGGGAGGTTTTTTTGTGCCTGTGGCGGCTTGCCAGCCCATGCAGCTTGAGGACGTCAAGGCACTGGTGGTCGAGCGTTTTGACCGCACCTGGTGGACCCATCCTGAGGGTGGTCAACGCCTCGTCCGGCTGCCGCAGGAAGACATGTGCCAGGCGATGGGAGTCGCTCCTGAGGCCAAGTACGAGGCGGATGGTGGCCCGGACATTGACGGCATCCTGGATCTGCTCGACGGCTCCATCACCCGTGAGCAGGATCGGCGCGACTTTTTCAAGGCGCAACTGCTTTTCTGGATGCTCTGCGCCACCGATGGCCACGGCAAGAACTTCAGTCTGTTTCTGCGCCCGGGCGGGCGTTATCAGCTTACCCCGCTGTATGACGTGCTGTCTGCCTACCCAGTGCTGGGCGAAGGGCCCTCAAGGATGTCGCCACACCGGGTCGAGTTGGCGATGGCCGTGCGCTCCAGGAACGTGCACTGGAAGGTGCGCGACATCCTGCTCCGCCACTGGGTGGCGCTCGGCACAAGGCACGGCGTGGTCAGTGAGGATGGTCATCAGTGCGGTGCGCGCCGCACTGCCCGACGGTTTTCCTGAGTCAGTGGCCGAGTGCATTCTCTCCGGTCTTCAGGCTGCAGCCCATCGCTTCACTGTGTGATGGGGGCGTTGGTCCCTAAAGCCGGGGGTCGTCAGTAACAGGCCTCAAAGCGTTTGCCCTGAGGCAGGCGCAGGTCGTTGAGGCTGGTGCGCAGATCGGTTGCGGCTTGCGGCACGATGACGTTTTGCGCCTGCATGCGCGGGCGGATGATGACGACGCGCGCGGAGCGGATGCCACGCTCTTTCAGCTTGTTGAGGGCAGCCTGGGCATCTTCCTGGCGCTCGTAGCGACCCAGCACGAAGCCGTTGGCCAGGCTGGTGGGGGTGCGAACTTCGCGGAAGGTGATGCCGCCGATGGCTTTGAGTTCGCTTTGTTTGCGGACAAAGAGTTCGCGGTCGGGGTAGGGGCCCATGTAAACGAACCAGAGCCCGTCGAGGGTGACGTCTGCGGTGCGCCAGCCTGCGGGGGGCAGGATGTTTTTGAGCTGGTTCGAGACGATGCCCATTTCGACCGAACCAAAGGGGCCGGCCTGCAGGCAGACGGTGGGGGCACCGTCTTCACCCACGGAGGCGGCTGCTGCGGCCGATGCGGCTGCAGCCTCGGATGGCGCGGAGGCGGCCGTGGCGATGGCCTGGGCCAGTGCTTCTGAGGCGGCGCTGGCCGAGGGCATGACCTCGTCAGGGGGCAAGATTTCGAGCTGGTCGGCCTCGTGTTGTTGGCTCAGTCGCTGAGGCTCGTGCTGTTGCGAGGGGTGGATGCCGACCACCGTGGTGAGCCAGCCTTGGGTCCAACTGAAGAACGCCAGGTTGATGAGCAGCAGGATCAGCACCAGGGAGCGCAGCATGAGCGGGGGCGTGGGTCAGGGAGGGGTGGAAGGAAAGGGGTGTTCAGGCGGTGTGAGGGCGCACACTGATGTCGCCACTGTGCCATGCCTGCACACCTTGCTGAGTATGCACGAGCAAGGCCCCCTGGGCGTCCACGCCGTGTGCCACACCCGTTTGAGTAGGTGGGTGGCCGTCGGCTGGTGCGTGGCCAGGTGTGCTCCACAGGCCCACCGATTGGTCGCGCAACACGTCGCGTTGCGCGTAGGCGTCTTGCAAGGGGGCGAATCCATGTCTGGCGAAGGCCTGTACGCCGCTGAGCAGCGCCGGGGCAATCCAGGCCCAGACTTCGCCAAGTCGGGGTTGTGAGGCGGGGTCGATGTCGGCCAGGCTGACCGAGTTGGCGGGTGCAGTGCCGGGGCGCACATTGAGGCCCACGCCGATGACCACCCAGCGCTGGCCATTGGGCAGGCCAGGGGCGGGGCTGGCTTCGATGAGGATGCCACCGAGTTTGCGGCCTGCCAGCCACAGGTCGTTGGGCCATTTGAGGCCGACCGGGCCGAGGGGCCAGGGTGCGCCCAGACCGGCATCGAGGGCATCGGCCACGGCCAGTCCGACGGCCAGGGACAGGGCGCTGGCCCCGCCGGGGATGTGGCTGAGGTCGAGGGGCAGGCCCAGGGAGAAGGTGAGGGTGTCGCCCGCTTCGGCTTGCCAGGTGCGGCCCAGACGGCCACGGCCAGCGGTTTGGCGGGCGGCAGCGAGCAGGGTGGGTTGGACGTCGCCATGGCGGCCGCGCGTCATCAGTTCGGTGTTGGTGGAGCCGAGTTCGGGCACGACCTCGATGCTCAGGCCGGGGCAGGTGGCGGCGCAAGCCAGCCAGATGCGTTCGGCTGCGCCGTTCAGCTCGGCCAGCACGGGTGTCAGCTGGGCACCGCTGGCGGGTGCGTGGTGGCGCGGTGCGCTGCTGGGAGCGGGGGGCACAGGCATGGTCAGCGGCGGCGTTTGACGGCCAGCATGGTGCCGCGACAGGTGGGTGTGCCGCACCAGCAGGCGTATTCTTTCTTGAGCTTGGCCGTCAGACGGGCGTCGATGACGAGGCCGTAGTCGAAGAAGAGTTCTTCGCCGGGGGCGATGTCGTGCAAGGCGTGGAGGAAGACGCGGTTGCCGACTTGTTCGGCTTCGAGGTTGGGCTCGCAGGAGTGGTTGATCCACTTGGCCGAGTTGCCCTGGTGCTTGCCGTCGATGACGTGGCCGTCGTCGAGGTGGAAGTAGAAGGTGTGGTTGGGTTGCTCGGGGTCGTGCGGGTGGCGGTCGAGTGCTTCTTCCCAGGTGATGATTTCGCCCTTGTATTCGAGCACCCGTTCGCCTGCCTGGAGGGGGAGAATGGCATAGACGCCCTTGCCGTGGACGCCGGAGTCACGCACCTGGGTGCGACGGCCCTGACCAGAGGCCGTGTTGCTGTGCGCGGCGGTGCGGGCGGCGGGCGTGGGTTTGTGCGCGGCTTGCGTCATCGACCAGTGTGTTTATATTGAAATGTGCGGGTGCGCGCGTGTGTGCGCGCGAGAAACCCGATTGTATGAACGGTTTGCATATATAAACACGCCCATGAGCAAAGCCCTGGTCATTGCAGAAAAACCTTCGGTTGCCCAAGACATCGTGCGCGCGTTGACGCCGGTGGATGGCAAGTTCGAGAAACACGATGAATACTTCGAGAGCGAGCACTATGTGGTCAGCTCCGCCGTCGGCCACCTGGTCGAGATCAAGGCGCCGGAGGAGTTCGACGTCAAACGCGGCAAGTGGAGTTTCGCCAACCTGCCGGTGATCCCGCCGCATTTCGATCTGAACCCGATCGACAAGAGCAAGGGGCGTCTCAATGCCCTGGTCAAGCTGATCAAGCGCAAGGACGTCACCACCTTGATCAACGCGTGTGACGCGGGGCGCGAAGGGGAGCTGATCTTCCGCCTGATTGCGCAGTACGCGCAAGACAGCACCGCCACGCTGCGGGCCAAGGGCCTGGGCAAAGACGTGCGCCGCCTGTGGCTGCAGAGCATGACGCCGCAGGCCATCCGCGACGGCTTTGACGCCTTGCGCACCGATGAGCAGATGCTGCCGCTGGCCAGTGCCGCGCGTTGCCGCTCCGAGGCCGACTGGCTGGTGGGTATCAACGGCACGCGGGCAATGACGGCGTTCAACTCGCGCGATGGGGGTTTTTTCCTGACCACCGTGGGCCGGGTGCAGACGCCGACGCTGTCCATCGTGGTGGAGCGCGAGGAAAAGATCCGCAAGCACGTGTTCCGCGATTATTGGGAAATTCGCGGCAGCTTCGAGGTGTCGGCCGGGAGTTATGACGGCAAGTGGTTCGACCCGGAGTTCAAGCGGGTCAAGAACGCCGTGGAGGGTTCACAGGACGCCGAGCTGAAGGCGGACCGCGTCTGGACGGCGGCCGAGGCGCAGGCGATTGCCGATGCGGTGCGCGGCCAGACCGGCACCGTGACGGAAGAGGCCAAGCCCAGCTCGCAGGCCAGCGCGCTGTTGTACGACCTGACCACGCTGCAGCGTGAGGCGAACTCGCGCTTTGGCTTCAGTGCCAAGACCACGCTGTCGCTGGCGCAAGCGCTGTATGAAAAGCACAAAGCCCTGACGTATCCGCGAACCGATTCGCGTGCGCTGCCGGAAGACTACCTGCCGGTCGTGAAGGACACGATGGCGATGATCGCCAGCGCAGAGCTGCCTGGGCCGCTGCGCGCTTTGGCCACGCATGCCGGCAAGGCGGTGCGCGAGGGCTACATCAAGCCCAACAAGCGTATTTTCGACAAC
>JAGOKC010000043.1:15138-23640 GCA_017994835.1 Aquabacterium sp. | reverse complement strand
ACGTACGCTTCGTTCAAGGAGTCCTCCATGCCCACACTGTCAGCCAGCGACGCGCGCGCCAACCTTTATCGCTTGATGGATCAGGCCGCCGAGTCCCATCAGCCCATCACCATCACCGGCAAGCGTCACGATGCCGTGTTGCTGTCTGCTGAAGACTGGCAGGCCATCCAGGAAACGCTGTACCTGCTCGCGGTGCCCGGCATGCGTGAGTCCATCAAAGAAGGCATGGCCGAAACCACGGAGTCTTGCGCGAAGGAGCTTGACTGGTGAGCTGGGCGATCGTTTTCACGAAGCACGCGCAGAAAGACGCGCCAAAGCTGGCGTCAGCCGGTCTCAAGGCCAAAGCTCAAGAACTCCTGGCCGTCCTCAAAGACAATCCCTTCCAGAATCCCCCGCCGTACGAGAAGCTGGTCGGCGATCTGTCGGGTGCCTATTCCCGGCGCATCAACATCCAGCACCGCCTGGTGTACGAAGTGCTGGCTGACGAGCACACCGTCAAAGTCTTGCGCATGTGGTCGCACTACGAATGATGGATCAAGCCAGTGCCCGCACCCACGGCCACACCTGGTCCACGAAAAACGCCATACCCACCACCAGCGCCGCCACGCTGCTCACCAGCACAGCGCCCGCCGCCACATCCTTGCTCAGCCCAATGGCCGGATGCTGCTGTGGGTGCAGGTGGTCGGCCAGCGCTTCCAGTGCGGTGTTGAGCAACTCGCTCGCCACAACCCCGGCAACCGTCAAGGCCATCACCGCCCACCACAGCGCGGGTGCCCGCGTCAACACCAGCAAGATCACGATGAACACCGTGGCCACAGCATGGGTGCGCAGGCTCTTTTCAGATTGCCAGGCCGCACGCAGGCCGGCCATCGCATAGCCCAGGCGGGTTGTGAAGGGGTGGCCCTTCATTGGCTGCGCTCCTGGCCCAGGTGCAGGCGGTGCGCCACCATCCACACCAACACCGCCCACGCGGCCCCGGCCGCCCAGCCCGCAGCCACGTCCGAGGCCCAATGCACCCCCAGGTACACCCGTGACAGGCCCACCAGGCCGCTGACCCCGGCCGCCACGCCAATCGCGTACACGCGCAAACGGGTGCGCGGTGCCAGCCGTGCCACCAGCGTGGCCAGCGTCAAAAACACCACCGCCGACATCATCGCGTGGCCGCTGGGGAAGCTGTAGCCATCGGCCAGCGTGCCGTGGAACAGCGCATCAGGCCGCGCCCGGGCAAACACATGCTTGAGCGCAATGCTCACGCCCCAACCCAGCAGCGATGATCCCGCCGCCAGCCACATCATGTGCCACTGGCCGGCCATCATCAGGTAGCCGCACACCGCGCTCACGGTCAGGATCAGCACCGTGGGGCTGCCCAGCGCCGTGATGTCGCGCATCACATCGGGCAGCCAGCGCGGGCCCCAGGCGGTGCCATCGACCCCGCCGGTGCGAAACCAGCTCAGCAGCCACTCGTCGACCGCGTGCAGGTCGCCCTCCATCATCTCGCCGGCCAGGTTCAAAAAGCCCCACAGGCAAAGGCCCAGCAGCACGATGGGCCACAGCAGGCGCAGTTCGAAATTGCGTTGAATCACCATGTTCAATGTCTGAATGTCAGTCAATCAGGCCCGCTTGCGCGAACACCTCGCGCCAGGCCGCCAGCTTGCGCTCGAACGACCACGCGGCATGGGCCGGGCTGGTAGAGGGCAGTTTGAACACCGGCAGCCCCAATGCCTGCGTCACCCGCATGTGGCGGGCCGACTCGCCCCCATTGTGCGCAATCGCGCGCAGGGTGGGCACCCGCTGAATCAGGCCGGCCAGGTCATTGAGCTCGCCCTCTTCAATGGCACTGTCCAGGCTGCCTTCCCGCACGCAGCCGGCATACACATCCCAAATCGCCAGGCCATGCGCTTGCACGATGGGCAGCCGCGCCGCATAGGGCAGGGCGCTCAAAGCCTGTTCGCCCTGCAAGCCCCACAGGGCCGACAAGATGGGCCAGAACTGGTTGCGCGGGTGGGCGTAGTACTGCTGCGCCGTCAACGAGGCCACGCCGGGAAAACTGCCGAGCACCAGCAGCTTCGCACCCGGCCCCACCACCGGCGCCAGGCCCTGCAGACGTGGCAAGCCCGCGGTGGGCAAGGTGTCGGCATGCGCATGAGGGGCTCGGACCATGGCCATGACTGTGCCACACTCGTTGCCGTGAAAAGAAAACCGACCCTGGCCGAAGCCACGATTTCCGAAGAGCGCGGCGTGCGCTACCTGCACCTGGGCACACCCTGGATTCAGGGGGCCATGCGCATTCGCCAGCCCCAGAAGCTGGAGCTTGAATACATCCAGCGCATGATGACCTGGCTGCTGCTGCGCGACCCCGACCACCTGCCCGACACCCGTTGCCTGCAACTGGGCCTGGGCGCTGCTGCCATCACCAAGTACTGTCACAGCGTGTTGCGCCTGCCCACCACGGCGGTCGAGATCAACCCGCAGGTCATCGGCGTGTGCCGCGCCTGGTTTCACCTGCCCGATGACGACGAACGCCTCACCGTGGTCCAGGCTGACGCCGCTCGCTACGTGGCCAGCGACGATCAGGTTGCCAACTTTGATGCCCTGTGCGTGGACCTGTACGACCACGATGCCGCCAGCCCCGTGCTGGACGACGAAGCCTTCTACCGCGCCTGCTGGCGTTGCCTGGACGACGGCGGTGTGATGACCGTCAACCTGTTCGGCCGCGACACCAGCTTCGAGCGCAGCGCCGCCCGCATCAGCGCGGCCTTCGGGCCGAACCGCGTGGCCATGCTCAAACCCACCACCGAGGGCAACACCATCGTGCTGGCCTGGAAAGGCTTTGACCTGCCCAGCCGCGACGTGCTCACCCAGCGCGCCGAGGCTTTACACGCCCGCTGGTCCCTGCCGGCCAAGAAATGGGTCAAGCTGTTGTCTTCCTTCCAACCTGCGGTCACACCATGACACCGTCTGCCCGAGCCTCCACAGCCTCATCGTCACGCCCCACCACTCACCGTGGTCCGCTGGAATGGCGCATGCTGCTGACCTGGCTGGGCGAAGATGGCGTCTTGAACCCTCAGGATGTGGATGCCGTCATGCAGCGTTTTGCTGCGGGAACCAGCGCTCAGCACCCTCTGGTGCGCCTCGCCACGTTGGGCCTCAAGCGGGCCGACACTGGTGCAGCCCTTGAACTGGAGTCTCTGACTGAATGGTTGGCGCAGCGCGTGAAACTGCCCTACTTGCGCATCGACCCGCTCAAGGTGGACGTGGCTCGCGTGGCCGATGTCATGTCCATCACCTACGCCGAACGCCGCAAGGCGCTGCCGGTGTACGTCACCTCCACCGAAGTCACCATTGCCACCAGCGAACCGTTGGACGTGGCCTGGGCAGAAGAAATCCACGCACACACCCGCAAGACCATTCAGCTGGTCGTTGCCAACCCGCTTGATCTGCAGCGCTACCGCACCGAGTTCTACACCCTGGCCCGCTCCGTCAAGGACGCCAAGAAGAAGACGGGCGATTCTGTCGCGCACAACTTCGAGCAGCTGGTGGAGCTGGGCCGTGCCAACCGTCAGCTTGACGCCAACGACCAGGGCATCATCCAGGTGGTCGATTGGCTGTGGCAATACGCGTTCGATCAGCGCGCCTCCGACATCCATCTGGAGCCCCGGCGCGAAATGGCTGCCATCCGCTTCCGCATCGACGGCGTATTGCACACCGTCTATCAGGTGCCCCTGTCGGTCATGCAGGCCATGGTCGCGCGCATCAAGCTGCTGGGTCGCATGGACGTGGTCGAAAAGCGCCGTCCGCTCGACGGGCGCATCAAGACGCGCAACCCCGGTGGCGATGAAGTTGAAATGCGCCTGTCCACCATGCCCACCGCCTTTGGCGAGAAAATGGTGATGCGGATTTTTGACCCCGACAACACCGTCAAGTCGGTTGAAGCGCTGGGTTTTGCCCCGGCCGAAAAGCTGGTGTGGGAGCAGCTGCTGGCCCAACCGCACGGCATCATCCTGGTCACCGGCCCCACGGGCTCGGGCAAGACCACCACGCTGTACTCCACTCTCAAGCGCCTGGCCACCGACGAGGTCAATGTCTGCACCATCGAAGACCCGATCGAAATGATCGAGCCCTCATTCAACCAGACCCAGGTGCAGCCCGGCCTTGATCTGAACTTTGCCGAGGGACTGCGTGCCCTGATGCGTCAGGATCCCGACATCATCATGGTGGGCGAAATCCGCGATCTGGAAACCGCCGAGATGGCCATCCAGGCCGCGCTCACCGGTCACCTGGTGTTCTCGACCCTGCACACCAATGACGCCGCCTCGGCCATCACGCGCCTGACCGATCTGGGTGTGCCGCCTTACCTCATCAGCGCCACCGTCATTGGCGTGCTGGCGCAGCGCCTGGTGCGGACCCTGTGCCCTGCGTGCAAGCAAGCCGACGAGGCGGTCTCGGGCGAGACCCTGAGCGAGTTCATCAAACCCTGGCGCATCAACGGCCAGTTCCGGCCCTACAAGCCCGTGGGCTGCCTTGATTGCCGCATGACCGGCTTCAAGGGCCGCGTCGGCCTGTACGAGCTGCTGCCCGTGTCCGAAGCCGTGCGCGACAGCTTGCACCCGCAGTTGGACATGGCCCGCATGCGCAAAACAGCGGCACGTGAAGGCCTGCGGCCCCTGCGTCTGTCGGGCATCATGAAGGTAACCGAGGGGGTCACCACCGTGGACGAAGTGCTGCGCAACACCCCTCAGTGGGACCGTTGAACCGCCCCCACAAAGCAGGGCACCACCACCTCGCAACAAATGCCCTCGGGGCTGAGTTCGCGCCAGCGCACCTCGCCGTTCAATTGCCTGACACGCTTGCGCACGCCCCCCAGGCCCAGCCCGTGGGACCACGAATCCGGGCTGCGGCCCTGACCGTTGTCGCTCACCTGCAGCGTCAACACCGCATTGGCCAAGGTCAGGCCCACGTGTACCTGACGTGCGCGGGCGTGACTGATTGCATTGCTGATCAGCTCGCGCAAAATGCGCGTCAACGCCGACCACTGCACCACGCTCAGGTCCACATCCTCGTCAATTTGCACCTGCCACACCAGATCGCAACGCGCCAGCGTCAGCCGATGCGTCAGATCCCGCTTCCACTCGGCCAATGCCGCACTCAGGCGATGTGAAGGTGCCGCCAGCCCTCGTGTCAGCGTTTTCAGATCGTGCAAGGTGTGGCGGATGTAGTCTTCCATGTCGGGCGTGGGGGCCTGGTACATCAGGGTCAGCAAGCGTGCGCCGATGTCATCGTGCAGGTCTTGGGCCATGCGCAGGCGCTCCTCACCACGGCCTTGTTCCACGGCCTCATCCAGGCGCAGGGTGTCAGCCGGGGTATCCGTGTGGGCCACCTGTGGCACCAACCGGCCCGGCCACAACCACCGTCGTGACACCAGATGCCCCGCCAGCGCGCCCCACATCACCAAAGCCAGCCCCCACACCGGCGAAGCGGCCAGCGATGCCACCCAAGGCAGGCCCAGGCGCAGTAAAAAGGTGGCCAACATCACCCAGGCAGCCAGCAACAAGCCTTCGGCCAACACACGCACCAGCCACACCGGCACAGGCCAGTGCACACGGCGCGGCGTCCAGCGGGGAAGGATGCGGGCTGTCATGGTGGCAAGGGGTGATCAGCCGACAGCCTGAAGCTCAGACCAGCCCTTGCTTGCTGGCCAGCACAGCGGCCTCGGCCCGGCTCGACACATTGAGCTTCTTGTAGATGGACTTGATGTGGTCATTGACCGTGAACCACTTGATGCCCATCAGCGAGGCAATTTCCTTGATCGTGAAGCCCTTGCTCAGATAGGTCAGCACCTCGCTCTCGCGCGGGGTCAACTGCTCGTGATCAGGCTCTGCGCGCACCGGCACACTGGCAGCGCCGGCGGTGCCGTGCCCCTCGCCATCACGGAAATGATGCAGCAAACGCCGGGCAATCGCCGGAGACAGCGGAGGTTGCCCGCGCACGATTTTCTGCAACTCCTCCACCAGCACCTCGAAGCGGTCTTCCTTGAGCAGGTAGCCATCGGTACCGAACTGCAAGGCTGGAAACAGGTGCTCGTCGTCCGAGTACAGGGTCGTGACGATGCGTGTGGCCGGATAACCATTGAGCTCGCGCAGCAACTCCAGGCCGCTGCCGTCAGGCAACTCCAGATCGAGTAAAACGAGCTGAAACGGCGATGCCTGTACAGCGTGGGGCTGCCCTCTGGCACCGAAGCCCAACTCACGCCGGGCTGCTGCCAGGTCGCCTGCTTCCACAATGGTGCTGACGTCGCTGAAGCTCTCGCTCACAACGCGGCACAGAAAACCCCGGGCAACCGGGTTGTCTTCAAGAATCAGAACCTTGACGCTCATGTCGTTCCTCGCCTTCCCAACCTCAGGGTGGGTCGGGTGTGATCTCAGTCACACTATATAGCGCTTGGCCGCTCCTCCTACAATCCACCCATGCGAATCCTGATTGCCAACGACGATGGTTACCTGGCGCCCGGCATTGCCGCGCTGGTCGAAGCATGCCAAGGCCTGGGCGAAATTGACGTCTTTGCGCCCGAGCGCAACGCCAGCGGCACCTCCAACGCCCTCACGCTGCACCAGCCCCTCAGCCTGCACACAGCCTCCAACGGCTTCCACTACGTCAGCGGCACGCCGTCTGACAGCGTGCACCTGGCCCTCACGGCAGGGCTCATCCCCAAGCCTGACCTGGTGTTGTCCGGCATCAACAACGGGGCCAACATGGGCGACGACACGCTCTACTCTGGCACCGTGGCTGCGGCCACCGAGGGTTATCTGTTCGGCATCCCGGCCATCGCCTTCTCCCTGGTGGACAAAGGCTGGGCGCACCTCGACGTGGCTGCGCGCGTGGCCCGTCGCGTGATCGAGCAGGTACTGGCGCAGCCGCCCGCCGCCAGTCCTTGGCTGCTCAATGTCAACATCCCTTCGTCTGCGAGCGCCGACACGGCCGCCTGGGCCATCACCCGCCTGGGACGCCGTCACGCCAGCTTTCCCGCTGTGGCGCAAACCAATCCGCGTGGTGATCTGTTTTACTGGATCGGTCCGGCTGGCAAGGCGCGCGAAGACGGTGAAGGCACCGATTTCCACGCCGTTCGTCAAGGGCAGGTGTCCATCACACCCTTGAAGGTGGACATGACCGATCACCAGCACCTGCCCACCTGGCAGAACTGGCTGGAGCCGCGGTGAGCACGCTTCCTCCGTCTGATCGCAAGCCACGGCGCTTTCCGCTGCAACTCGATCAACTCGCTCCATCTTCGCGGGCGACCGGGGCGCGTGCGTCCACCCCGGCCACCTCACCGCGTGTGGCACGCGACATCCTGCGTCCTCAGGCACACTTGCACCACGCCGAGCGTGATCGCCAGCGGCTCGCCCCGCCGCAAGGCCTGGGTCTCGATTCCGCTCAGGTACGCCTGCGCATGGTGCAGCGCCTGCAGGCCGAAGGCATCAACCATCCGGGCGTGCTGAAGGCATTTGCCACCGTGCCGCGCCACCTGTTTGTGGACACCGCCCTCGTCAATCAGGCCTACGAAGATACCAGCCTGCCCATTGGCCTGGGCCAGACCATCTCCAAGCCCTCCGTGGTGGCCGCCATGATCCAGTTGCTGTGCGAGCGCTCTGGCGTGCTGCGTCCTGAGGCAACGGTGGCCTCGGCCGTGGCCCATCCTTTGGGTGCCTGCCTTGAAATCGGCACAGGCTGCGGTTACCAGGCCGCCCTGCTGGGCATGCTGGCGCGCCGGGTGATCTCCATCGAACGCCTGCGCGACCTGCATCTCAAGGCGCGCAGCAACCTGGATCAATTGCGAACCCTGCTGCCCACCTCGCCCGACGTGCGCCTGGTGTATGGTGACGGCATGATTGGGCACGGCCCTTCGGCCCCTTACGACACCATCATCGCCGCCGCTGGCGGGTCGGCTCTGCCACAAGCTTGGCTGGATCAGCTCGCACCGGGGGGGCGATTGGTGGCACCCACCGAAGACGAGCGTGGCGGGCAGGTGCTGGTCATCGTTGATCGCTTGCCCGATGGCCGTTTTCAGCACACTCGGGCCGGAGCGGTCCTTTTCGTCCCACTAAAATCGGGCATCACCTGAAGTTTGACGATCCGGGGCACCTTCAGCCCCCGACACGACGATTGGTCTCATGCAGCACATCACACTTTCATTCCGATGGGTCACCTCGGCAGCCGCGATCGCCATTGTGGCGGGCTGCGCTTCGCCCACCCATCGCCGCGCGCCGGTTGAAGAGCGCGTCGCCACCACCACTGTTCAGTCACAGCAACTGCCTCCAGGTGCCGAGAACGCAGGCAAACCTGGTTACTACAGCATCAAGCCGGGCGACACCCTGATCCGCATTGGTCTGGAAACCGGCCAGACCTGGCGCGAACTTGCCGCCTGGAACGGACTTGAAAACCCCAACCGCATTGAAGTGGGACAGGTGATCCGCATCGTGCCGCCAGTCAGTGAGTCGGGTAGCGCAA
>JAGOKC010000043.1:0-15038 GCA_017994835.1 Aquabacterium sp. | reverse complement strand
CAACCGGCACAACCGGTACCACTGCCAGCGCAGCTGCCAACACCGGCAGCATCCCTGCCGCCAAGCCTGTCACCACCTCACGCATCGAGGCCCGTCCGGTCGATGGCAAACCTGGCAGCGTGCCTGCCGCCTCTGCCGCCTCTGCGGTCGCTGCCGCCAGCGCCAGTGCTTCTTCGGCTTCGGCTGTGGCCATTTCGCCGGATGCGCGTGTCGAGGTCAAGCCCGAAGTGAAGCCAGCCGACGAACCTGCCTGGACGTGGCCCGCCAACGGCCCCACCATCGCGCAGTTTGAAGAAGGCAAGCGCAAGGGGCTGGTCATCGGTGGCAAAGCGGGCGATCCGGTTGTGGCCGCCTGGGACGGCCGCGTGGTCTATGCCGGCTCGGGCCTGCGTGGCTACGGCAACCTCATCATCATCAAGCACAGCGGTGACTACCTGACGGCCTACGCCCACAACCAGGCGCTGCTGGTCAAGGAAGACCAGGCCGTGCGCAAGGGCCAGAAGATCGCTGAAATGGGTGCCACCGACGCTGATCGCGTCCAGCTGCACTTCGAGATCCGCAAGCAGGGCAAGCCCATCGACCCGGCGCGCCAGCTGCCGTCGCGCTGATGTGCAGACGCTGAGCTGCGAGGCCGCACGCAGCGTCTGACAGAACAGGCCACAGTCCTGAGACAATCGGGGGATGAGTGATGCATCCCCCGTTTCTGTTTCTGGCGACGCCGCCGAGCCGGTCGTGGCCCCTGTTCCACCCCACCTGGAGTGGCTGAAAGTCGAATCCCTGGACCTGGAGGCGCAGGGCGTGGCCCACCGCGCCGATGGCAAGGTCGTCTTCATCGAAGACGCGCTGCCCGGTGAGGAAGTGCGCGTCAGCGTGAACCGCCGCAAGAACAACTGGGAGCAGGCGACGATGACCGAACGTCGCCGCGACAGCTCCCAGCGTGTCGAGCCCGGTTGCACCTACTTCGGCCTGTGCGGCGGCTGCAAGATGCAGCACTTCCACGCCAGTGCCCAGGTGGCCGTCAAGCAGCGTGTGCTGGAAGACAACCTCTGGCACCTGGGCAAGGTCAAGCCCGAAACCCTGCTGCGCCCCATCGAAGGCCCGGCCTGGGGCTACCGCTTCCGCGCCCGCCTGTCGGTGCGCTACGTGGCCAAGAAGGGCACCGTGCTGGTCGGCTTTCACGAGCGCAAATCGCGCTACGTGGCCGACATGAAGACCTGCGAGATCCTGCCGCCGCACGTCAGCCGCCTGCTGGTGCCGCTGCGCGAGCTGATCGCCGGCATGGACCAGCGCGACCGCCTGCCGCAGATCGAAGTGGCCGTGGGCACCCGGATCACCGTGCTGGTGCTGCGCCATCTGGAGCCGCTCACCAACGCCGACACGCAGCGCCTCAAGGCCTTTGCCGTCAAGCACAGCCCCGCCGAGGGCGGCCAAACGGCCATCTCGTGGTGGCTGCAGCCCAAGGGTCCGGACACCGTGCACCCGCTGGACGAGTCCCTGCCCACGCTGGACTACACCCTGCCCGAGTTCGGCATCACCATGCCGTTCAAGCCGACCGACTTCACCCAGGTCAACCACGCCATCAACCAGGTGCTGGTGGGCCGGGCGCTGCGCCTGCTGGGCGTGCAGAAGGACGAACGCGTGATCGACTGGTTCTGCGGCCTGGGCAACTTCACCCTGCCGCTGGCCACCCGGGCGCGCGAGGTGCTGGGCATCGAAGGCAGTGAAACGCTGGTGGCCCGCTCGCGTGAGAACGCGCTGGCCAACGGTCAGGCCGAGCGCACCAGCTTCGTGGCCCGCAACCTGTTCGAGATCACCCCGCAGGAGCTGGCAGGCTATGGTCACGCCGACAAGTGGCTGGTTGATCCCCCACGCGAAGGCGCGTTCGCCCTGGCCAAGGCCGTGGCCGACCTGCATCTCGATCCCACCCTGGCACCCGGCTGGGTGCCACCCAAGCGCATCGTCTACGTCAGCTGCAGCCCCGGCACGCTGGCCCGTGACGCCGGCCTGCTGGTGCACCAGGGCGGCTACCGCTGCGTGGCCGCGGGGGCGGTCAACATGTTCCCGCACACGGCCCACGTCGAGAGCATGGCGGTATTCGAGCGCGATTGAGAGCAGTCGCTGGCTCGGGCGGTGCTGACGCCCACCGTGCATCCATGAAAAAAGCCGAGGCGTTGACCTCGGCTTTTTGTTGGGGCCTCGCTCAGGAGGCCGCAGGGCGCGTGCCCGCGATCGTCACAGCACCTCGGAGGCGAAATCCGCCAGGCGCGAACGCTCGCCGCGCGCCAGGGTCACGTGGCCGCCATGTGGCCAGCCCTTGAACTTGTCCACAGCATAGGTGAGACCCGAGCTGCCTTCGGTCAGGTAAGGCGTGTCGATCTGGGCCAGGTTGCCCAGGCAGACGATCTTGGTGCCTGGCCCCGCACGGGTGATCAGCGTCTTCATCTGCTTGGGCGTCAGGTTCTGCGCCTCGTCGATGATCACGAACTTGTTCAAGAAGGTGCGCCCGCGCATGAAGTTCAGGCTCTTGATCTTGATCTTGCTGCGCACCAGTTCGGTGGTGGCCGCACGGCCCCATTCGCCGGCCGTGCTGTCACCACGCGCCAGCACCTCCAGGTTGTCGTCCAGCGCGCCCATCCAGGGCGACATCTTTTCTTCTTCCGTGCCGGGCAGGAAGCCGATGTCATCGCCCACCGGCACTGTCACGCGGGTGACGATGATCTCGGTATAGCGTCGCTCGTCGAGCACCTGGCTCAGGGCGGCGGCCAGCGTGATCAGGGTCTTGCCGGTACCGGCCGAGCCCGTCAGCGTCACGAAGTCGCATTCCGAGTCCAACAACAGGTTCAGTGCGAAGTTCTGCTCGCGGTTGCGGGCGGTCACGCCCCAGGCGGCGTGCTTGCCGGTGGTGTAGTCCTTCACCGTCTTGAGCACGGCGCTCTTGCCCGTGATCTCGGTGACCTTGCCATACCAGGGCGTGACACCAGGGCTTTCCAGGTACACAAACTGGTTGACCAGCAGCGTCGGCACGGCGGGGCCGGTGATGCGGTAGAACGTGACACCACCCTGCTGCCAGCTCTCCATGCCCTTGGCATGGCGCTCCCAGAAGTCGGCGGCCAGCGCCTGGACGCCGGTGTAGAGGAGGTCGCCGTCTTCCAGGGTCTTGTCGTTGAAATAGTCTTCAGCAGCCAGACCCAGCGCGCGGGCCTTGATGCGCATGTTGATGTCTTTGGACACCAGCACGACCTCGCGGCCATGGTGTTGCAAGCGCAGCGCCTGGACGACGCCCAGAATCTGGTTGTCGGCCTTGCCCTGGGGCAAACCGATGGGCAACTCGACCGCCAGACCGGTGGTCTGGAAATACAGCTTGCCTTTGGCCTCGATGTGGCCGGTCTTGGTCAGATCAATGCCTGCTGACGGGTCCATCTGCAGGCGAGAGCTGATGTCGGTGGCCAGGGTGTCGAGTTCACGGCTGACCTGGCGGGCGTTGCGCGCCACTTCCGTCATGCCCTTTTTGTGCCCGTCCAGCTCTTCGAGCGTGATCATGGGCAGGTAGATGTCGTGCTCGTCAAAGCGGAACAGCGACATCGGATCGTGCAGCAGCACATTGGTGTCGAGCACGAAAAGCTTGGCCGGGCCACCCACATCGCGCTTGCGCCGCACGGTCGGGGCTGGATAGCCACCGCTCTGGGGTGTGCTCGGGGGCGTGCGGTCCAACCCGGTTTTCGCGGTCTTCGCACTGCCCGCTGGGGCTGGCGCTGACACGGCAGTCACTTGAGGAGCGGGTTTGCCGGCGCTCTTGCGAGCCGAACGTGGTGCCTCGTTCACCACCGCAGGGACTGGGGCGGCGGGGGCCGATGCAACAGCGCTGCGCCGCGTGGGACCCGAGCCGCTGGACCTGGCGGTACTGGGTGCGGTGGTGCGTGGGGTGGTTCTGGGCTGGGATGCGAAGTCGGCATCGGTCAGCATGTCAGCGCGTTTGGTGGGCGGCTTGGGCAGGGGCATGTGTCAGTCCGTGGCGAGGGTTCACAAACAAAAAGGCCGCACAGGGCAGTGTGCGGCCTTGAACGGGGCGATCAGACAGGGGTGCGAAACGCACGCGACAGATCGGGAGATTGAGAGGTCACCGAGTTGCAAAAATCTCAGGTTCATGAAATTGATTATGCACACTCTCCACGACAGCCCGATACAAGGGTGTCCGAGGGGATGTTTTGTTCATGTCGCGCAACACTTGGCGTGTTCTGCGAGGGCGCACCATGAAAAAAGCGCCCCGCAGGGCGCTTCATCAGATGCGGGGCATCACGCGGGATCAGGCAGCTTCCTGCTTGAGACCCTGGACCGCCAGCAAGACTTCCTCGACGTGGCCAGCCACTTTCAGGCCTCGCCATTCTTCTCGGAGGATGCCGTCTGGACTGATCAGGAAGGTGGAGCGCTCGATGCCCTTGACCTTCTTGCCGTACATGATCTTGTTCTTGACCACGCCGAACATGTGGCACAGTTTTTCTTCGGTGTCTGCAATCAGTTCAAAAGGCAGTTCCAGGTTCTGTTTGAACTTGTCATGTGAGGCCAGGTTGTCGCGAGAAACGCCGAACACCACGGCACCAGCCTTGACGAATTCTTTGTGCTTGTCGCGAAATTGCATGGCTTCGGTCGTGCATCCGGGGGTGTGGTCCTTCGGGTAGAAGTACAGCACCACCGTCTGTCCGACAAAGCTCTGGGGGGTGAATTTCACGCCGCCTGTGGCGATCGCTTCAAATTCCGGCAAAGGTTTGTTGAGGGCGGGTGTCATGTTGTAGTGATCAGCTGCCTGCTTGAAAAGTAGCTCTCTATTATAAAGGACAGAGCCACGACTGTTCACACACTCCCCCTTTTGGTTGAATGCGCCGTGTTAAGCGCGCATGTTCAGGGGTGTATCAGCAGTGCCGCCATCACGCGGCGGCCTTCGCCAGCGAGGACGTTGTAGGTGCGACAAGCGGCAGGTGTGTCCATGGTCTCGAAGCCGATGCGCGCTGCCATCAGGCCGCGCAGCAGTGCAGGGTGAGGGAAGCGCAAGTGCGGGCCGCTGCCAAAAATCACCACCTCAGGGGCTGCTGCCACGATGTCGGCAAAGTGGGCCTCCTGAAGTTCGCGGACCGAACTCGCCGCCCAGGGTTGAACCGGTCCGGTGTGGGAGACCAAAATGCTGTGCGCGTAACTTTCGCCATTCACCGAGACGGTGGAGGCCGTGCAGGCATTGATCACGTTGACGCCTTCGGGGCGGTCTGCATGCAGTTTCATGGGTTAAATTCTAGCTTTCCCTCATTTCGTCTGCAGTGGAGCCTGTTTTGAAACCCATCGTCAAGTCCAGCAAACTCGCCAACGTCTGTTATGACATCCGTGGGCCCGTGCTGGAAAAGGCGCGTCAGATGGAAGAAGACGGCCACAAGATCATCAAGCTCAACATCGGCAACCTGGCCGTGTTCGGGCTGGAGCCGCCCGACGAGATCGTTCAGGACATGATCCGCAACCTGGCTGGCGCGGCCGGTTATACCGACTCCAAGGGCCTGTTTGCCCCGCGCAAGTCGGTGGTGCATTACTGTCAGGAAAAAGGCATCCAGGGCGTCACGGTCGATGACGTCTATCTGGGCAACGGTGCGTCCGAGCTGATCGTGATGGCCCTCAGTGCCATGCTCAACGAAGGCGACGAGGTCTTGTTGCCGTCACCTGATTACCCGCTCTACACCGCAGCCGTGTCCTTGTCGGGCGGGCGTCCGGTGCACTACGTGTGCGACGAGCAGGCTGACTGGAACCCTGACATCTCCGACATCCGCGCCAAGATCACGCCCCACACCAAGGCCATCGTTGTCATCAACCCGAACAACCCGACCGGCGCGCTCTATCCCGACAGCCTGTTGAAAGAGATCATCCAGGTCGCCCGTGAGCACCAGCTCATCGTGCTGGCCGACGAGATCTACGACAAGACCCTGTTCGACGGCAACACGCACACCTCGATGGCCTCGCTGGCCGAAGACGTGCTGTTCCTGACCTTCAACGGCCTGAGCAAGAACTACCGCTCGTGCGGCTACCGTGCCGGCTGGATGGTGGTTTCGGGCGAGAAGCGCCACGCCAAGGACTACATCGAAGGCCTGAACATGCTGGCCTCGATGCGCCTGTGCGCCAACACGCCCGGTCAGCTCGCGATTCAGACCGCGCTGGGCGGCTATCAGAGCATCAAGGACCTGGTCGCGCCCACGGGCCGCCTGTGCAAGCAGCGCGACCTGGCCTACGAGCTGCTCAACCAGATTCCGGGCGTCAGCGTGGTCAAGCCCAAGGGTGCGTTGTACATGTTCCCGCGCCTGGACCCCAAGATGTACCCCATCGCCGACGACCAGCAGTTTGCCTACGAGTTGCTGGCCGAGGAAAAGGTGCTGATCGTGCAGGGCACGGGCTTCAACTGGTCGCACCCTGACCACTTCCGCCTGGTGTTCCTGCCCAACAGCGACGATCTGGCCGAGGCGATCAACCGCATTGCCCGCTTCCTGGAAGGCTATCGCAAGCGTCATGGCACGGCCTCGGCCTGAGCCTGCCCCCTGCGGCGAGTCCCCCCACCATTTCCCCATTTTGAACACGTCACGCTGCCCACGAGGTGGCGCGCACCGAGAGTAGAGAATCCTATGAGCCAAGAACAACTGCGTCCTGTCAAAGTCGGCCTGCTGGGCATCGGTACCGTCGGTGGCGGCACCTTCACGGTGCTGAGCCGCAACCAAGAGGAGATCCGTCGCCGTGCGGGCCGTGGCATCGAGATCGCCATGGTCGCCGACCTCAACACCGAGCGCGCCAAGGCGGTGGTGGGCGACGCCGCCCAGGTGGTGGCCGATGCGCGCGCCGTGATCGCCAACCCCGAGATCGACGTGGTGGTGGAGCTGATTGGCGGCTATGGCATCGCCAAGGCGCTGGTGCTGGAAGCCATTGCGGCCGGCAAGCACGTGGTCACCGCCAACAAGGCGCTGCTGGCCGTGCATGGCACCGAAATCTTTGCAGCCGCCCGCGACAAGGGCGTGATGGTGGCGTTCGAAGCCGCCGTGGCCGGTGGCATCCCCATCATCAAGGCCCTGCGTGAAGGTCTGACGGCCAACCAGATCCAGTGGGTGGCCGGCATCATCAACGGCACCACCAACTTCATCCTGTCCGAAATGCGTGACAAGGGCCTGGACTTCGACGTGGTGCTCAAAGAGGCCCAGCGTCTGGGTTACGCCGAAGCCGACCCGACCTTCGACATCGAAGGCGTGGACGCCGCCCACAAGGCCACGCTGCTGAGCGCCATCGCCTTTGGTGTGCCTGTGCAGTTCGACAAGGCCCACGTGGAAGGCATCACCAAGCTGTCGGCCACCGACATCAAGTACGCCGAGCAACTGGGCTACCGCATCAAGCTGCTGGGCATTGCCCGCCGTCAGGAAGTGGATGGCAAGGTGGTGGGCATCGAATTGCGCACCCACCCGACCCTGGTGCCGATGCGTCGCCTGATCGCCAATGTGGAGGGTGCGATGAACGCCGTGATGGTGCAAGGCGATGCCGTGGGCACGACCATGTACTACGGCAAGGGCGCTGGCTCCGAGCCGACCGCGTCGGCGGTGGTGGCTGATCTGGTGGACATTGCGCGCCAGATTGATGCACCCGCGGCGTCGCGCGTGCCAGCCTTGGGTTTCCAGTCCGATCAGTTGTCGAATCTGCCCATTTTGCCGATTGACGAGGTCATCACGGCTTTTTACCTGCGCCTGCGCGTGGCCGACCAGACCGGCGTGCTGGCCAAGCTCACCGGCATCCTGGCTGAGCAGGGCATCAGCATCGACGCCGTGATTCAGCGTGAGGCCGATGAGGTCAGCGGTGAAGACGGCAACCAGACCGACCTGATGATCCTGACCCACGACACGAAGGAAGGCGCGATGAACAAGGCGTTGGCCGCCATGCAGTCCCTGCCCACGGTGCTGGCCCCCATCGTTCGTCTGCGCAAGGAAGAGTTGGCATGAAATACATCAGTACACGGGGCGACCAGACCGAGCGCCATTTCTGCGAAATCCTGCTGGAAGGCCTGGCGCCCGATGGCGGCCTCTACCTGCCCACGTCCTACCCGAAGGTGGACGACGCCACGCTGAGCAAGTGGCGCGGCCTGAGCTACGCCGAGCTGGCGTTCGAGATCCTGTCGCGCTACATCGACGACATCCCGGCCGCCGACCTGAAAGACATCACCGCACGCACCTACACCAAGGCGGTGTATGGCTTTGACGAGATCACGCCCCTGAAGCCGCTGGAGTCGGGGCTGGCGCTGCAAGCCCTGTCCAACGGCCCCACGCTGGCCTTCAAGGACATGGCCATGCAGTTGCTGGGCAACCTGTTCGAGTACGAACTGGGCCGCCGTGGCGAGCAGCTCAACATCCTGGGGGCCACCTCGGGCGACACGGGCAGTGCGGCCGAATACGCCATGCGTGGCAAGAAGGGCGTGCGCGTCTTCATGCTCTCGCCGCACGGCCGCATGAGCGCCTTCCAGCAGGCCCAGATGTTCAGCCTGCAGGACCCTAACATCCACAACCTGGCGGTCGAAGGTGTGTTCGACGACGCGCAAGACATCGTCAAGGCCGTCTCCAACGACCTGGCCTTCAAGCGCCAGTACAAGATCGGCACGGTCAACTCGATCAACTGGGCGCGCCTGCTGGCCCAGGTCGTGTACTACTTCGCCGGCTACTTCTACGCCACCAAGTCGAACGCCGAGAAGGTCAGCTTCACGGTGCCGTCGGGCAACTTCGGCAACGTCTGCGCCGGTCATGTGGCCCGCATGATGGGCCTGCCCATCGAGCAGCTGGTCGTGGCCACCAACGAGAACAACGTGCTCGACGAGTTCTTCCGCACCGGCAGCTACCGCGTGCGTGGCAGTGCCGAGACGTACGAAACCTCGTCGCCCTCGATGGACATCTCCAAGGCGTCCAACTTCGAGCGCTTCGTGTTCGACCTGCTGGGGCGTGACGGTGCGCGCGTGAAGGCGCTGTTCAAGGACGCCATCGAGCAGCAGGGCGAGTTCCACCTGTCGGCCGACGAGTTCACCAAGGTGGCGAGCTACGGCTTCGTGTCGGGCACCAGCAAGCACAGCGACCGCCTGGCCACCATCAAGGACACCTTTGAGCGTTTCGGCGTGATGATCGACACCCACACGGCCGACGGTCTGAAGGTGGCGCGCGAGCATGTCAAGGCGGGTGTCCCCATGCTGGTGCTGGAAACCGCCTTGCCGGCCAAGTTTGCCGAGACCATCGTCGAAGCGACCGGTCGCCAGCCGGAGCGTCCACACTGGATCAAAGGCCTGGACGGTCTGGAAGACCTGCCCAAGCGCTTTGTGGTCGTGCCCAACCACACCCAGACGGTCAAGGACTACATCGTCCAGCACTGCAACGACTGAGCGCGCGCTTCGCAGTTTCCACAAGGATTGGTGTCATGGCTCCCACATTCAAACCTCTGATGCCGCTGGACGAGGCCTGGTCTCGGCTGCAGGCGGCGGTGCTTGAACATCTGGCACAGGCACCGCGCCAGAGTGAATCGGTTGACAGTTTTGACGCCTTGGGGCGTGTGCTGGCGGCAGATCTGGTCTCGGCGGTGAACGTGCCGCCGCTCGACAACAGTGCGATGGATGGTTACGCCGTGCGCCTGGCCGACATTGTGCAGGCGGGGCAACCTGAGGCTGATGCCTCGGCGGTGACGCTGCCACAAGGTCAGCGCATTGCAGCCGGGCAAGTGGGGGCAGCCTTGCAGGCCGGCACGTGTGCCCGCATCTTTACCGGTGCGCCCGTGCCGGAGGGAGCTGATGCCGTCGTGATGCAGGAGCACACGGAGGTGGATGCCACCAGCGGTGGCGTGTGTTTCACGCAGGTCATCCGACCGGGTCAAAATATCCGTCGCTGCGGTGAGGATATCGCCCTGGGGCAGACTGTGTTGCACGCCGGTGTGCGCCTGGCCCCGGCTGCCTTGGGTGTGGCGGCCTCGGTCGGGGCGGCTGCGCTGACGGTGTTCCGCCGTCCGCGTGTCGGGGTATTGACCACGGGCAATGAACTGGTGATGCCGGGTGAGCCCTTGCCACCCGGGGCGATCTACAACAGCAATCGGCACACCCTGCGCGGTTTGGTGCAGGCCACGGGCGCGCAAGCCTGCGACTTGGGCGTGGTGCCCGATGATCTGGACACCACCCGTGCGGCCTTGCGCGCCGCGGCTGAACAGCACGACCTCATCATCACCAGTGGCGGCGTGTCGGTGGGTGAAGAAGACCATTTGCGCAACGCCGTGCTGGCCGAGGGCGGCCTCGATTTCTGGGCTCTGGCCATCAAGCCTGGCAAGCCTTTCGTGTTTGGCTGGATTCGCCGTGTCGATGGCAGCCGTGCGCTTTACATGGGCTTGCCTGGCAACCCCGTGGCGAGCTTTGCGACCTTTTTGCTGCTGGTGCGTCCGGTGTTGGGCCTGCTGGCAGGTGAAGGCTGGCGGCTTCCGCAGGCTGTGTCCCTGGTGGCTGATTTCAGCTGGCCTCATCCGGACAAGCGGCGAGAGTTCTTGCGTGCGCGTTTGAATGAACAGGGCAGGGTGGTGCTGCATCCGCACCAGGGCTCGGGCGTGCTGAGTTCAGCTGCCTGGGCTGATGGCCTGGTCGATCTGACGCCGGGCAGCATCGTTCAACCGGGTGATCGCGTGAACTTCATTTCCATGGCAGAGTTGGTGCAGCCCGCCATCTCTGTCCGTCAGCCTTGAAAGTTGAAAGTCGGCACTCCACATGAGCATCACCGTGCGCTACTTCGCTGCTGTTCGCGAACAGCTCGGTTCTTCCGAAGTCTTGCCGTGGGCGGACATTGCTGCGCACACGGTGGGTGAGCTGCGTCAGTCGCTGATTGCCCGTTCGCCTGCTCACGCTGCGGCGCTGGATCTGGGCAAGGGCTTGCGCACCGCCTGTAACCAGACCCTGTGCAATGCCGATCAGGCTTTGCAGGATGGTGACGAGGTGGCTTTCTTCCCCCCTGTCACAGGCGGTTGAGATGAGCGATCACGACACGGCTCTGCAAGACGCCCTGGCCTGCGTGCGCGTGAGCCCCGAGGACTTCGACCTGGGGGCCGAGGTGGCGGCCTTGCGCGGGCATGATCCGCAAGTAGGGGCGGTGGTCAGCTTCGTGGGCACGGTGCGCGAGTGGGTGCAAGCGGGGGCAGGGCCTGCCGAGCAGCCCGCCATCATGGAGCTGGAACACTACCCCGGCATGACCGAGCGCAGCATCGCCGAACTGATTGTCGAGGCGCGTCGGCGCTTCGATGTGCGGGGCGTCAAGGTCATTCATCGGGTGGGGCCGCTGGCCGTGTGCGACCAGATTGTCTTGGTGGTGGTGAGTTCAGCCCACCGGGGTGATGCTTTTCACTGCGCCGAGTTCCTGATGGACTGGCTCAAGACGCAGGCCCCTTTCTGGAAGAAAGAGTCCGCCGCAGGGCAAAGTCGCTGGGTCGATGCGCGTATCAGCGACGACCAGGCGGCTGCACGCTGGGGTGGCCTTCACACCCCGCCCAACGTGGTTCAAGCCTGAGCCATGGCAGAAAGAGGCGTTTCATGTTGAGCATTGACGTCTTCACCTGTTATGCCGTTGCTGGTGCGGGTTCGCTGGTGGGTCTGGGCCTGATGACGCAGATCAGAACCGATCAGAACCGGGTGCGGGTCGCGCTGTCGCTGTATCACTGGGCGTTTTGTTGTCTGGCTTTGTTGGTGCTTGTGTTTCTGAGCCCTGAGGCCTGGCGTCCATCGGTGACCCAAGGTGCCATTGGTTTTGCGGCCGCCGGCGTGACGCTGCTGGCCTGGGCATTTCGGCAACTCAACGGACGGCGCACACCGCCTGCACTGGGCTGGGCGCTCACCGTCATGTCTGCCCTGGTGCTGTGGGTTGCCGCCATTGTGGGTTCGGACCTGGTTTTTGTGCAGGCCGTGACGTGGGTGTTTGCCGCCCTTGGCGTGGGCTTGACCATCGACCAGGGGTGGCTCATTTTGCGCAGTCCGCGCGTGCATGCCAGTGAGTTGAGCTTGTTGGCGGTGGCTGTCGGTTTTGCGCTGATCTGGCTGCTCACCCTGGCCCACGCGATGGGTGCACAAGGGGGGGCGGCCTATCCAACTCACTGGCTGTACGCACCCGACTGGCTTTTGCCCATCACGGCACTGAGTTTTGCGGTGCTGCCGCTGGCGGTGGCGGCGGTTGTGTTTGCCATCATCAACCAGCGGCTTAACCTGCAGTTGCACGCCCGTGCTTTGTCCGATGACCTGACGGGTGCGCTGTCCCGGCGCGGTCTGCGTGAATTGGGTGAACGCATGCTGTCGATGCAGACCCATCAACCCAATCTGGTGGCCGTGTTGATGATGGATGTGGACCTGTTCAAGGCGGTCAATGACACCTACGGACATCAGGTGGGTGACGATGTCCTGCGGCAGATCACGCAACTGACGCGTGAGCGTTTGCGCGACGATGCCTTGCTGGCGCGCTATGGCGGCGAGGAGTTCACGGTGCTGCTGCCCGTGCGCAGTCACTTGGAGGCCAGCGCGGTGGCCGAGCGCCTGCGGCAGATGCTGGCGTCCACGCCCTGTGAGACACGTGGCGGCCCGGTTTCCATCACGGTGAGCATCGGGGTGGCTTTTCACCGTCCTGACCGGACTCTGGAAGATGTGCTTGCACAGTCTGACGCCTGCCTGTACGAGGCCAAACAGGCGGGGCGCAATCGGGTGGTGACGGCACGGTTTGAGCCTTGATTTGCATCAAGAGGGGCTGTCTTGTGGACGGTTCCCCTTGAAATGTCACCGGACTGCCCTATCTTCATGAGCAATCGGCACCGATCTCCGGGGCCACGGGAGCACTCATGCGACTCGACAAACTCACACAAACGTTTCAGGAAGCGCTGACCGAGGCCCAAAGCCTGGCCGTGACACGCGACAACCCCTACATCGAACCTGCCCACATCTTGCTGGCCATGCTGCAGCAGGACGACGGCCCCAAGGCCTTGCTGGAGCGCGCCGGGGTCAAGGTGGGCCCTTTGATGACGGGCTTGACCAAGCAGATCGACAAACTGCCCCAGGTGCAGGGTGCCGAGCAGGTGCAGGCCGGCCGCGACACAGTCAGCCTGCTGCAGGGTGCCGAGAAAGAGGCGCACAAGCAGGGCGATAACTACATTGCCAGCGAGATGTTCCTGCTGGCGCTGGCCGATCACAAGGGCGAGACGGGCGAGCTGGCCCGCGACCATGGCCTGACCCGCAAGTCACTCGAAGCCGCCGTCAAGGCCGTGCGTGGAGACCAGAAAGTGGACAACCCCGAAGCCGAAGGCCAGCGCGAAGCGCTCAAAAAATACACCCTGGACCTGACCGAGCGCGCCCGCCAGGGCAAGCTCGACCCGGTGATCGGCCGCGACGAGGAAATCCGCCGCGCCATCCAGGTGCTGCAACGCCGCTCCAAGAACAACCCGGTGTTGATCGGTGAGCCCGGCGTGGGCAAGACCGCCATCGTCGAAGGCCTGGCGCAGCGCATCGTCGCCGGTGAGGTGCCTGACTCGCTCAAGAACAAGCGCGTGCTGGTGCTGGACATGGCCTTGCTGCTGGCCGGTGCCAAGTACCGGGGTGACTTCGAAGAACGTCTCAAGGGCGTGCTGAAAGAAGTGGCCAAGGACGAAGGCCAGACCATCATGTTCATCGACGAAATCCACACCATGGTCGGTGCGGGCAAGTCCGATGGCGCGATGGACGCCGGCAACATGCTCAAGCCCGCACTGGCGCGCGGCGAGCTGCACTGCATCGGCGCGACCACGCTGGACGAATACCGCAAGTACATCGAAAAAGATGCTGCGCTGGAGCGCCGTTTCCAGAAGATCCTCGTGGGCGAGCCCACGGTGGAGGCGACCATCGCCATCCTGCGCGGCCTGCAGGAAAAGTACGAGGTGCACCATGGCGTGGACATCACCGACCCGGCCATCGTGGCCGCCGCCGAGCTGTCTCATCGCTACATCACCGACCGTTTCCTGCCCGACAAGGCCATCGACCTGATCGACGAGGCTGCGGCCAAGATCAAGATCGAGCTGGACTCCAAGCCCGAGGTGATGGACCGCCTTGACCGCCGCATGATCCAGCTGCAGATCGAGCGCGAGTCCGTCAAGCGCGAGAAGGACGAGGCTTCGGTCAAGCGCTTTGAGCTGCTCAACGAAGAGATCACCAAGCTGCAAAAGGAAATCGCCGACCTGGACGAGATCTGGAGGGCCGAAAAGGCCCAGGCCCAGGGCAGCCAGAGCGTGCGCGAAGAGATCGACAAGCTGCGCCAGAGGATCGAAGAGCTGACCCGCAAGGGCGACTTCAACAAGGTCGCCGAGCTGCAATACGGCAAGCTGCCCGAGCTGGAAAAGCGCCTGAAGGACGCCCAGGAGAAGGAAAACGCCAAGGGCAAGGCCGGCAAGGACGGCGTGGGCCGGCCGCAGCTGCTGCGCACCCAGGTGGGCGCCGAGGAAATCGCCGAAGTGGTGGCGCGTGCCACCGGCATCCCCGTGTCCAAGCTGATGCAGGGCGAGCGCGACAAGCTGCTGGCCATGGAGGACAAGCTGCACGAGCGGGTCGTGGGTCAACAGGAGGCCATCGTGGCGGTATCGGACGCCATCCGCCGCTCTCGTGCCGGCCTGTCTGACCCCAACCGGCCCTATGGCTCCTTCCTGTTCCTCGGTCCCACCGGCGTGGGCAAGACCGAGCTGTGCAAGGCGCTGGCCGGGTTCCTGTTCGACAGCGAGGACCACCTGATCCGCATCGACATGAGCGAGTTCATGGAGAAGCACTCCGTCAGCCGCATGATCGGCGCGCCTCCAGGCTATGTGGGCTACGAAGAGGGTGGGGCGCTGACCGAGGCGGTGCGTCGCAAGCCGTACAGCGTGGTCTTGCTTGACGAGGTCGAGAAGGCGCACCCGGACGTGTTCAACGTGCTGCTGCAGGTGCTCGACGACGGTCGCCTGACCGACGGCCAGGGCCGCACCGTGGACTTCAAGAACAC
>JAGOKC010000042.1 GCA_017994835.1 Aquabacterium sp. | reverse complement strand
TCCGGGGTGTTGGGTGCCTTCCGTGACACCCTGCTGGTCGGACAAGGCTCGCGTCTGGTTGGTTTGGACCCTCTCAAGGGTTCTGTCCGCTTCGACGTCAATGTCGGCACACCGCGTGGCACCAACGAAGTCGAGCGTCTGGCCGATCTGATCGGCCCGATGGCGCGGGCTGATGACGAGGTCTGTGTCCGCGCCTTCCAGCTTTCCGTTGCTTGCCTGGAGTTGAACCGAGGCAGCTTGCGGTGGAGTCGTCCTCAGGCGGGTTCGCAAGGCGTGGCCGCCAACGTCCGTCTGGTCGTGGGTGCCGATGGTGCCGACCGACTCACAGCCTGGAAGACCGAAAGCGGCGAAGTCCTCTGGCGCGTCGATCGGTTCACTCACCGTGGATTGAGCACGCCCGCCATCATCGGTGATCATGTGGCCGTGATGGATGCGCAAGGCTACCTTCACCTGCTGTCGGCTGCCGATGGTCGCACGCTGGCGCGTCTCGAACTTGACAGCGAGGCCGCCTCGGCACCGCTTGTTGCCAACCAAATTCTGTACGTCACCACACGCAAGGGCACTTTGTACGCCTTGCGTGCCAACTGATTTTTGCAAGCTGAGCATTCATGAAACCTGTCATTGCGCTGGTCGGACGACCCAACGTTGGCAAATCGACGTTGTTCAATCGCCTGACCAAGAGCCGCGATGCCATCGTGGCCGACTTTGCCGGGCTGACCCGCGACCGTCACTACGGTGAAGGCCGCATGGGCTCGCACGAGTTCATCGTCATCGACACCGGCGGCTTTGAGCCTGACTGCGTGTCGGGTATCTTCAAGGAAATGGCCAAGCAGACCCGCCAGGCCGTGGCCGAAGCCGATGCCGTCATCTTCGTGGTCGATGCCCGCAATGGCCTGTCCGCACAGGACCACGACATCGCCCGTTATCTGCGTACCACCAACAAAAAGGTGCTGCTGGCCGCCAACAAGTCCGAAGGGATGAAAGAGGGCGTTCAGCTTGGCGAGTTCTACGAGCTGGGCATGGGTGAGCCCATCCCGGTCTCCTCAGCGCACGGTCAGGGCATCCGCACCCTGTTGGACGAGGCTCTGGCCGAGTTCATCGAAGAGGACGACGACGAACAAGTGCTGGACGATCCGGATCGTCCCATTCGGCTGGCCGTGGCCGGACGCCCCAATGTGGGCAAGTCCACCCTGATCAACACCTGGCTGGGTGAAGAGCGCTTGGTTGCCTTCGACATGCCCGGCACCACCCGCGACGCCATCAGCGTGCCGTTCGAGCGCGAAGGCCAGAAGTTTGAGCTCATCGACACCGCCGGCCTGCGCCGCAAAGGCAAGGTCTTTGAGGCCATCGAGAAATTCTCGGTGGTCAAGACCCTGCAGGCCGTCTCTGACGCCAACGTGGTGCTGCTGTTGATCGACGCCACCCAGGGTGTCACCGAGCAGGATGCCCACATTGCCGGTTTCGTGCTCGAAGCAGGCCGTGCCGTGGTCATCGCCGTCAACAAATGGGATGCGGTGGACAGCTATCAGCGCGAATTGCTGATGCGCTCCATCGAACACCGCCTGTCTTTCCTTAAATTCGCGCCCGTGCTGCACATCTCAGCCGTCAAGCGTCAGGGCCTGGGACCGCTGTGGAAGTCCATTGCCGCGGCCTGGCGTTCAGCTGCCTGCAAGATGCCGACACCGGTGCTCACGCGCCTGCTGCAAGAAGCCGTACAGTTTCAGCAACCCAAGAAGGCCGGTGCCTTCCGACCCAAGTTGCGCTACGCCCACCAGGGCGGGCAAAACCCGCCGGTCATCGTGGTTCACGGCAACTCGCTGGAGCACGTAACCGACGCCTACAAGCGCTTTCTCGAAGGGCGTTTTCGCGAGCACTTCAAGCTCACGGGCACCCCCTTGCGCATTGAAATGAAGTCATCCTCAAACCCGTTTATCGGGGAATGAGGTCCACACCTCCTGCGTCAGACCCGATACCGTGTCAACCCATGAAATTGGGGGGATTGTGTTAAGGTCTGAACTCCAACATTTTTCAACACGGAGCATATCGTGAGCAACAAAGGCCAACTTCTGCAAGACCCCTTCCTGAACCTGTTGCGTCGTGAGCACGTGCCAGTCTCCATTTATTTGGTCAACGGCATCAAGCTGCAAGGCCATATCGAGTCATTCGATCAATACGTCGTCTTGCTCCGCAACACCGTCACGCAGATGGTTTACAAGCATGCCATCTCGACGGTCGTGCCAGGTCGCGCCGTGAACTTTCACGCTGGCGATGCCCCTGAGGTCTGATCCGTCTGCCACGGTTCACAGACCCTTCCAACCTGCCTAGCCCAGTCCTGACGCCTTGACACCATCTTCGTCTGCGCCGAACCCGTCCAATGACCCACGGGTTGTGCTGGTGGGGGTCGATTTCGGCCCCGGTTCCTCCTTTGATCCCACCCTTGACGAGCTGGCCTTGCTGGCTGAATCAGCGGGTGATCAACCCGTTGCCAAGGTCACGGCCAAGCGCCGTGCCCCAGACGCAGCGCTTTTTGTGGGTTCTGGTAAAGCTGACGAAATCAAGGAACTCGTCCAGCTTTATCAGGCGCAAGCGGTGCTCTTTGATCAAGCGCTTTCACCTGCCCAGCAGCGCAATCTCGAGCGCCACCTGGGCGTTGAAGTGCTGGACCGCACGGGTTTGATTCTCGAAATCTTCGGAGCCCGCGCGCGCAGCCACGAGGGCAAGTTGCAGGTTGAGTTAGCCCGGCTCGAATACCTTTCCACACGACTGGTGCGTCGTTGGTCTCACCTGGAGCGACAACGCGGTGGCGTCGGGCACCGAGGTGGCCCCGGCGAGACGCAGATCGAGCTTGACCGTCGCATGATCGAGCAGAAGATCAAGTCGCTCAAGCTGCAACTTGCCAAGGTCAAACGCCAGCGCAATACACAGCGACGTTCACGCGAGCGTGCCGGCACTTTCCGGGTTTCGTTGGTGGGGTACACCAATGCGGGCAAATCAACCCTTTTCAATGCACTGACCAAGGCCGGCACTTACGCTGCCAATCAGTTGTTTGCCACACTCGACACGACCACGCGGCAGATGTTTCTGGCGCAGGCACAGCGCAGCGTGACCTTGTCCGACACGGTGGGCTTCATTCGCGATCTGCCACACACACTGGTTGAATCTTTCGAAGCGACCTTGCAGGAAGCGGCAGAAGCCGATGTGCTCTTGCACGTGGTCGATGCAGCCAGTCCGGTGTTGCTCGAGCAGATCGACGAAGTGCTGCGCGTGCTCGACAGCATTGGTGCGGGTCAGTTACCCCAGGTGCTGGTGTTCAACAAGTGCGATTGCCTGCCCGAACATCAGCAACCATTGCATCAACGTGATGTTTACGAGTTGCCCTCTGGTCGTCATTGCCATCGGGTGTTTGTCAGCGCACTGCAAGGAAAAGGTCTGGATGTGTTGCGCGACATCCTTGCTGACGCTGCATTACATGGTCTGCAAGGGGGGCTTGAAGCCGGCGCTCAGCGTGATCCCCGATTCGACATGCACAATGCACCCCATGAGCCGGTGTCCGATGGGACACCTCCAGAATTTCCTACTGACCGATCATGAACATGCCATCTTTGGATGAGGGCCAACGCCCCGCACCACACCGTCACTGGGTGATGAATGCCGTGTCCCTGGCAGCCAGTCTGCTGGTGGGCACCGGACGACGTTTGACCTGGATGACGACCCGTGCCGTCAAGCAAGCCATTCCGGGTCTTGCTGGTGCGCAGGTCACTTACAGCGGTCGCCAGGATGGTCCGCCGGATCTCGATGAACTCTGGCGCGATTTCAACCGCAAACTCAGCGGCGTTTTCACCGGCAACAAAGGTGAGGGTGCCGGCGGCAAGGGGGGTGGTTTCACACCTGACTCCAAGGGTGCCGGTATTGGTGCAGGCCTGATTGCCGGTTTGATTGCGCTGGTCTGGTTGGGCAGTGGGTTTTTCATCGTGCAAGAAGGACAACAAGCTGTTGTCATGTCTTTTGGCCGCTTCAGTCACACTGTGGATGCCGGCTTTCAGTGGCGCGGCCCCTATCCCTTCCAGTCGCATGAAATCGTCAACCTGACCCAGCTTCGCTCCATTGACGTGGGCAGCAGTTCGGTGTTGCAGGCCACAGCGCTACGCGATTCTTCCATGCTGACCCGCGACGAAAACATTGTTGACATCCGTTTCACCGTGCAATATCGGCTGGCAGATGCACGCGACTACCTGTTTGAGAACCGCAGTTCCGACGAGGCCGTGCAACAGGCATCCGAGTCTGCCGTGCGCGAGATTGTCGGCAACAGCACCATGGACTCGGTGCTCTACGAGCAGCGTGATGCGATTGCGGCACAACTTGTCAAATCCATACAGGCCCAGCTCAACAAACTCAAGGCTGGTGTCACCGTGGTCAACGTCAACGTGCAGAGTGTCCAGGCACCCGAGCAGGTGCAGGCGGCCTTTGACGACGCCTTCAAGGCCGGTGCCGATCGCGAGCGCCTGAAGAACGAAGGGCAGGCGTATGCCAACGACGTCATCCCCAAGGCACAGGGCACTGCAGCGCGTTTGCGTGAAGAGGCGGCTGGTTATGCAGCGCGCGTTGTCGCGCAGGCCGAGGGTGATGCCGAGCGCTTCAAGTCCGTGCTGACCGAGTACAAAAAAGCACCTGGCGTCACCCGTGATCGCCTTTACACCGACACGATGGCGCAGATCTACAGCAACGTCACCAAGGTGATGGTCGATAGCCGTCAAGGCTCCAATTTGCTGTACCTCCCACTCGACAAGATCATGCAAATGTCGGGGACCAATGGGGGTGTTGCACCAGCACCAGCGGCAGCAACTGCGCCCGAAGCAGCCACAGCACCCAACCCTGTGGTGACAACGCCTGATGCCCGTTCGCGCGATGGTTTGCGCGCTCGCGATGCGCGTTAAGCGGCTCCCAACAGGACAGGCAAGGAATCTGACATGAACCGTATCGGCACCATCCTGGTTGGCGCGTTGCTGGCCCTCATCATTGCGTCCTCCACCTTGTTTGTGGTGGACCAGCGGCAGTTTGCTGTGGTTTACGCACTGGGTGAAATCAAGGAAGTCATCAGCGAGCCCGGACTCAAGGGCAAGTTGCCCGCTCCGTTGCAAAACGTGGTTTTCCTCGATCGTCGCATTCAGACGCTTGACAGCCCCGAATCGCGCCCTATCTTCACGGCCGAGAAGAAGAGCCTTGTGATCGACTGGTTGGTCAAGTGGCGCATCACCGAGCCACGGCAGTTCATTCGTAACAACGGCGTGGACATTCGCAACGCAGAAAATCGTCTTGCTCCCATCGTGCAAGCGGCACTGAACGAAGAAGTGACCAAACGCACCGTCGGCTCAATGCTGTCGGCCGAGCGGGAAAAGGTCATGCAGGGCGTGATCCGTCGGCTGGCTGATGACGCCAAGTCTTTCGGTATTGAGATTGTCGATGTGCGCATCAAGCGTGTTGACTTTGTCGCGAACATCACCGAATCGGTTTATCGACGCATGGAGTCCGAGCGCAAGCGCGTCGCCAATGAGCTTCGCTCCACTGGTGGTGCGGACGGCGAAAAGATCCGCGCAGACGCCGACCGTCAACGTGAAATCATCGTGGCGGAGGCCTACCGTGATGCACAGAAGATCAAGGGTGAGGGCGATGCCAAGGCTTCGGCTCTGTACGCCGAGGCCTTTGGCAAAGATCCGCAGTTCGCTCAGTTCTACCGCAGCCTGGAAGCCTATCGCTCCAGCTTCCGCAGCAAGTCGGACGTGATGGTGGTGGATCAGAGTAACGAATTCTTCAAGGCCATGCGCAGTGGTGGTGTCGGCGCTGCCGCCGCGCCGCGCTGATCAGTGCCATCTGAATGCCTGACGCATTCTGGATTGCACTGGCCCTGGTGCTCGTCCTGGAGGGGCTTTTGCCAGCCATTCACCCTCAGGGATGGCGAAGTCTGTTTGCTCAGTTGCTGCAACTCGATGATCAGCAGATCCGCAAGATGGGTCTGCTGAGCATGGTCCTCGGACTTGTGATGTTGTGGTTGCTACAAGCGTTTTCCTGAGCATCATGCTGGGTGTGATGAAACTTGACCGCCCAAGTGCCATCAGACACCAGTAGAATCTCGTTTTTAACCCCCACACGTTTTCCCTATGTCGTCTGCTTGGCTGCTGCCAGAGCACATCGCTGACGTTTTGCCTGCTCAGGCGCGTCGCGTGGAAGAGTTGCGCCGAGCTTGGCTCGATGCGGCTCGCTGCTACGGGTATGAACTCGTGATGCCTCCCATGCTCGAGCATCTGGAGTCTCTGCTGTCCGGCACCGGTCATGCACTGGGGCTCAAGACGTTCAAGCTGGTCGATCAACTCAGCGGTCGAACCCTGGGGCTGCGCGCTGACACCACCCCACAGGTTGCACGCATTGACGCGCACCTGCTGAACCGTGAGGGCGTGACCCGCCTGTGCTACTGCGGCCCGGTCTTGCACACGCGCCCTGAAGGCCCGCACGCCACGCGAGAGCAGTTGCAGTTGGGTGCCGAGATCTATGGGCATGCGGGCCTTGAAGCTGACCTCGAGGCCGCCGAACTGGCCCTCGAAGGGCTGTGTGTTTCTGGCCTTCAAGGCCTGGTTGTTGACTTTGCCGACGTCCGCCTGGTTCAAGGTGTTCTGGCTGGCCTGGGTGTCAGCAATCTGGAGCCCACTTTGCACGATGCACTGGTCGAGGCGCTGACCAACAAGGACGTCGCAACTTTGCGTGAGTTGGCCGAACAGGGCGCTTTGCGTCACGCGCCTGGTGCGGCCAAGGTGCTGGTCAGCCTGACCACCTTGTTTGGTGGTGTCGAGGTGTTGACCCGTGCGCGCACCCTTTTGCCACAGCATGCGCTGATCCAGCAGGCGCTCGATGACCTCTCATGGTTGGCAGCGCACCTGCAGACCTCACATCCCGATGTCACTATCGGCTTTGATCTGTCTGATTTCAGCGGCTATGCCTACTACAGCGGCCTCCGCTTCGCCGTGTATGGCGCAGCCCATGCCAATGCTTTGGTGCGTGGTGGTCGCTACGACGAGGTGGGGGCAGTTTTTGGACGTCGTCGCCCGGCGGCCGGATTCAGTCTCGATCTCAAAATTCTGGCTGATCTGCTGGCCGACGGTCAAGGACAGGCGACCCGCACGGCAGTCCGTGCCCCCTGGGGCAATGACGCAACTTTGCGGCAGGCCATCCGCGAACTCAGAGGGCAGGGTCACACCGTGGTGTGTGTGTTGCCCGGACATGAACACGACGTCCAGGAATTTGATTGCGACCGTGAGCTCGCACTCGTCGATGGACGCTGGTCGGTGCGCACCCTCTGAGGCGCGCCCGAACCCATTTTTGCGAAACAGGATTCCGTCATGCAAAGCACTTCCGCGTCGGCTCGTCCCGGCAACGCACCTGCCCGTAACGTCGTTGTCGTTGGCACCCAGTGGGGTGACGAAGGCAAGGGCAAGGTCGTGGACTGGCTGACCGACCACGCTGCCGCTGTGGTTCGTTTCCAGGGTGGTCACAATGCCGGTCACACGCTGGTGATCAACGGCAAGAAAACTGCGCTGCAACTCATCCCCTCGGGCATCATGCGCGAGGGCGTGGCTTGTTACATCGGCAACGGTGTGGTGGTCGATCCGACCCACCTGCTCGCCGAGATCGGACGTCTGGAGTCCGCTGGCCTGAATGTGCGCTCGCGTCTGTTCATCAGCGAATCCTGCCCGATGATCCTGCCCTTCCACGTGGCCGTGGACAAGGCGCGCGAGGCGCTGCGTGAAACCAGTGGCGGCGGCAAGATCGGCACGACCGGCAAGGGCATTGGCCCCGCCTACGAAGACAAGGTGGCACGTCGCGCCTTGCGCCTGCAAGACCTCAAGCACCCCGAGCGTTTTGCGGCCAAGCTGAAAGAGCTGCTTGAGCTGCACAACTTCGCACTCAAGGGTTACCTCAAGGGCGAAGAGTTGGCTTTCCAGTCGATCTATGACGAGGCCATGAAGGCCGCCGAGCAGATCCTGCCGATGTTGGCCGACGTGGGTGTGCTCATCCATGCTCACACCCTGGAAGGCGGCAGCGTGCTGTTCGAAGGCGCGCAAGGCACCTTGCTCGATGTGGACCACGGCACCTATCCCTATGTCACCTCCAGCAACTGCGTGGCCGGCAACGCCTCGGCAGGTTCTGGCGTCGGCCCCGACAAGCTGCATTACATTCTGGGCATCACCAAGGCCTACACCACCCGTGTCGGCAGCGGTCCATTCCCCACCGAACTCGACTGGGAAACCCCCGGTACGGTTGGCTGCCACCTGGCTACCGTCGGGCAGGAGCGCGGCACAGTGACTGGGCGCGCGCGCCGCTGTGGGTGGCTGGATGCGGCGGCGCTCAAGCGTTCAGTGCTCATCAATGGCATCACCGGCATCTGCCTGACCAAGCTCGACGTGCTTGACGGGTTGGACGAGATCAAAGTCTGCACCGGCTACATGCTGCGTGGCGAGCGCGTCAACATCCTGCCTCTGGATGCAGATGACATCGTCGCGTGCGAGCCCATTTACGAGAGTTTCCCCGGTTGGGAAGGCACGACCTTCGGCATCACCGAGTGGGATAAGCTGCCAGCCAACGCTCGTGCCTATTTGCAACGCGTGGAGGCTTTCATTGGGGCCCCGATCGACATGGTTTCCACCGGCCCGGATCGCGACCACACCATCTTGTTGCGTCACCCTTACAAGGGTTGAGTCAGTTTTCTCGACGATACACACTGCCACCCGCCAAAGGATTTCCGATGCTGACCGACGATGGCAAACACCTGTACGTCTCCTGGGATGAGTACCACCAACTGATCGAGCGCCTGGCCTTGAAGGTGCATGCGTCCGGTTGGGAGTTCGACCAGATTTTGTGCCTCGCACGAGGTGGACTTCGTCCTGGCGACATCGTTTCACGCATTTTCGATCGTCCGTTGGGCATCATGTCCACGAGTTCGTATCGTGATGACGGTGGCACCTTGCAGGGACGCCTTGACATGGCCAAGTACATCACCATGCCCAAGGGCGAGTTGGCCGGACGCGTTTTGCTGATTGATGACCTGGCAGACACAGGCGTTACCTTGCGTGCAGTGGTGGACCGCTTGCGTGCCATGCCAGCCATCACGGAATTGCGGTCGGCGGTCATCTGGGTGAAAGGTGTGTCAAGTTATGAACCTGACTACCATGTCGAGACACTGCCAACGAGCCCCTGGATCCACCAACCGTTTGAAGAATACGACGCCGTCCGCCCCGAAGCTCTGCTCAAGCGGTACAAGATCTGACGCGATGCCACCATCGGTCGCAGGCGGCGACCGTCATCCTGACAAGTCGCTACGCCTGTGAAGGCGTCAAAAACTTGTCGCGACAAAGAAAAAGCCGCTTGATCTCAGATCAAGCGGCTTTTCAATTGGTGCCCAGGAGAGGACTCGAACCTCCACGGAGTTACCCGCTAGTACCTGAAACTAGTGCGTCTACCAATTCCGCCACCTGGGCAGGTACTTTTTTGACATGGCTTCGTTGCCGTTACCCTGTCGAGAACGTAAATATAGCATTTTTTTGAGCATGTCGTCCAGCATGCAAGCGTCCGAGCGCAATGTCAGCTTTGTGCAACACGGACTTCTGGTGGAAAGGCGCTGTTGTGACCTTGGCGCATGGTGTACGCTGTACTCGTGTACCGCATGCCGTCCCCGCCTTCTGCTTCTCAGTTTTCGCTTGGTGCGATCAGTGTGACGTATGTCGTGACGGCCCAAATGCGCAGTGACGACTGCGGGCAAATCAAGCAAAGAAAAAGCCGCTTGATCTCAGATCAAGCGGCTCTTCAATTGGTGCCCAGGAGAGGACTCGAACCTCCACGGAGTTACCCGCTAGTACCTGAAACTAGTGCGTCTACCAATTCCGCCACCTGGGCAGGTACTTTTCACGCAGTTGGCACGACAACCAAATATGGCTTTGCGCTAACAGCGAAGAGTTCAATTCTAGCATCAAAATAAGGCCTATGACAACATCTGATCCGCAATTTTTAGGCCTCATGAGTGAAATCATCGGCACGGTCCAAGGCCACCGGGACGGGCATGGTTTCGTTCAAACCGATGATGGGGAGGTCAGCGTCTTCTTGCCACCCCAGGAGATGCGCTCGGTCATGCACCGTGACCGCGTCAAGGTCCGTATCGTGAGATTCGATCGACGCGGCCGCCCGGAGGGCTTGGTTCTCGACATTGTCGAGCGGCGCAAGACCCCGATCATTGGTCGATTGCTCCAGGAGGGGGGCGCATGGGTGGTGGCACCTGAAGACCGGCGCTTTGGCCAGGACATTCTCATTTCCTCCAAGGCCATTGCCAATGCAGAGCCAGGGCAGGTCGTCGCGGTTGAGTTGACTGAGCCGCCATCGCTGCTGGCCAAGCCGGTTGGCCGCGTGGTCGAGGTCTTGGGTGGTATTGATGATCCGGGCATGGAGATTGAAATCGCCGTGCGCAAGTACGAGGTGCCGCATCGCTTCAGTGAAGCCACGCTGGCCCAGGCGGCGAAGTTGCCCGAAAAGGTTCGTGCGATCGACAAGAAGAATCGTGTTGATCTGTCGGATGTGCCGTTGGTCACCATCGACGGCGAAGATGCGCGGGACTTTGATGATGCCGTGTACTGTGAGCCAGCCACCATCGGGCGCTCAAAGGCGTTTAACGGCTGGCGACTGATCGTGGCCATTGCCGATGTGAGTCACTACGTCAAGCCGGGTGAAGCGCTGGATCTCGATGCCTACGAGCGTGCCACGTCGGTGTATTTCCCACGCCGCGTCATTCCCATGCTGCCAGAGAAGCTCTCCAATGGCTTGTGCTCACTGAACCCGGATGTTGAGCGACTTTCCATGGTGTGCGACATGCTGGTCACTGCCGAGGGCGACGTCCACGCGTACCAGTTCTTTCCGGCTGTGATCCGGTCCCATGCGCGCTTGACCTACACCGAAGTGGCCACCATTTTGGGCAATACGCGCGGGCCCGAAGCGTTGCGGCGACCGGACCTGGTGCCGCACCTGCTGCACCTTCACGAGGTGTACCGAGCCCTTCTGAAATCGCGCTCAGGGCGGGGTGCCATTGACTTTGATACGACCGAGACACAGATCGTTTGTGACGACAACGGCCGCATTGCCAAGATCGTGCCGCGTGTTCGTACCGATGCGCACCGTCTGATCGAGGAGTGCATGCTTGCAGCCAATGTGTGCTCGGCTGACTTCATCACGCGGGCCAAGCACCCTTCGCTGTTTCGTGTGCACGAAGGCCCGACCCCTGAAAAACGGCAGTTGCTGAAGAATTACCTGAAGGCGCTCGGTCTGGGGCTGTCGTTGGGTGAAGAGCCTCAGCCTGGTGATTACCAGGCCATCGCTCAGGCGGTCAAAGGTCGGCCTGATGTCACGCAGATTCACACCATGTTGCTGCGCTCGATGCAGCAGGCCATTTACACGCCCACCAACAGCGGACACTTCGGTCTTGCCTACGAGGCTTACACACATTTCACCAGCCCGATCCGTCGGTACCCGGATTTGTTGGTGCACCGTGTGATCAAGGCCTTGCTCGGACGTGGGCGCTACGACCTGAAGTTGCCTCCCGTTCAGCATTCGGTCGGCAACGTCAAGCGCAAGCCAGGTGGGCAGCGCGGTGTGCCAGCCAAGGGCTTGCCGGCTGCGCCGATCAAGGCGGTCGCGGCCTTGAAGTTGCCGCCTGCCGAGGCGGCCGCCTGGGAGACAGTCGGGATTCACTGCAGCGCCAACGAGCGGCGTGCCGACGAGGCGTCCCGCGACGTGGAAGCCTGGCTCAAGTGCATGTTCATGCGGGAGCGTTTGGGCGAGGAGTACGGTGGTACCGTGAGTGCCGTGACCAGCTTTGGTCTGTTTGTGCAACTCGATGGTTTGTATGTCGAGGGGCTCATTCACATCACCGAACTTGGTGGCGAGTACTACCGCTTTGACGAGACCCGTCAGGAGTTGCGCGGAGAGCGCACCGGGGCGAAGTATGTTGTGGGGTCGCGCGTGCTGGTGCAGGTCAGTCGTGTGGATCTGGATACCCGCAAGATTGATTTCCGTCTGGTTCGGGAGGCGGGCGAGGAGCGGCCTGCTGCTGCGTCCGGGCGCAAGCGCAATCGCGGTTCGGACAAGGATTGGGTCGAACCCGGCGCGGCACAGGAGGCGCTGGCAGAGGTGCGCCAAGCCGATCTCGAAGTCAAGCGCGCGGCCAAGGCTGCAAGGGGGGCTGGCAAGGGTCGCACACGGGTGTCGGTGGCGGGCACGGTGTCGGGCAAGACCGGCAAAGCCAGTGCGAGCAAAGGCTCACGCGGAAAGCGTTGAGGGCGTGTTGCCTGAATGCTGATTTCGTGCTAGAATGACAGAGTTTGCCCGAATCCTCGGGTGAGCTTTTAACAAATCACGAAATCGGCAATCCAAGGTGTTGCGGCACGTCCTGTGTGGACGCGTTGTGATCGCTGTCGATTTCCAGATCCAACCTCTGGAGCAATTCATGTCCGTATCCATGCGCGAAATGCTGGAAGCCGGTGTCCACTTTGGTCACCAAACTCGCTTCTGGAACCCAAAGATGGCCCCCTACATCTTTGGCCATCGCAACAAGATTCACATCATCAACCTCGAGAAGACGCAGCCCGCCTTCGAAGAGGCGCTGAAGTTTGTCAAGCAACTGTCGGCTCGTCGCGGCACCGTCATGATGGTCGGCACCAAGCGCCAGTCGCGCGACACCATCGCCCTGGAAGCTGAACGCGCTGGCGTGCCTTTCGTGAACCAGCGTTGGCTGGGCGGCATGCTGACCAACTTCAAGACCGTCAAGGGTTCGTTGAAGAAGCTCAAGGACATGCAGGCTGTGGTCGAAACCGGCCTGGACAACCTGAAGAAGAAGGAAGGTCTGCTGTTTCAGCGCGAGCTGTCCAAGCTTGAGCGCGACATCGGCGGCATCCAGGACATGGCTGTGCTGCCCGACGCCATTTTCGTGATCGACGTGGGTTACCACAAGATTGCCATCGCTGAAGCCAAGAAGCTGGGTATTCCTGTCATCGGCGTGGTTGACACCAACCACTCGCCCGAGGGCATCGACTACGTCATTCCCGGTAACGACGATTCCTCCAAGGCTGTGGCGCTGTACGCCAAGGCCGTCGCAGACGCGATCCTGGAAGGCAAGGCCAATGCCGTGAACGAAGTCGTCGCTGCCGTCAACACTGGCGACGACGAGTTTGTGGAAGTCAACGAAGCCGTTTAAGGCTCCTGGATTTCGCAAGAAGGGGCTGACGATCAGCCCCTTTTTTTAACAAAATTTTTGCGGTGGCAATCTGAAGCCACCCGTGAACCAAACGGAGAAATCGAATGGCTGCAATCACCGCCAGCATGGTCGCAGAACTGCGCGCCAAGACTGATGCGCCCATGATGGAGTGCAAGAAGGCTTTGACCGAGGCCGAGGGCGACTTCGCCAAGGCTGAAGAGATCCTGCGCGTCAAGCTGGGTAGCAAGGCTTCCAAGGCTGCTTCGCGCGTGACCGCCGAAGGCGTCGTTTCGGCTTATGTTGAGGGCTCGACCGGTGCATTGGTTGAAATCAACTGCGAAACCGATTTTGTCTCGAAGAATGATTCGTTCCTGGCGTTTGGCAAGTCTGTTGCTGAACTGATTGCCAAGAACAATCCCGCTGACGTTGCCGCCATTGGTGATCTGCCGCTGTCGCAAGATGGTTTCGGCCCCACCGTGGAAGAGGTCCGCAAGGGTCTGATCGGCAAGATCGGCGAGAACATGGCCATCCGTCGCTTCCGTCGTTACGTTGATGGTGGCAAGCTGGCCGCTTATCTGCACGGGGCCCGCATTGGTGTGGTCGTGGAATTTGAAGGCGATGACGTGGCTGCCAAGGATGTGGCCATGCACGTGGCTGCCATGAAGCCCGTGTCCTTGTCTTCGGCTGACGTGCCTGCCGCGTTGATCGAAACCGAACGCAGCGTGGCCACGGCCAAGGCTGCCGAGTCGGGCAAACCTGCCGACATCGCTGGCAAGATGATCGAAGGCGCGGTTCAGAAGTACTTGAAGGAAGTGTCCTTGTTCAATCAGGTCTTTGTGAAGGCTGCTGATGGCAAGCAAACCGTCGAGCAGTACCTGAAGGCGGCCAATACGACCGTCAAATCGTTCACCATGTTCGTGGTGGGCGAGGGCATCGAGAAGAAACAGGACGACTTCGCTGCAGAAGTGGCGGCCACGATGGCCGCAGCCAAGGGTCAATAACCCGGAGCAAAACAAGGGGGCTTTTGGCCCCCTTGTGCTATGCGTTGTGACCATGAGCGGTCAAGCGTTCTGCCGAAGGGGAACCTTCGTGCCAGCAACCATTCAAAGAACCAGACAAAACAGACGTTGACTGAAACTTGCGATAACCTTCAGTCTCGCCTCTCAAGTAGCTACCAAGGACATCTGCATGCCCGCCTACAAGCGCATCCTCTTGAAACTTTCCGGCGAAGCCCTGATGGGTGATGATGCCTACGGTATCAATCGGGCGACCATTGTGCGCATGGTCAAGGAAATTCAGGAAGTCACCTCTCTGGGTGTGCAGGTGGCTGTCGTCATCGGTGGTGGAAACATCTTCCGTGGCGTGGCGGGTGGTTCGGTTGGCATGGACCGTGCAACGGCCGACTACATGGGCATGCTGGCCACCGTGATGAATTCCCTGGCCCTGGCCGATACCATGCGCCAGGAGGGCATGACTGCGCGTGTCATGTCAGCCATCAGCATCGACCAGGTGGTAGAGCCTTACGTGCGCCCCAAAGCCTTGCAGTACCTCGAAGAGGGCAAGGTTGTGGTGTTTGCCGCCGGTACGGGCAATCCTTTCTTCACCACCGACACGGCTGCGGCTTTGCGGGGTGCAGAAATCGGTGCCGAAATCATGCTCAAGGCCACCAAGGTGGATGGTGTTTACACCGCCGATCCGAAGAAGGATCCTTCGGCCACGCGTTATGCCAGCATCACTTTCGATGAGGCGCTGATCAAGAACCTGCAGGTGCTCGATGCCACTGCCTTTGCCCTGTGTCGTGATCAGAATCTGCCTTTGAAGGTGTTTTCGATTTTCAAGCCCGGCGCACTCAAGCGCGTCGTGTTGGGTGAAGACGAGGGCACGCTGGTTCACGTCTGATCCAGTACTTCTTTCCCCGTTTTTCATGCGTCAGTTGGCCACAGGCCTTCGTACGGAGCTTCTCATGAGCATTGCAGAGATCAAAAAAAACGCCGAGCAGAAGATGCTCAAGTCCATTGAGGCTTTCAAAGTCGAACTGTCCAAGATTCGCACAGGTCGCGCCCACCCAGGCATCCTTGACCAGGTTCAGGTGGAGTATTACGGCTCCATGGTGCCACTCAGCCAGGTGGCCAATGTGAGCTTGCAGGACGCCCGCACCATCAGCGTTCAACCCTGGGAAAAGGGCATGGGTGCCAAGATCGAAAAGGCCATCCGCGAGTCTGACCTGGGCTTGAACCCGTCGTCGCAGGGTGATCTGATTCGCGTACCGATGCCACCTCTGACGGAAGAGCGCCGCAAGGAGTTGACCAAGGTGGTGAAGTCGGCCGGTGAAGACACCAAGATCGCTGTGCGCAATCTGCGCCGTGATGCCAACGAGCATGCCAAGCGCTTGCTCAAGGACAAGGAAATCACCGAAGACGATGACCGTCGTTCGCAGGATGAGATTCAAAAGCTGACTGACAAGACCATCACCGAGATCGACAAACTGGTGCAAGCCAAGGAAGCTGAAGTGCTGGCCGTATGAGGTCGTGCGCTTTGCCATAATGGCGACCACGTCCGAGGCGGTCTGACCGCCTCGTTCTGTTTGCGACGCAACGCGGGCTGCCATGGCGGCCCGTTATCACTTTCCCGGATTCTTTCACCGATGGCTGCCTCCTCCTCATCTGCTTGTGTGCCGCATCATGTTGCCATCGTGATGGATGGCAATGGGCGATGGGCGCGTCAGCGTTTCATGCCACGTGGACTTGGGCACAAGGCCGGAGTTGATTCTCTGGTCGAGGTGGTGCGGGCTGCGGCCAATCGGCAGATCGGCTTTTTAACGGTGTTCGCGTTTTCCTCCGAGAACTGGAAGCGACCTGAAGAGGAAGTATCCGGACTGATGAGCCTGTTGCTGGTGGCTTTGTCCAAGCATCTGGGTAAGCTCAAGGACGATGGCGTTCGCATTCGGATCGCGGGTGATCTGGCCAGTGTCTCCGAGAAGGTCAGAACTGCCTTGTTGGAAGCCGAGGCCTTTACCGTTGAGAACGATCGCTTGATCCTGACGGTGGCCTTCAATTACGGTGGGCGTTGGGACATTGTTCAGGCTTGTCAGCGCGCCATTGAAGCAGGGGTTTCGTCGCAGAACCTGGATGAGTCAACGCTGTCACGTTTCATGACGATGAGTTATGCGCCGGATCCTGATCTGGTGATCCGCACGGGGGGGGAGGTGCGTTTGTCAAACTTTTTGTTGTGGCAAAGCGCTTACGCCGAACTGTATTTCACCGATTGTCTCTGGCCTGATTTTGATGGCGCAGAACTGGACCGGGCTCTTGCCAGTTACGCGCGCCGCGAGCGTCGATTCGGTGATGTGGGCGAGTCAGACGAGGGTGAGGGGGCTGTGAGTGGCCTCGATGGTGGGCTGGCTGTGCCAGAGAGGAACTGAACATGCTCAAGCATCGCGTCATCACTGCCTTGATTCTGGCTGCCATGCTATTGGCCAGTTTGTCATCCGAAGCCGCGTGGCCTTTCTCTGCCTTGACTCTGATATTTATCACGGCGGCTGGCTGGGAGTGGTCTCGATTGAACGATGCGCCAGGTCTTCGCGCGCTCTTGATGGGGGCCGCTGTCGCAGGTGGCTGTGTCTATGCGGCGCAGGTGGTGGGTTTGCCAGTGTGGGACACGATCATGGTTGCATCGGAAGGGCTCAATGTGCACCCACATGAGCATGGTTTGGGATTGCCGCTCGCCGGGTTCCATGTCGCAACGGGTGTCTGGGTGTTCGCTTGTGCCGTGTGGGTGTTGGGCGGTGCGGTTGTGTTGCGGTATGGCACTTCGCACTGGCGCAAAGTGCCTGAGTTCTGGCGACGGCTTTTGGGCTTGTTGGTGCTGGTGATGGCCTGGCTGGCCTTGGTTGAGATCAAAGCTCAGGGGCTGAATTTCCTGCTTTCGGTTTTGTGTCTGGTGTGGGCCGCAGACATCGGGGCCTATTTCGGTGGCAGGGCTTTTGGTCGTCGCAAGCTGGCCCCAGGCATCAGTCCCGGCAAGAGTTGGGAGGGTGTGTGGAGTGGCATGCTTGCCGTGTGTTTGCTGGCGGCTGGCTGGATTTGGGTCGATGGTCACCTTGGTGTGGATTCGCCGAGTCTGTATGGACGCTTGTGGATGGGTTTGGGGCCGATCGGTGCCGGTGTAGCGTTGGCTTTTCTGGTGGGGATGAGTGTGGTGGGTGACTTGTTCGAGTCGCTCATGAAGCGTCAGGCAGGGGTCAAGGACAGCAGTCAGTTGCTGCCAGGTCATGGCGGCGTGCTGGATCGCATTGATGCTCTTTTGCCGACCTTGCCTTTGACTTTGGCTGTGCTGACTTTGTGCCATGCGTGATTCACCGTCTTTTTCTCGCCGACAACGGGTCTGCATCCTTGGGGCCACGGGTTCGATTGGCACCAACACGCTGGATGTTCTGTCGCGTCATCCGGAGCAGTTTGAGGTGTGGGCGCTGACCGGCGCTTCACGTGTTGATGATCTGATGGCTTTGTGTCGTCAGTGGCAGCCACGTTATGCCGTGATGCCTGACGAGACCGTGGCAGCGCGCCTGCGCGCGCAAGTCGCAGAGGCCGGATTGCGAACCGAGGTGCTCGGGGGGAGCCAATCCTTGATGGATGTGGCATCACATCCGGATGTGGACGTGGTGATGGGTGCCATCGTCGGTGCGGCAGGTTTGCCACCCTGCCTGGCTGCCGCTCGCGCAGGCAAGCGCTTGCTGCTGGCCAACAAAGAGGCCTTGGTGGTGGGCGGCAATTTGTTCATGCGTGCTGTGGACGAGGGGGGGGCAACGCTGCTGCCCATTGACAGCGAGCACTCGGCGATTTTTCAGTGTCTGCCGGAGGATCCGTCAACGTGGTCGGCGCGCATTGACCACATTGTCCTGACCGCTTCGGGTGGGCCATTTCGTCAACGTGATCCATCGACCTTTGTCGGCATCACCCCTGACCAGGCTTGCGCACATCCAAACTGGGTCATGGGTCGCAAGATTTCGGTTGATTCGGCCACGATGATGAACAAGGCTCTTGAGGTCATTGAGGCCCGATGGCTGTTCAATCTGTCGCCAAACCAGATTCGCGTGGTGTTGCACCCGCAGAGCATCATCCACTCCATGGTGGTGTGTCGTGATCGGTCGGTGCTGGCGCAGTTGGGTACGCCAGATATGCGGGTGCCTATTGCATACGGTTTGTCGTGGCCGCATCGCATCGAGTCGGGTGCTGACATGCTTGATTTCACGCGTCTGAATGCCCTCACTTTCGAGGAGGCAGACGCACATCGCTATCCTGGTCTGCAACTGGCCTGGGAAACCCTCAACGGTGAGGCGGGCAGTACCTGTGTGCTCAATGCTGCCAATGAGGTTGCTGTGGATGCATTTCTGGCACGTCGTATCCGTTTTGACCAGATTCATCGGGTGAATGTTCAGACACTGTCAGACTGCCGGATCGAGCGTTTGGACACTGACACTGTGGAGGGTTTGCTTGACCTTGATGCACAGGCACGCCGTGTGGCGTCATCGGTGGTGTCTGGGCTGACGTTCTGACGCAGGAGAATGTCGATGTTGATGACCGTGCTTTCCTTTCTGGTGACGATTGCCGTGCTGGTGGTGATCCACGAGTACGGGCATTACCGCGCTGCGGTCGCTTGCAATGTCAAGGTGCTGCGGTTTTCTGTGGGTTTTGGTCAGGTGTTGTGGCGTCGCCAGCGTGGTGAAACCGAGTTCGTGGTCTCGGCCCTGCCGTTGGGGGGATACGTCAAGATGCTCGATGAGCGCGAAGGGCCCGTCGATCCGACCGAGCAACATCGCGCCTTCAATCGCAAGCCCTTGCGCCAGCGTGCTTTCGTGGTCGCAGCTGGCCCGCTGGCCAATTTGCTCTTGGCGGTGCTGCTGTATGCAGGCGTGAACTGGGCGGGCGTTCAGGAGTTACGTCCCTGGTTGGCGCAGCCTCGTTCAGGTTCGCTGGCCGCTGAGGCGGGTCTGCAGTCGCGCGATGAGATCGTGGGGTTGGAGATTTTGGGTGCCGGGGCGACCAGTGAGGATGCGACTCAGCACCCGGTACGTTCGATGACAGACCTGCAGTGGTTGTTCATTCAGGCGGCGCTGGCCGGGCAGGATGTGCGTCTTGAAGTGGTGTCGCGTGAACAGGCCACAGGTTCCACCATCGGGCGTCGCAGCGTGGTTCTGCCGTTGAGCCGCATTCCGGTTGCAGAGGTTGATGGACGTTTGCTGGACCGTGTTGGTTTGACAGGGCCCTACGCCGAACCTTTGATTGCGGAAGTGATGCCTGGCGGCCCCGCTGACAAGGCGGGCTTGCTTGCTGGGGACCGTGTGGTTCAGGTCAATGGTGTGGTGCCGGCTGATGCAGGTCATTTGCGCCAAATGATCCGTGAAAGTCAGTCAGGAGGCGGCGCACAGTCTTTGTCCTTGTTGATTGAGCGCTCTGGTCAATCGGTGACGGTCAAACTGATGCCCGTGATGACCGATATCAAGGGTCAACGTGTGCCGCGCATTGAAGCGGCACTGGGCAGTCTGCCAGTCACCATTGAGGTCAGTTACGGTCTGGTGGAGGGTTTGTCCAAGGCTTTCAGCAAGACCTGGGACGTGTCCGTGATGAGCCTGAGCATGCTGGGCAAGATGCTCATCGGTGAAGCGTCTTTGCAAAACTTGAGCGGCCCACTGACGATTGCCGATTACGCCGGGCGTTCGGCGCAGATGGGGTGGGTGTACTACGTCGGATTCCTGGCATTGGTCAGTGTGAGCCTGGGTGTTCTCAACTTGCTGCCCTTGCCGGTCCTCGACGGGGGGCACCTCATGTATTATCTTTTCGAAGGCGTCACGGGTCGGCCGGTTTCTGAACTCTGGCTGGAACGACTGCAACGGGGTGGCGTCGCCATCATGCTTGCCTTGATGTCACTGGCCCTCTACAACGATCTGGCGCGTCTTTTTGGCGCGCACTGAGTTTTCTCCTCTGCTCCTCTGCATGCAAAGCCCTTTCATGACTGCTGTGCGGTTCAAACCGACCCTGCTCGCTGCCTTGCTGGCAGCATCCCTCTTTCAATCCGCTTGGGCGGTTGAGCCTTTTGTGCTGAAAGACATCCGTGTGGAAGGCTTGCAACGAGCCGATGCCGGAACCGTTTTCGCCTCTCTGCCGTTCCGCACCGGAGATACCTACACCGATGACAAGGGTGCTGCGGGTCTGCGCGCCTTGTTCGCCACAGGTCTGTTCAAGGACGTGCGCATTCAGGTGGATGGCAATGTCGTTGTCGTCGTGGTTGAAGAGCGCCCTGTGATTTCGCGGGTTGAGTTCATCGGGACCAAGGAGTTCGACAAGGACGTGCTGGTCAAGGCGCTCAAGGACATCGGCATCGGTGAGGGGCAACCCTTTGACCGTGCCCTGGCAGATCGGGCCGAACAGGAACTCAAGCGTCAGTACCTCACACGCAGTCTGTATGGCGTGGAAGTGGTTTCCACTATCACGCCCACAGAGCGCAACCGCGTCAACGTGACCTTCACGGTTACCGAGGGTGAGGTCACCAAGATCAAGAGCATCAGCATCACGGGTAATCAAGCTTTCTCCGAAAGCACGCTGATCTCGCAGATGGCCCTGACACAGGGGGGCTGGTTGACCTGGTACACCAAGTCTGATCAGTACGCACGTGCCAAGCTGAACGCCGACCTGGAAACGATCAAGGCTTACTACCTGAACCGGGGTTATCTGGAGTTCAAGATCGAGTCGGCGCAGGTGATCATTTCACCTGACAAGCAGGATATTTCGATTGCCATCAGTGTCAATGAAGGTCCGCGTTACGTGGTAACTGGCGTGCGCCTGGAGGGTGAATACCTGGGCAAGGAAGCTGAGTTTCGCAAGCTGGTGACCATTGAACCGGGTGAGGCTTATCGAATCGATGCCGTAGCAGCCACCACCAAGGCTTTTACCGATCGTTTTGCTGCCTTTGGCTATGCATTTGCACGGGTTGATTTCCGCCCCGAACTGGACCGTGCCAAGGGGCAGGCCGTGGCCGTGCTGGTGGCACAGCCTCAACGCCGCGTCTATGTGCGCCGCGTGAACGTGGCGGGCAACTCCCGCACGCGCGACGAGGTGATTCGTCGCGAGTTCCGCCAGTTTGAGGCGGCCTGGTACGACGGCCAGAAGATCAAGCTGTCGCGTGACCGGGTGGACCGTCTAGGCTACTTCAAGGCCGTGGACATCGAAACCGTGGAAGTGCCGGGCACCGCCGACCAGGTGGATCTGACCATCACGGTGGAAGAAAAGCCGACGGGCAACCTGATGCTGGGCGCCGGTTTCTCCAGCGCCGAAAAGTTCACCCTGACCGCATCGGTCAAGCAGGACAACGTGTTCGGCACCGGCAACTACCTGGGCATTGACCTGAACACAAGCAAGTACAACCGCACCATCGTGGTCAGTACGGTGGACCCGTACTTCACAGACGATGGCGTGTCGCGCTCGTATGACCTGTACTACCGCACGTCGCGTCCGCTAAGCACACAAGGTGCCAATGACTATAAGATCGTGACTCCGGGTGCCGCTGTTCGTTTTGGTGTGCCGTTCACCGAATACGACACGGTGTTCTTCGGTGCAGGCGTCGAGCAGACGAAGTTGGAGGGCGACGGGCTTCCAGTGACTTTGCAGATTGATCGCGCAAACTTTGGCGACTCTATTCTTTCCGTTCCTTTGACTGTTGGGTGGTCCCGTGATGCCCGCGACAGTCTGATTGCGCCGACTCGTGGCCGCTATCAGCGCCTGAATCTGGAGTTGGGCGCGGCCGGCGACACCCGTTATGTGCGCGGCGACTATCAGTTCCAGCAGTTCATTCCTTTGTCGAACCGCTTCACCCTGGGTCTCAACACCGAAGTGGGTTACGGCAAGGGGATTTCCGGAAAGTCTTACCCGTCATTTAAAAACTTTTACGGTGGTGGCTTGGGAACCGTACGCGGGTTCGAGCAGAACTCGCTGGGCAAGCCTGATGTATCAGGCGCATATGTTGGCGGCAATCGCCGCGCCAACGTGAACGCGGAGTTGTATGTGCCGTTTCCCGGCGCAGGAAACGACCGCACGTTGCGCCTGTTCGGCTACATGGACGCAGGTAATGTTTGGATTGAGTCTGAGTCCATGCGGTTCAGCGACGTGCGTGCCTCGGTCGGGGTCGGCATCAGCTGGGTCTCACCGGTGGGGCCACTCAAGTTGAGCTACGGTAAGCCTTTCCGCTTCCAGGACCAAGATAAAATCCAACGTCTTCAGTTCCAGATCGGGACGGCATTCTGACCATGACTTCGCACCTCAAGAACCTTCTGGTGGCCAGCCTGCTGTGTGGCTCGGCTCTGCTTGCGCATGGCCAGGAGCTCAAAATTGGTTACGTCAACCTCGACCGGGTGCTGCGTGATGCATCTCCGGCCAAGGCGGCACAGGCCAAGCTGGAAGGCGAGTTCACCCGGCGCGAGAAAGACCTGACCGATACGGCGTCGCGGCTCAAAAGCGCCACGGAGCGCTTCGAAAAGGACGCCCCCACGCTGGGTGAGTCCGAGCGCAGCCGTCGCCAGCGCGACCTGGTGGAGCAGGACCGGGAGTTGCAGCGCAAGCGCCGCGAGTTTCAGGAGGACCTGAACCAGCGCAAGAACGAAGAGCTGGCTGCGGTGCTGGAACGTGCGCAGCGCGTCGTCAAGCAAATCTTTGATCAGGAGAAGTACGACCTGATCTTGCAGGAAGCGGTGTTTTTCAGCCCCCGCGTCGACATCACCGACAAGGTCATCAAGGCCATGAACGGCGGATCGGGCAAGTGACCGCGATGTCCGTGCATGTGACGCTCGGCCAGTTGGTGGCCGAGCTGGGCGGCACCTTGATCGGTGACCCGGGCACCGTGATCCAGCAGATCGGCCCCCTGGACAGCGACGCGTCGCACGCCATTGCCTTCCTGTCGAACCCGAAGTATCGTGCGCAGCTGACCACGAGCAAGGCTGCTTGTGTCATTGTCAGCCCGGCTGTTCAGGACGAAGCCGCGGTGCGCGGGGCGGTCATCGTCACCGATGACCCCTACCTGTACTTTGCTCGCCTGACGCAGTGGTGGTCGCAGCAGGTGCGCCCGCGTCCATCAGCCGGTATCCACTCCTCCGCTGTGGTCGACCCGACCGCCGTGATCGGCCCCGACGTCACCATTGGCCCGTTGGCGGTGGTCGAGGCAGGAGCCATTGTGGAAGCTGGCGCCCTGATCGGCGCTCAGTGTTTCGTGGGCGCTCGAGCTCGCATTGGCGAGTACACACGCCTTGCCCCACAGGTCACAGTGGGTTTCGACTGCGTGATCGGCGCGCGTTGCATTCTTCACAGCGGCGTGGTCATCGGGGCGGATGGCTTTGGCTTTGCGCCCAACCAGGGCCGATGGGAGAAAATCGAGCAGCTAGGCGCCGTGCGCATCGGCGATGACGTCGAGTTGGGTGCCAACACCTGCGTGGACCGCGGCGCGCTCGACGACACCGTGATCGACAACGGCGTCAAGCTCGACAACCTGGTTCAGATTGCCCACAACGTCCATATCGGCGAACATTCGGCCATGGCCGGCTGTGTCGGTGTGGCTGGCAGCGCTCGCATCGGTAAACACTGCACGGTGGGGGGCGCAGGCATGATCCTGGGCC
>JAGOKC010000106.1 GCA_017994835.1 Aquabacterium sp. | reverse complement strand
GGTTCTGGTCCTGCAGGGCCGAGGTCCAGGTGTCGGCCACCTGACGGGCGGTGCCCTCCCACCGCGTGCTCAGGCCGTTGAGCTGGGCCTGGGTGGCGTCGATCAAGCGCTGGTGCGTGCGCTGAGATTCTTGCGCGATCTCGCTCATGGCGGTCTCGACGACGGGCTTGAGGGTGTCGCCGGCGACGCGGGCGCTGGCGGTGAGGCTGTCTTGCAAGGAGACTCCCACGGCCTGGGCCAGATCGGTGTAGGCGGTGGCGGCTTCGCGGTGGAAGGCCTGTTGCTGGGCCAGCAGTTGCGCATCGAGCTGTTCACTGCGGCGCTCCAGCCCGGTCATCAGGGACTGCAGGCGATCGACCAGCACCGGCATGGCATCGGCCTGCGCCTGCAGTGCCTTGAAGGTGGCGTCGCGCTGGTGAGCCGCTGACAGGGGGCGCAAGGTGGTGGCGATCTGGGCGTCGAGCTGGCGCGCGACCTCAATGCGCTCGCGGCGGCTCAAGGCCGACATCAGGCCCAGCAGCGCCGAGGCGGCGACGCCGGCCACCGAGGTGCCAAACGCCAGGCCCAGGCCCTTGATGGGCGCGGCCAGCGCAGCGCGGATGGCTTCCAGATTGGCCGAGCCTTCGAGCGCGAACACGGCACCTTTGAAGGTGACCACCATGCCCAGGAAGGTGCCGAGCATGCCGAGCATGACCAGCAGGCCCACCAGGTAAGGGGTGAGCGCCGGGCCCGGCATGGCCGCGCGCTGGCCTTCAATGCGCGCGCGCACCGGGTGCTGCAAGCTGGGATGCAGGCGCGCCAGCCAGGCACCCAGGTCGCTCAAATCGGATGGGATGTGGGCCAGCGCCTCGCTCAGCGTGGCCGTGGCGGTACGAAAACGCCGCAGTTCCAGGGCACCGAGGACGTAAACCCCGCCGATCACGGCGGTCATGGCCAGGGCCATCCAGCTCGCCCCCACAAAGCCCCAGCCGACCCAGCCCACGGCCACCAAGCCGAGGGTGAAGATGACGGTCATCATGAATTTGTTCATTGTGATTCGCTGCTCTCGCTGTGTTCGCTGTTCTTGTTTAGCTCATTGCCCGCGTTCTGGGCTGCTTCCATCAGGCCCAGAATGGGTTGCAGACGCTGGTGCAACTCGGCCAGCATCATGTCGCGCATGTCGCGCTGAAAGGCGGCAATCCAGCCATCGGCTTGTCGCCAGCGGATGGGGTCATCCTCGCCTGCCTGCGTCGCGACGGTCTGTTGGTGGTGCTGGTGCCAGTGTTCCAGGCGCCGCTCCAGGTACACCGGCACGCTGGTCCACAGCTTTTGCTCGCGGGCACCCAGCATCTGCTCCATCACTGCATCCAACGCCACCAGTTGGCGCAAGGCGGGCGAGCCTTTGGAGAGCATCTGGCGCACCTGGACTCTCAAGGCTGCCACGGCGTTTTCCATCTGCTTTTGCAAGCTTTGGTAGCGCTGGTAGTGGGGGGCGTACTTGGACTCGGCGCGGGCGTCGTCTTCTTCGAGGGTGTGCAGCAGGGTCCGGGGGGTGGACGGCAGCGGGGTGTGAGGCGGCGTCACCTTGGCGGTGATCAGGGCGGTCAACTCGGCCTTGACCTGGTTCACGGACTTCGCCACCGCGCTCGCGTCCACCGCCTGTCCGCGCAACTTGGTCTGAGACGGGTAGGACTCGATGGTCTGCAGCGCGCCATCGAGCTTGACGGCGTCGAAGGCACTCAGCCAGTGGCTGAGTCGTTCGGCCACGTCCTGACGCGCCGACTCGCCATCCACCTGCGCCCATTCCTGGAGCAAGCGGACGAGTCGTGAACTGCCGAGACGGTGCTGCAAATCCAATCCTTCCATGCCACGCTTAGGGGTGGCGGCCTTGTGATGCGACGACGGGCGAAACCGCGTATTTTCGTTCAGGACGGAGGCCGTGGCGCCCCCGCGTGTGCGGACACTGTGCAACGGGCGGCGTGGCCTGGCTTCTTGCAACAGTTCAATGATCGTTGTAGTATTGCCGCATGGAACAACGCACCGCCACCACCGTCTTCGAATCCCTGTCCTCCGGGGTCCGTCTGGATGTGTTCAGATTGCTGGTCCGCATGGGTCAGGAGGGCATGGTCGCGGGTGACATTGCCGCCAAGCTGGGCATCCCGCCGACCAACCTGTCCTTCCACCTGAAGGCGATGGCGCACGCCGGTCTGGTCACGGCCACCCAGGAGGGGCGCTTTCAGCGTTACCGGGCCAACCTCACCCTGATGTCGGACCTGATCGCCTACCTGACAGAAGAGTGCTGCGCCGGGCAAACCGAGCTGTGCCCGGCCGTGAACGCGGCCAGTATCTGTACTCAGTGCTGAGTAACGCACCGCAGTTGTGCGGTTTTCTTGCAACCATTATTTTGATTATTCAAGGAGTCTGAAAATGAAGTCGATTCAAGTGTTTGACCCCGCCCTGTGCTGCAGCTCGGGCGTCTGCGGTGTCGAGGTCGATCAGGCCCTCGTGAGCTTCGCGGCCGACATCGATTGGGCCCGTCAGGCCGGTGCCCAGATCGAGCGCTTCAACCTGGCCCAGCAGCCCATGGCCTTTGCCGAGACGCCCGCCGTCAAGACCTTCCTGGAGCTGTCTGGTCAAGAGGGCCTGCCGCTGACCCTGGTCGATGGCCAGATTGCCCTGGCAGGTCGCTACCCTTCGCGTGACGACCTGGCGCGCTGGGCCGGCATCACCGCTGTGGCGGCCACACCCTCAACTGGTGGTTGCTGCTCGGGCAGCCGCTGCTGTTGAGAACGGAGTCCCCCATGCTGTTTCTGGACCAGGCACCGCGCTTCCTCTTTTTCACTGGCAAAGGCGGCGTGGGCAAGACTTCGCTGGCCTGCGCCACGGCCGTACGTCTGGCCGAGGCCGGTCGCCGTGTGCTGCTGGTGAGCACCGACCCGGCATCCAACGTCGGGCAGGTGTTCGGCGTCCAGATCGGCAACCACATCACGCCCATCCCGGCGGTCGCCCAGCTGTCGGCGCTGGAAATCGACCCGCAGGCTGCGGCCCAGCTTTACCGCGACCGCATCGTTGGCCCGGTGCGCGGCGTGCTGCCCGACACCGTGGTGAAAAGCATCGAGGAGCAACTCTCGGGGGCCTGCACCACCGAAATCGCCGCCTTCGACGAGTTCACCAGCCTGCTGCTGGACTCGCCCCTGACCGCTGACTTCGATCACATTGTGTTTGACACGGCCCCCACCGGCCACACCATCCGCCTGCTGCAACTGCCGGGCGCGTGGAGCGGGTTTCTGGAAGCGGGTAAAGGTGATGCGTCGTGCCTGGGCCCGCTGGCCGGGCTGGAAAAGCAGCGCACCTCGTACAAAGCTGCCGTGGCGGCGCTGTCCGACCCTTTGCGCACCCGCCTGGTGCTGGTGGCCCGCGCCCAAGGCGGCGCCTTGCGTGAAGCGGCCCGCACACGCGACGAGCTGGCGGCCATTGGCCTGTCGCGCCAGCATCTGGTGATCAACGGGCTGATGCCAGAGCGCGAAGGTGCGCACGACGCGCTGGCGGCTGCCATCCACACACGCGAAGAGGCCGCGCTGGCCGACCTGCCCCCGTCCTTGCGCGACCTGCCGCGCGACGAGATCGAGCTCAAGGCCTTCAATCTGGTCGGGCTGGACGCCCTGCAGCATCTGCTGTCTGACCAGGCGCCCCCCACCGACACCGCCCCGGTCGACATCCCCGCGTCTCTCCAGGCCGCACGCCTATCGCAGCTGGTGGACGAGATGGCGCAGGAGGGGCATGGCCTGATCATGCTGATGGGCAAAGGCGGTGTGGGCAAGACCACGCTGGCGGCAGCCGTGGCGGTGGAACTGGCCCACCGTGGCCTGCCCGTGCACCTGACCACCTCCGACCCGGCCGCGCACCTGACCGAAACGCTGCAAGGCAGCCTGGACAACCTGACCGTGAGCCGGATCGACCCGCATGAGGTGACTGAGCGCTATCGCCAGCAGGTGCTGGCCACCAAGGGCGCCAAGCTCGATGCGCAAGGCCGCGCCATGCTGGAAGAAGACCTGCGCTCGCCCTGCACCGAGGAGATCGCCGTCTTCCAGGCCTTCTCACGCATCATCCGCGAGGCCGGCAAGAAGTTCGTCGTGATGGACACCGCGCCCACCGGGCACACCCTGTTGCTGTTGGACGCGACTGGTTCCTACCACCGCGACATCGTGCGCCAGATGGGCGACACGAACGTGCACTTCACCACGCCGATGATGCAGCTGCAGGACCCCAAGCAAACCAAGGTGCTGCTGGTGACCCTGGCTGAAACCACCCCGGTGCTGGAGGCCGCCAACCTGCAAGCCGACCTGCGCCGCGCCGGCATCGAGCCCTGGGCCTGGGTGGTGAACAACAGCATCGCCGCCAGCCAGCCGCAATCGGCGCTGCTCAAGCAGCGCGCCCGCAACGAGCTGTGCGAGATCGACCTGATCCGTTCCCAACACGCGCAGCGCCACGCCATCGTGCCGCTGCAACAGCAGGAACCGGTGGGCGTGCAGCGCCTGCTGGCTTTGTCTGAACCCTCGGTAACTTGATCCACCAACCCGGCACTCACGCACCGCACCATGACCACCCACGTTCTGATCCTCTGCACCCACAACTCGGCCCGCAGCGTGCTGTCCGAAGGCATGCTCAACCACCTCGCCGCCCAGCTTGGCAAGGATGTGAAGGCGCACAGCGCCGGCAGCGCGCCCAGCGGTCGCCTTAACCCCTTCGCCATCGAAGCCCTGAACCGCGCGGGCATCGACACCTCGGCCTACCGCAGCAAGAGCTGGGACGAGTTCACCACGCCCGACGCGCCCCCGCTGTCCATCGTCATCACCGTGTGCGACAGCGCCGCAGCCGAGACCTGCCCGGTGTTCTTCGGTGGCCACGGCCACCCGGTCAAGGTGCACTGGGGCTACCCGGACCCGTCCAACGCCGACGGCGGCGATGAGGGCAAGCGCCGCGCCTTCGAGCTGACCCGCCAGGCCATTGGCTACAAGATGCTGCAACTGCTGGCCCTGCCGCTAGACGCAATGCCCCACGACGCCTTGCAAGCCGCGCTCGACGACATTGCCCGCAGCTGAGCACCGCACACACCTTCGGAGTTTCTAAATGGGATTGTTTGAACGTTATCTGACCGTGTGGGTGGCCCTGGGCATCCTCGCGGGTGTGGGCCTGGGCCTGTTGAGCCCCGACGCTTTCCAGGCGATTGCCGCGCTGGAATACGCCCAGGTCAACCTGGTCGTGGCCGTGTTCATCTGGGTGATGATCTACCCGATGATGATCCAGATCGACTGGCACGCCGTCAAAGACGTGGGCAAGAAGCCTCAGGGTCTGATCCTGACCCTGGTGGTCAACTGGCTGATCAAGCCCTTCACCATGGCCGCCCTGGGCGTGCTGTTCTTCCAGTACATCTTTGCGCCCTGGGTCGATCCGCAATCGGCCAGCGAGTACATCGCCGGCATGATCCTGCTGGGTGTGGCCCCCTGCACGGCCATGGTGTTCGTGTGGAGCCAGCTGGTCAAGGGCGATGCCAACTACACGCTGGTGCAGGTGTCGGTCAACGACCTGATCATGGTCGTGGCCTTTGCACCGATTGCAGCCTTTCTGCTTGGCGTCACCAACGTGACCGTGCCGTGGGAGACCTTGGTGCTGTCCACCGTGCTGTACGTGGTGCTGCCTTTGATCGCCGGGATGGCTACCCGTCACATGCTGGCGCGCCGCTCCAGCCATGCGGTGGCCGACTTCACCGCACGGCTCAAGCCCTGGTCCATCGTGGGCCTGATCGCCACCGTGGTGCTGTTGTTCGGCTTTCAGGCGCAAACCATCGTGGCCAAGCCGGGCGTCATCCTGCTGATCGCCATTCCGCTGACCTTGCAGACCTATGGCATCTTCGCCATCAGCTACCTGGCCGCACGCTGGATGAAGCTACCGCACAACGTGGGCGGACCCGCCTGCCTGATCGGCACCTCCAACTTCTTCGAGCTGGCCGTGGCCGTGGCCATTTCACTGTTCGGCCTGAACTCGGGTGCCGCGCTGGCCACCGTGGTGGGCGTGCTGGTGGAAGTGCCGGTGATGCTCACCCTGGTCGCCATGGTCAACCGAAGCAAAAACTGGTACGAACAAGGCATTGAGGCGCGCTGAGGGGCGTGCTTGCCAG
>JAGOKC010000041.1 GCA_017994835.1 Aquabacterium sp. | reverse complement strand
CGGTCGATCAGACGCGAGGTCAGCGTTTCCAGCTCGGAAGGCTTGGCTTCACGCTTGAAGAAGCTGCCAGGGATTTTGCCGGCGGCGTAGGTCTTCTCGATGTAGTCAACGGTCAGGGGGAAGAAGTCCTGGCCAGCCTTGGCGACCTTGGCGCACACCACGGTGGCCAGCACGACGGTGCCTTCGATGTCGACCAGCACGGCACCGGTGGCTTGACGTGCGATTTCACCCGTCTCCATCGTGACGGTGTGCTTGCCCCATTGGAAGGTCTTGGTGACTTTGTTGAACATGGTCATGGATGAGTTCTCCGGTTTGGTTGTGCGGGCGACACGTGCCGCCCGGTGGGTGTGCCGTCACTCAATCGCGATGCCATTCCAGCGAGGTTGAGGCCTCAGCCTCGTTGGAATGACACAGCGTTCGCAGGAGTCGAGTGGCTGGCGTTAAAAAACAAAAAGCCTGTGCTGGAGGGATCCAGACAGGCCTTTTGTCGTCATGCGGTGCTTACTTGCGCAGACCGAGCTTCTGGATCAGGGCCACGTAACGGGCAGAATCCTTGGACTTGAGGTAGTCCAGCAGCTTGCGACGACGGCTGACCATGCGCAGCAGGCCGCGACGACCGTGGTGGTCCTTCTTGTTGGCCTTGAAGTGGGGGGTCAGTTCGACGATGCGAGCGGTCAGCAGGGCCACTTGCACTTCAGGAGAGCCGGTGTCATTGGCCGCACGGGCGTTGTCTTTGACGATGGCTGCGGTGTTGATGTCTGCGACGGACATGGTGTTTCCTTGAAAACATGTGCAGGCCTGGGGCGACGACCTGTGGGCCATCTGCCTTTGGTTTCTGCGTTAAGACTTGCGACTCCGGGTGAAACCGACCCAGATCGTGCGATGAACTTGCCAGCGTTGGATATCGCGGCAAGCCTGTGAGTATAGCAAAAAGTCAGATGCTCGACAAATCCCAGCGCGGTTTGACATCGAAACTGGGTTCGGTGCTGAGTTTCGCTGCACCGCTCTGGATGCGCATGGCCGCCGCGAGCGCAATCATGGCCCCGTTGTCGGTGCACAAGTGCATCTCCGGGTAGTGGACGCGGATTTGACGGCGGGTGCAAGCCTGGTCCAGATGCGATCGCAGCAGCCGATTGGCACCCACGCCGCCGGCCACCACCACGCGCTTGAGCCCGGTGGACTTCAGCGCCAGCAACACCTTCTTGACCAGTACTTCGACGATGGCAGCCTGGGTGGATGCGGCCAGGTTGGCGAGGACGGGTTGCGCTTCGGGGGCCGCCAACAAATCAGGGCGGTCCAGCCAGCCCAGGCGCACCAGATGGGTGCGCACGGCGGTTTTGAGGCCCGCGAATGAAAAATCAAGGTTGCCGCTGTGCAGCATCGGGCGGGGTAACTCGAACGATGTCGGGTCGCCCGATTCGGCCAGACGCGCGAGATGCGGGCCGCCGGGATAGGGCAGGCCCATCAGTTTGGCCGATTTGTCGAAGGCCTCGCCAGCGGCATCGTCCACCGTCTCGCCCAGCATCTCGTAGCGCCCGACGCCATCGACACGCATCAGTTGGGTGTGACCACCCGACACGAGCAAGGCGACGAAGGGGAATTCGGGCGGGTCAACCGACAGGAAGGGCGACAGCAGGTGACCTTCAAGGTGGTGCACACCCAGAAGTGGCTTGTTCAGGGCTGTACCCAGGGCGCAGGCCATGCCGGCACCCACCAGCAAGGCCCCGGCGAGACCGGGTCCACGGGTATAGGCCACGACGTCGATGTCGGAAAGACTGCGTCCGGCTTCGGCCAGCACCTGGCGAGTCAAGGGGACCACGCGACGAATGTGATCGCGCGACGCCAACTCAGGAACGACCCCGCCGTAGGCCTGGTGCATGTCGATTTGGCTGTGCAGGGCATGGGCCAAGAGACGAGGCTCACCTTCAGCTGGGAGAGCAACCAGGGCGAGGCCAGTTTCGTCGCACGACGATTCGACCCCCAGAATCAGGCAAGGACGGACCAGGGCTGAAAGCGCAGGAGCGCTCAGGGGTGCTGCAGACGTTGACGACATGTGCCCAGTGTAGAGGCTCTTGCCCTGCGGAGCCTGGGTCTGGAGCCAATGACGGAGGCCTGCTCAGGCCTTTGCGGCATCATCGCGGAAGCCGTTTTTCTGCGCCACACCCCAGAACACCATGCCCAGCAAGATCATGGGGACACACAGCCATTGCCCCATGCTCATGTTGAAGGTCAGCAGGCCGAGAAAGCTGTCGGGTTCACGGAAGTATTCAGCGATGAAGCGAAAGCAGCCGTAGCCGATCAGGAACACGCCAGAGACAGCACCCAGCGGCCTCGTGCGACGTGCATACAGCCACAGCAGAGCGAACAGCAACAAACCTTCCAATCCAAACTGATAGAGCTGGGAAGGATGGCGGGCGATGTCAGTGCCAGACTGGGGAAAGATCATGGCCCAGGGCAGACTGGGGTCGGCCGCACGGCCCCACAGCTCACCGTTCATGAAATTGCCGAACCGCCCTGCTGCCAAACCGATGGGCACGCAGGGTGCCACGAGATCAGCCACTTCAAAAAAACTGCGGCTTTGCTGCCTGGCGTAGATGGCCAGTGCCGTGATCACACCGAGCAAGCCGCCATGAAAGGCCATACCTCCCTGCCAGACCGCCAGGATGTCGGCGGGGTGGCTGAAGTAGTAGCCAGGCTTGTAGAACAAGACATATCCGAGGCGCCCCCCGAGGACAACGCCAAGCACACCGAAAAACAGCACGTCCTCGACCATCTGGCGGTGCCAGCCTCGCTGTGCAAAGAAGGGCTGTTTGGCCCGCGCATTGGCGAACAGGTAGAACAAGGCGAAAGCCGCCAGGTAGGTCAGCCCGTACCAGTGCACCTTGAGGGGCCCCAGGGCAATGGCGACTGGATCAAATTGTGGGTGAATCAGCATGGGGCGAACGATAGCGCAAGTCTGCGACCATTCATGACATCAAGCCTGCTGGCAGGCCTCGGGCTGGGTGAGTTGCTCACGGATCATGGTCATGAGCAGATCGTCAAACGTGTAGAAGCCGTAGGGCCGTTTGCTGAGCTCTCCCAGCGCAAAGGCTGCGCCGGTGCCAAACGCTTCGCGACGGATGGACTCGTGGGTGATGCGCACCGTCTGGTGAGGAAACCCGAAAATGACCTCATGGAGTCCGACGATGCCACCCAGGCGCAGCGAGGTGATGCGGTCGTGGTCCAGGTCGAGCGTGTTGGCGATCTTGCGTGCGGTGCCGGACATTTCGGGTTTCTCGCGGAAGTGCTGCTCGAGGATCTCGACATCGGCAAACGGCGCGATGCCGCGCAGCATCCGCGCCGACAGGATCAGGAAGTTGATGCCCAGGGTGATGTTGGGGGAACACAGCACGCGTGCCTGCTCACCGAGGGTGCGGGCATAGGCCAGACTTTCATCGCTGTACGCCGAGATGGCACTGACCAGCGTGAGGTGACGCTTGCGCACTTCTTCGCCGTAGTGGTGGATGGACTCAGCGGTAGAGAAATCAACCAGCGCGTCAACCGGATGCGCATCCAGCCACCTGCCAAAGTCACCCTCTGACGTGGCAAAAATGGGCAAGCCCAAGGGTTGGGACTGGCCGACAGGCAGAGCGTGACGTTTGGCCACCCACATCAATTCGTACCGAGCGTCTTGTTGCAAGACTTCGGCAACAGCCTGCCCCGCCTTGCCGTATCCAATCAGTCCGACTTTGATCATGCGTTTCTCCTTGTGGTGGTCAACGTGTCATGCGATTTTACATTTGCACAAATATAATTAACTCAAAGTTGAGTCCCAAAAAAAAGGGCCTGCGGTGAAGCAGGCCCCTCAAGACACTCCATATCACTGGTGCTTCAATGACGCAGTGTGCGCCTTTGTCACACAAACATTATATTGTCACAAATGCTTTTACAGCTCAGCAAGGGGTGTTTGCGCGGCAACATTTGTTTCTTCCAGACCAATTTCGGTGATCAATTGCCCGAGATCCGTCTGCAAACGCATGAGCGTTTGCGGATCAAGTCGCTGTAGCGCATCGGGCAGCAAGCCTGCGAAAGGGCCACGCGTACCGGCCAGCAAAGCCTCGCCTTCCGGGGTGGCGTGCAAGTGCACAACCCGACGGTCGTTTTCATCACGGGCACTTCGAATCAGTCCTTTTTTGACCAGTGCACGCACCAGATTGCTGGCGGTGGACTGGTGAATGTCCATCGCATTCGCCAGCGCTCCAACCTCCGTGCCGGCATGATGCGCAACGATGCTCAAGGCCCACAGTTGCGCACCGCCAAGGCCCGACTGGGATTCGATGCGCTGAAAGTGCGATTTGACAGCGTTGAAAACGACGCGGAACTGCCTCAGGACAACACTGGCTTGAGGAGTGAGCGCAACGGCATCCGACTTTGGCAAAGGACTGGGGGTGGACATGAACACCTGTACGGGCTGGCAAGGTCTCTCAGGGGCAAAAGCAAGAGGGCTCAGCGTTGCAGTTGCGTGAGGTCACGCACGGCACCGGTATCGGCCGAGGTGGTCATCAGAGCATAAGCCTGCAGCGCGGCCGAGACCAGGCGCTCACGATTGACAGGCTTCCAGGCGGCGGCACCCTTGGCGTCCATGGCGGCACGGCGAGCGGCCATGTCGGCATCGCTGATGGCCAGGTGGATGCGGCGGTTGGGAATGTCGATCTCAATCGTGTCGCCATCTTCCACCAGGCCGATGGCACCGCCTTGCGCCGCTTCCGGAGAGGCGTGACCGATGGACAGGCCCGAGGTGCCGCCCGAGAAGCGACCGTCGGTCAGCAAGGCGCACTCCTTGCCCAGGCCACGGCTCTTGAGGTAGGACGTGGGGTAGAGCATTTCCTGCATACCGGGGCCACCCTTGGGGCCTTCGTAGCGGATGATGACCACGTCGCCAGCCTGCACCTGCTCACCCAGGATGCCTTCGACGGCGTCTTCCTGGCTTTCGTACACGCGGGCCTTGCCGGTGAACTTCCAGATGGACTCGTCCACACCGGCGGTCTTGACGATGCAGCCCTTCTCGGCGATGTTGCCGTAGAGCACGGCCAGGCCGCCGTCTTGCGTGAACGCGTGCTCTTTGGAGCGGATCACGCCATGTTCACGGTCGAGGTCGAGCTTCTTCCAGCGGCTGTCTTGCGAGAAGGCCACCTGGGTGGGCACGCCACCGGGCGCGGCCTTGTAGAACTGGTGCACGGCCTCGTCGTTGGTGACCTTGACGTCCCACTGGGCAATGGCGTCGGCCATGGTGCGGCTGTGGACGGTGGGCAGGTCGGTGTGCAGCAGACCACCACGGGCCAGCTCGCCCAGGATGGCCATGATGCCGCCCGCGCGGTGCACGTCTTCGATGTGGACATCGGGCACGGCGGGGGCGACCTTGCTCAGGCAAGGCACCTTGCGCGACATGCGGTCGATGTCGGCCATGGTGAAGTTGACGTTGGCTTCGCGCGCGGCTGCCAGCAGGTGCAGCACGGTGTTGGTGGAGCCGCCCATGGCAACGTCGAGCGCGACGGCGTTCTCAAAGGCCTGGAAGGTGGCGATGTTGCGCGGCAGCGCGCTTTCGTCGTCTTGCTCGTAGTAGCGCTTGGCCAGATCGACGATGGTGCGACCAGCCTTGCGGAACAGCTGCTCGCGGTCAGCGTGGGTGGCCAGCGTGGTGCCGTTGCCCGGCAGGGACAGGCCCAGGGCTTCGGTCAGGCAGTTCATGGAGTTGGCCGTGAACATGCCCGAGCAGGAACCGCAGGTGGGGCAAGCCGAACGCTCAACGGCGGCCACTTCCTCGTCGGAGCAGCTCTTGTCGGCGGCCTTGACCATGGCATCGACCAGGTCGAGCGAGATGACCTTGCCCTCCAACTTGACCTTGCCGGCTTCCATCGGCCCGCCGGAGACGAAGATGACGGGGATGTTCAGGCGCAGCGCGGCCATCAACATGCCTGGGGTGATCTTGTCGCAGTTGGAGATGCACACCAGCGCGTCGGCCGTGTGGGCATTGACCATGTACTCGACGCTGTCGGCGATCAGGTCGCGCGAGGGCAGCGAGTACAGCATGCCGCCGTGGCCCATGGCGATGCCGTCATCGACCGCGATGGTGTTGAATTCCTTGGCCACACCACCGGCGGCTTCGATCTCGCGGGCGACCAGCTGGCCCAGGTCCTTCAGGTGCACGTGGCCGGGCACGAACTGGGTGAAGCTGTTCGCGATGGCGATGATCGGCTTCTCGAAGTCACCGTCCTTCATGCCGGTGGCACGCCACAGGGCACGGGCACCGGCCATGTTGCGGCCGGCGGTGGAGGTACGGGAACGATACTGAGGCATGGAGGGGCTCCGGGCTTTGGGTTCTCTGAGGAACACCAATTTTAGCCCGTGCGCCTTACCCACGGAGGTCGATGGCCTTACTTGCGCTTGTCTCGATTCAGACCGAGCGCATCAATGGCTTTTTGACGACGTGCGTCGCGCCGTTCATCGTCGCGCTGCATGGCTTTTTTGCGGGTGTAACCCGTTGCGTCGCACCAGGTCCACCACGCAATGGCCAGCGCAAAAGGCAGGAGCATGAGCAGCCAGTCATCGGCCCAGGTCCACGTTGCCAGCGGCCCGACCCCGAAATACTGTCCAAGCAACACCAAGATACCAATTACCACAAACCACATCGCATGATCCCTTCTGTCGGCAAGCCGGCACGAAGCAGTTGCAGCAAACCCACCGTGGTGGCTGCACCTTGTCGTTGGGCTATTTTGAACTGGAATGTGCCAGTCCGGTCAGGGAATTGCGCGAAGTTTGCGAATTTGAATCTCGGCATGCCTGGCGGAATCGCCCAAATGAAACGCCCTCCACGTGGGAGGGCGTCGGGTCAGCATGGCAGTTCAGCGGCACCCGAGCTTGTGGCCCTGGTGCCGCGCCGACATCAATCGTCCTTGTAGATGTCAACGTCCTTGGTTTCGCGCAGCAGGAACACACCGAGCACAAAAGTCATCATGGCCACGATGATGGGATACCACAGGCCGTTGTAGATGTTGCCGGTCTGGGCCACGATGGCGAAGGCGGTGGTCGGCAGCAAGCCCCCAAACCAGCCGTTACCGATGTGGTACGGCAAGCTCATCGAGGTGTAGCGGATGCGAGTCGGGAACATTTCCACCAGCATGGCGGCAATGGGGCCATAGACCATGGTCACATAGATCACCAACAGGGTCAGGATACCGACGACCAGGGGCTTGTTGAGTTTGGCCGGATCCGCCTTGGCGGGGTAGCCAGCTTCACGCACCGCATCAACCACGGTCTTCTTGAACTCTGCGTCCTTGGCCTTGGCTTGATCAGCAGGCAGACCCACGGATGAGTAGGACTCGATGACCTTGTCGCCAATCTTGATCTGAGCCACGCCGGAGCCTTCAACGTTCTCGTAGTTCACCGAGTTGGCGGCAAGCACCTGTTTGGCAACGTCACATGAACTGGTGAACTTGGCGGTGCCGGTCGGGTTGAACTGGAAGGAACACTCGGCCGGATTGGCGACCAGGGTCACCGGGGCGGTGGCTTGAGCACGTGCCAGGTCAGGGTTGGCGGCTTCCGTCAGGGCTTTGAACAGCGGTAAGTAGGTCACGGCAGCGATCAGGCAACCACCCAGGATGATGGGCTTGCGGCCGATCTTGTCGGACAGGGTGCCGAAGATCACAAAGAACGGTGTGGCGATCAGCAGCGAGATGGCCACCAGGATGTTGGCCGTGGCACCGTCCACCTTCAGAGCCTGAGTCAGGAAGAACAGGGCGTAGAACTGCCCGGTGTACCAGACAACACCTTGACCCGCGACCAGTGCGAACAGGGCGATCAGCACGATCTTCAGGTTGGCCCATTGACCGAAGGACTCGGACAGCGGGGCCTTGGAGGTTTTGCCCTCTTCCTTCATCTTCTTGAAGGCGGGCGACTCGTGCATGCTCATGCGGATCCACACGCTGATGGCCAGCAGTGCGATCGACACGATGAAGGGCACGCGCCAGCCCCAGTCCGCGAAGGCTTCTTCACCAATCGCAGTACGGGTGCCCAGGATGACGAGCAGCGACAGGAACAGGCCCATCGTGGCCGTGGTCTGGATCCAGGCGGTGTAAGCACCACGGCGACCGTGCGGTGCGTGCTCGGCGACGTAGGTGGCAGCGCCACCGTACTCACCACCCAGCGCCAGGCCTTGCAGCAGGCGCAGGATGATCAGAATGACCGGGGCGGCCACACCGATGGTGTTGTAGTTGGGCAGGACACCCACGATGAAGGTCGAGACCCCCATCAGCAAGATGGTGACCAGGAAGGTGTACTTGCGCCCGATCATGTCGCCGAGGCGACCGAACACCAAAGCACCGAAGGGGCGAACAATGAAGCCCGCAGCGAAAGCCAGCAGGGCAAAGATGAAACCGGAAGTGGGGTCGAGACCGGCAAAAAACTGTTTGGCGATGATGGCTGCCAGCGAGCCATACAGGTAAAAGTCATACCACTCGAATACCGTTCCGAGGCTGGAAGCGAAAATGACTTTACGCTCCTCGGCCGTCATCGGCGCATCTTTGATGTTGGTGCTTGCCATATTGGGTGCTCCTATGCATTGCAGGGTTGAACCCGCTTTTGGCGAGTTCACCCCCCAATCCAGGGGGTTCTGCGCACCCTGTGAATAGGGGGGAATGCTTACAAGCGACAGAACGCAGTCTTTGACGTGTCTGGCACATGCGTCTGAGTGATGGCGACGGGCGATGCGTTAGGCTTGGGTTCGTGGTGATGTGAGGCGGCCATGGCAAGGTATGGCGACCGCCGTCACGCGTTTGAACTGAGCAACAAAACAACAAGTGGAACCCGACATGCTGCATGAAGACCCCGTTGTGATCGTGTCTGCCGCCCGCACCCCGCTGGGTGGGTTTCAGGGTGCCTTGTCGCAGTTCGCGGCACCCGCGCTGGGAGCCAGCGCTTTGCGCGCAACGCTGGCGCGCGCCGGCCTTGCCGCTGATCAGGTGGACGAGGTTTATCTGGGATGTGTGCTGCCTGCCGGTCTGGGACAGGCACCTGCACGCCAGGCTGCCTTGAGTGCCGGGCTGTCTTTCGCGACACCTTGCACGACGGTGAGCAAGGTGTGCGGCTCAGGCATGAAGGCCGTCATGCTGGCTCACGATGCACTGCTGTGTGGCAGTGCAAAGGTGGTGCTGGCAGGTGGCATGGAGTCGATGAGCAATGCGCCTTACCTGCTACCCAAAGCACGTGCGGGTTATCGGTTGGGACACGGGCAGGTGCTGGACCACATGTTTCTGGATGGGCTGGAAGATGCCTATGCGCCCGAGACACGGGGGCAGTTGATGGGGCAGTTTGCCGAGGACTGTGCCGCCGACTTCCATTTCACCCGGCAAGCACAGGATGAATTCGCAATCGCCTCGACCACGCGCGCGCAAGCGGCCATTCGGGAAGGTGTTTTCGATTGGGAGGTCACCCCTGTGCGCGAGGTGGTGCGAGGACGCGAGGTGGTCATCACTCAGGACGAGCAGCCTTTGAAGGCCCAGGTGGAGAAGATTCCCACCCTCAAACCCGCTTTCAGACCCGACGGTACGGTGACCGCTGCCAATGCAAGCTCAATCTCGGATGGGGCTGCAGCGCTGCTGCTGATGCGCGCTTCCACCGCCACGGGTCTGGGTTTGACGCCGCTGGCCCGTGTGGTGGGCCATGCCGGGCACGCGCAGGAACCACGCCTGTTCACCACCGCTCCGGTTGGCGCGGTGCGCAAGTTGCTCAAGCAGGTGGGATGGCAGACGACCGATGTGGACCTGTGGGAGATCAACGAGGCGTTTGCCGTGGTGGCGATGGCCGCGATGCAAGAGCTGAATCTGCCGCATGAGCAGGTCAATGTGCAGGGGGGTGCTTGTGCGCTGGGTCACCCGATTGGTGCCACAGGTGCGCGCTTGATCGTCACCTTGCTGGGGGCGTTGCGTCAGCGCAAGCTGCGGCGTGGTGTGGCCACCCTGTGCATTGGTGGTGGGGAAGCCACGGCTGTGGCAATCGAATTGATTTGACAAGGACTGAGGACCAAGACATGGACATTTCTCGCAGCGTTTTTCTGATCACCGGCGGCAGTTCCGGCCTGGGCGCAGCCACTGTTCGCATGGCCCTGCAAGCGGGTGCCCGCGTCGTGGTGGCAGATCTGGCCGAGCCACGGCCCGAGGTGTTGCCTCCTCATGAGCACATGGTGTGGGTGCGCACGGACGTGTCGAACGAGGACAGTGGTATCGCTGCCGTTCAGACTGCCGTTGACCGGTTTGGCCGGCTCGACGTGCTGGTCAATGCGGCGGGCATTGGTCCTGCCGAGAAGCTCAACGGCAAGAATGGGCCACACCGCCTCGATAGCTTCACCAAGGTCGTGCAGGTGAACCTGATCGGCACCTTCAACATGATGCGTCTGGCTGTGCCTGCGATGATCGCCAGCCAGGCCCCTGGCGATGCGGGCGAGGCGTCTGCGTCTCAAGGTGTGGTGATCAACACGGCCTCGGTGGCAGCGTTCGACGGACAGGTCGGGCAGACGGCCTACGCGGCATCGAAAGGCGGCGTGGTTGCGATGACGTTGCCGGCTGCGCGCGATCTGGCCCGTGATCGCATCCGCGTGCTCACCATTGCGCCGGGCATCTTTGAGACGCCCATGTTGATGGGCTTGCCGCAAGAGGTTCAGGATTCGCTGAGCGCCACGGTGCCCCACCCTGCCCGCCTGGGCAGACCGTCGGAGTACGCAGCGCTGGTGCAGTCCATCGTGGCCAATGAATACCTCAATGGCGAGGTCATTCGGCTGGATGGCGCATTGCGCATGGCCCCACGCTGAAGTCGGTCGAGATGGCACACGGGTCAGTCGAACCGGGGACCATCTCGATTCACTTTGTCCGTGAGGCGCTGCGGGCGGTGTCGGGTCGGGGGGTGCCAGAGGATGTCGTGCTGCGACGCGCATCCATCCCGCCGACCTTTCTGGACGAGGGTCTGGCCCGCGTGTCGCCTGAGCAGTTCGGCATTCTGTGGCGCACGGTGGCGCGGCATCTGCAGGACGAGTTTTTCGCGCTGGATGCACATCCGGTGCGGCCTGGTGCTTACGCGCTGCTCTGCCACGGTTTGCTGGGGTGTGATGATCTGCGCGCGGTGCTTCGGCACCTGTGCCGTTACACGGAAGTGGTGCTGGATGGCATGCGTGCCAGCCTCGATGTGGACGGTGACAGGGCCACACTGCGCCTGCGCGATGGCTGCCCCAGGACAACGCCTTTTGCCCATGCGACTTATTTCATGGTGGCGTATGGCCTGGCTTGCTGGCTGATTGCGCGCCGCATTCCCATCTTGCGATGCCAGCTTGCCGGGCGTGCGCCTGGCTTTGAGGCTGAATACCGGGTGATGTTCTGCGATGACCTCGGCTTTGATGCCGAGGAAGGTGCGCTGGTGATGCCCGCTGCGCTGTTGTCCCAGCCTGTGACCCAGACGCGTGATGCGTTGCGGCAGTTCCTTCGGCACGCGCCCGATGTGTTTCTCGTCAAGTACCGCAACACCGACAGCCTGGCGGCGAGGGTTCGCGCACGGCTTCGGGCCATTGCACCGGGTCAGTGGCCCTGCCTGGATGCGATGGCAGACAGCCTTGGGACAGCGCCGTCCACGTTCCGCCGTCGTCTCGATGCCGAGGGGACGACGTTCTTGTCAATCAAGAACGAGTTGCGTCGCGACATGGCAATCACTGCGCTGCGCGAGGGTGCCGTGTCTATCGAGCAACTGGCGCAGGCACTGGGCTTCACGGAAGCGTCGGCCTTTCATCGCGCCTTTGTGAAATGGACGGGGATGCGGCCGTCTGACTACCGCCGGGATGGTCACAGACCAGGTCAGCTGGGTTCATGATCCAGTCGTTCGGGCGACAGACGCTGCGCAGCACGCAGCGCGGATTCGATCACCTGCTCATCCAGGGCTTCGATGCGGGGAATGGTCCATGAGGGGGTGCGATCCTTGTCGATCAGGTGGGCACGAACGCCTTCGGTGAACTCGCCGCACATCAGGGCATGCTGCACCAGGCCGTATTCCATCTGGAAGCACGCTGGCAGATCAAGCTGCCGACCCCTTTGCAGGGCCACCAGCGTCAGGGCCATCATGAGCGGTGAATGGGCACGCAGGGTTTGGACGGTCGCCTGCGCCCACTCGCTCGGGCTTGCCGCCAGATCAGCCACCAGCGTACCGAGCGTTTGGACAGGATCAAAGTGCCGGAAGATCAAGGGGCACTGTTCGGGCAGGTGCGCTCCGTCAAGGTGCGTGGCGGCAGACGGAGCGACAAGCGCCTGGCGCAGTGGTTGAAGCGGGTCAAGGCCGTCATGGGTTGGCCACGCGATCTCGGTCAACAAAGCAGGCAGCGCATCCGGATCGTTGACGCGGCTGCGCGCGTCGGCCAGGTTGGCGAACAGGGCATCCGAGGCGTTGAGGTGGGCTCCGGTCAGGGTCAGGTAGGCCGCAAGTGGTGCGGGCATTTTCGAGAAGAAATAGGATGCCCCCACGTCCGGGATCAGGCCGATGCGGGTCTCTGGCATGGCCATGCGGACATTGTCGGCGACGAGCCTCAATGAGGCCCCTTGCGCCAGGCCCATGCCGCCGCCCATGACGATGCCATGCATGAAAGCGACCACGGGTTTGCCAAAGGTGTGAATTCGCCAGTCAAGCCGGTACTCGTCGATGAAGAAAGTGCGGTGCAGGGAGGAGCCGTCGCGCACGCTGTTGGCCAAGGCGATCACGTCGCCACCAGCACAGAAGGCCTTGGGACCGGCACCCCTGAGCACCACCGCTCGCAGGCTGACGTCCGCTTCGATCTGGTCGAGCACATCGTGCAGGCGCAGCACCATGGCATGCGACAGCGCGTTGAGCGCGCGGGGCCGGTCAAGCGTGATCAGCGCGACCTGGTTGATGCGCTCACAGTGAACAGTGCCTTGATCGTTGCTCATTGCCAGGCTGCCTTGCGCTTTTCGAGGAAGGCGTTGACCCCTTCGCGCTGGTTGGGTTGCTTGAACAGGTCGATGAAACGTTCGCGCTCCTGCGAGAGCGCCGCCTCACGCGGCACGCCTTGCCGGGCCGCATGGATCAAGCCCTTGCAGGCCAGCACGCTGTCCGGGCTTTGCGCACCGACGCGCTCGGCCAGCGCCAAAGCCTTGTCCAGCGCCTGACCGCTGTCCACCACCTCTTCGACCAGGCCAATGCGCAAGGCGGTGGCGGCATCCACACGCTCACCCAGCAGGATCATGCGTTTGGCCCAACCCTCACCCACCAGCCAGGGCAGCGTTTGTGTGCCGGTGCCGCAGGGCAACAAGCCGACTGCCGCCTCGGGCAGAGCGAGTTGCGCGTGCTGTTCTGCCACGCGGATGTCGGTGGCCAGCGCGCACTCCAGGCCACCGCCCATGGCGTAGCCGTTGATGGCAGCGATGGTCACCAGGCGCGAATCTGCAAGGGCTTCGAAGGCGGCACCAAAGGCCTGTGCCATGTCCAGAGCCCTGGCGCGGTCACCATCGGCGAAGGTGTTCAGGTCGGCACCCGCGCAGAAAAACTTGGCCCCGCTGCCGGTGATGACCAAAGCGCGCACGGCGGGGTTGGCATTCAGCTCAGAGATGGTTTGGCCAAATTGCGCCAAACCTTCGAGACTGAAGGCGTTGGCCGGGGGGCGGGTCAAGGTCACGAGGGCGGTGCGACCGTGCAGTTGAAGTTCGATCATGGGGTGTACCTGACAATGAGTGATGAGAATGGGGGCGGTTCAAACCGAATCCGCGCGACTCAGCAATTGAATGATGGACGAAAAATCGAGCTGACCTTTGCCTTGCTGGCTCCAGACCTGATAGAGCTGCTGCGCGAGCGCACCCATGGGCAATGGCTGATGGCTCTGACGTGCCGCCTCGGCCGCCAGCCCCAGGTCCTTGAGCATGAGGTCCACGCCAAAGCCGCCCTGGTAGTCGCGCGATGCGGGTGCAGTGTCGATGATGCCGGGGTAAGGGTTGTAGCTGTCCGAACTCCAGCAGCGCCCAGATGATGCATTGATGATGTCGGCGAGCACCGTGGCGTCGATGCCCTGGCTGACGCCAAGGGTCATGGCTTCGGAGACGGCGATCATGGAGATGCCCAGCAGCAGGTTGTTGCAGATTTTGGCAACCTGGCCATTGCCCACATCGCCGCAGTGAACAATGTGCCGTCCCATGCCCTGAAGCACCGGCTGGATGCGGGTGAAAAGCGCCTCCGATGCGCCGACCATGAAGGTCAGGCTGCCCGCAGCAGCACCGCCGGTGCCGCCAGAGACAGGGGCATCAGCCAGATCGTTGCCTTGGGTTTGGGCAAGTTGCGCGAATCGGCGCACAGATGCCGGATCAATGGTGCTGCAATCGACAATGGGCACGCCCGGCTGGATGGCCCTGAGCACGCCTTGATGCCCAACGAGGACGTCTTCCACATGCCTGGGTGCGGGCAGCATGGTCAGCACCATTTCGGCCTGGCGCACCGCATCAGCGGGTGAAGCGCAGCGGTGAGCGCCTTCGGCGACCAAAACTTCTACTGCTGCGGTATTGAGGTCGTGCACGGCGAGTGCGTGGCCAGCCTTCAAAAGATTGCGGGCCATGGGCGCACCCATGTTGCCCAGACCAATGAACGCGATCATCATGGCTTGTCCCTCGTTCATTTCAGGTTGATGGTGGTGTTCACGCCGGTTGACACGACATCGTCGTCAAACCAGCGCGCTGTGACCGTCTTGGTCTGCGTGTAGAACTGCACCACCTGCTTGCCATAGGGGCCCAGATCGCCGAGTTTGGAGCCGCGCGAACCCGTGAAGCTGAAGGTTGGCACAGGCACCGGAATCGGCACATTGATGCCCACCTGACCCACGTCGATCTCGCTTTGAAAGCACCTTGCCGCTGCGCCGCTTTGCGTGAACACCGCCACACCGTTGCCGTAAGGGTTGGCGTTGACCAGCGCAATGGCATCGGCCAGCGTGTCCACTTCCAGGCATACGAGCACCGGCCCAAAAATCTCTTCGGTGTAAATGCGCATGGTGGTCTTGACGTCACCCAACACGGTGGGACCCACGAAGTTGCCATGTTCATAACCGGGCACCTGAATGCCGCGCCCGTCCAGCAACAGTTGCGCCCCTTCGCTCACCCCGCTGGCGATCAGTTGTTCGATGCGGGCCTTGGCATGCGCGGAAATCACCGGACCGACGTCGGTGCCCGGCTCCACCCCTGCGTTGATCTTGAGGGTCTTGGCGCGCTGCACCAGCTCGGGCAGCCACTGCCGCGACTCGCCCACGAACACCGCAACCGACGCCGCCATGCAGCGCTGACCTGCCGCACCAAACGCGGCGCCGGCCAGCGCATTGAGCGTGTGTTCCTTGTGGGCATCGGGCAGGACCACCGCATGGTTTTTCGCGCCCATCATGCTCTGCACCCGCTTGCCGTGCTGACCGGCAAGGTTGTAAACATGTGTGCCGACAGTGGTCGATCCGACGAAGGACACGGCCACCACATCCGGGTGGGTACACAAGGCGTCCACAACCTCCTTGCCACCATGCACCACGTTCAGCACGCCGGGCGGCACCCCAGCTTCCAGCGCCAGTCTCACCAACTCCATCGTGCTCATCGGGTCCTGCTCCGACGGTTTGAGCACGAAGGTGTTGCCACAGACGATGGCCATGGGGAACATCCAGAGCGGGATCATGGCTGGGAAGTTGAAGGGCGTGATGCCCACGCACACGCCAATGGGCTGGCGCAGGGTGTAGGTGTCCACGCCACCGGCCACGTTCTCGGCAAACTCGCCCAGCTGCAATGTACCCACCGAACAGGCATGCTCGACCACTTCCAGCCCCCGGATGATGTCGCCCTCGGCATCGGCCAGGGTCTTGCCTTGCTCTTCGGTGAGCACGCGGGCGATGCGCGGCAGGTTCTCGCGGATCAGTGCCTGAAGGCGCAACATGATGCGCATGCGTGCAGCCAAAGGTGTGTGCCGCCAGGTGGCAAAGGCGGCCTTGGCCGAGGCCACCGCCGCGTTGACTTCGTCCGGGGTGGCGCAGGGCGTGTGCGCCAGCACCTGCTGAGTCGCCGGGTTGACGATGGGGCGGCGCTCGGCAGCCTGTGATGCCACAAATTCACCATTGATCAACAGGCGGATGGTCTGATCAGCGGCATAGAGGGATGCGGTGGTGTTCATGAACGGTCCTGGGTTTCGGTCAGCAATTGGCGGGCGATGACAAGCTTCTGGATCTCGCTGGTGCCTTCGTAGATCTGGGTGATGCGGGCGTCGCGGTAGTGGCGTTCGACGGCGTAGTCCTGCAGGTAGCCGTAACCCCCATGAATCTGGATGGCTTTGGAGCAGATCCATTCGGCTGCCTCTGAAGCGAACAGCTTGGCCTGCGACGCCTCCGAGATGCACGGCACGCCTGCGGAGCGCAAGCGCGCGGCATGGTGAACCAGCAGGCGCGCGGCACTCAGTCGGGTTTGCATGTCGGCCAGGGTGTGGCCGATGGCCTGGTGTTGGGCAATGGCTTGGCCAAACTGCACCCGTTCGCTGGCGTAGCGCGAGGCGGCTTGCAGCGCTGCACGCGCAATGCCGACCGCCTGCGCGGCGATGCCGATGCGCCCCCCCTCCAGATTGGACAGCGCAATCTTCAGGCCTTCACCTTCCTGACCCAGAAGGCTCTTGGCGGGGACTCGGCAGTCGATGAGTGTGATGGGGCAAGTGTCGGACGCGCGAATGCCCATTTTGTGCTCGGGTCGGCCCACCTCGAAGCCGGGCGTATCGGTCGGGACCAGGAAGGCGGAGATGCCTTTTTTTCCTGCGACTGGATCGGTCACAGCGAACACGATCGCCACCCCGGCACGCGCACCGTTGGTCACAAACTGTTTGGACCCGTTGAGCACCCATGCATCGCCATCACGGACGGCGCGGGTCTTGAGCGCATCGGCCTGCGACCCCGCCTGGGGTTCGGTCAGGCAGAACGCGCCAATGACCTCACCGGCGGCCATGCGTGGCAGCCACTGTTGCTTGTGGTCGGGTGTACCGAACTTCAAGATGGGCACGCAACCGACGGAGCTGTGCACACTCATGAGCACCGCCGCCGAAGCGCAGCCCGCCGCGACCTCCTCGACGCACAGGGCGTAGGTCAGGTCATCGGTCTTGAAACCGCCCCATTCCCCAGGCACCAGCAGACCCAACAGGCCCAACTCGCCCATCTGCTGGACCACCGCGTCAGGCAGATGACCCGCCTGATCCCACTCGCCCGCATGCGGCGCAAGCGCCTTTTGGGCGAAAAACCTCGCCGCGTCCCGCATGGCGCATTGGTCATCGGTGTAAATCGAAAAATGGGTGCTCATACCTGGGTGATCAACAAGTGAACTGAGCCGTGATCCTAGAAAGGAAGCCCGCATTTGTCGATGACCGTTTTGGCGAGGTCTGTGAGCATTTCGGTCAATCCACATGCGCCCTTCGCCTGCCGCTTTCAGCACCCCATGGGCGCGCAAATTGAAAAATCCCGCCCCGGAATCATCCAGAGGCGGGATCTGCGCAAGCGTCGCGCGGCCTGGGGGGCCGAATCAGTTGACCTGTGACAGCTGATCGAGGATGGCCGGATTTTCCAGCGTGCTGGTGTCCTGGGTTACCGACTCACCCTTGGCGACCACGCGCAGCAGTCGGCGCATGATCTTGCCCGAACGGGTTTTGGGCAGGTTGTCGCCAAAGCGGATGTCCTTGGGCTTGGCGATGGGGCCGATGGCATGGCCCACATGGTTGCGCAACTCGGTGGCGATCTGCTTGGCCTCGTCGCCTTCCGGGCGGGGACGCTTGAGCACCACGAAGGCGCAGATGGCCTCGCCCGTCAGGTCGTCGGGGCGACCCACCACGGCGGCTTCGGCCACCAGCGGGTGCGACACCAGCGCCGACTCGATTTCCATCGTACCCATGCGGTGACCCGACACGTTCAGCACGTCGTCGATGCGACCGGTGATGGTGAAGTAGCCGGTAGCGGCATCGCGGATCGCACCGTCGCCCGCCAGGTAGTACTTGCCGCCGAAGTCATCGGGGTAGTAGCTCTTCTTGAAGCGCTCGGGGTCGTTCCAGATGGTGCGGATCATGGAAGGCCAAGGCTTGCGCACCACCAGCACACCGCCTTGCCCCCATGGCACTTCCTTGCCAGCTTCGTCCACCACGGCAGCATCGATGCCAGGGAACGGCAACGTGCAGGAACCGGGGGTCAATTCATGGGCACCAGGCAGCGGCGTGATCATGTGGCCACCGGTTTCGGTCTGCCAGAAGGTATCGACAATGGGGCAACGGCCACCACCGATTTCACGGTGGTACCACTCCCAGGCGGCCGGATTGATGGGCTCGCCCACGGTGCCCAGCAAGCGCAGGCTGCTGAGATCGAAATTGCGGGGATGGACTTCGGCCGACGACTCGGCAGCCTTGATGAGGGCACGGATGGCGGTGGGCGCGGTGTAGAAGATCGTGACCTTGTGGGCCTGAATCATGCGCCAGAAGCGCGAGGCATCCGGGAAAGTGGGCACGCCTTCAAAGACAACCTGGGTGCACCCCAGCGCCAGCGGGCCATAGGTCACGTAGGTGTGGCCTGTGATCCAGCCGATGTCGGCCGTACACCAGAACACGTCTTCGGGCTTCATGTCGAAGGTCCACTTCGTGGTCAGCGCGGCATGCAGCAGGAAACCACCGGTGCTGTGCTGCACGCCCTTGGGCTTGCCCGTCGAACCGGACGTGTAGAGCAAAAAGAGCGGATGCTCGGCTCCGACCCATTCGGGCGGGCAGTCATCGGACAGCCCTTGCAAGGCCTCATCCATCCAGACGTCGCGCCCCGCCACCATGTTCACCGAACCGCCAGTGCGGCGCAAGACCAGCACCTGGCGCAGGCTGTCGCAGCCACCCAGGCCGATGGCCTCGTCAACGATGGCCTTCAGAGGCAAAGACTTGCCGCCGCGCAATTGTTCGTCGGCGGTGATGACCATGACGGCACCCGCGTCCTCGATGCGGTCGCGCAGGCTCTGGGCCGAGAAACCGCCGAACACCACCGAGTGAGTGGCCCCGATGCGGGCGCAAGCCTGCATGGCCACCACGCCATCGACCGACATGGGCAGATACAGCACCACGCGATCCCCGCGTTGAACGCCTCGTGCCTTGAGGGCATTGGCCAAACGGCTGACGCGCGAGAGCAGTTCCCGGTAGCTCACATGGGTGACCTGACCGTCATCGGACTCAAAAATGATGGCCGTCTTGTCACCCCGACCGGCATCGACATGACGGTCCAGACAGTTGTAGGACGCATTGATCTCGCCGTCATCGAACCAGCGGTAGAACGGTGCCTGGCTCTCGTCGAGCGAACGCGTGAAAGGCTTATGCCAGCTGAGAAATTCGCGGGCCAGGCGTGCCCAATAGCCTGCGTTGTCTTTCTGGGCCTCGGCGCACAGTTCGTCGTAAGCGGCGCGGCTACCGATGTGGGCGGTGCGGGCAAAGGCCTCGGGAACGGGGTAGAGGACGCTGGGGGTCTGGTTGGTACCAGTCATGGTGATGATGCTCCTGGGTGACAACGCTTGTGGCGCTGGCTGGTCAATTGACAGGGCCTTCACATCATGCGCGTTCAGCCCTGACAGCCCAAGACAATGCGCCCAACTTCTGGATTTCACACCCCGGATTTTCCCTGCACCTTGCGGCAACCACTCGTCAATCCCTCAAAGCAGGCCTTTTGTGTCTGAACAACTCAATGCGATGGGTCGGTGCCGTCCACGGGTGTGTGTCCTGCTTCAGAGTGAACCCGCAGGTGCAAGGCAGCCTTGGCCAGCAAATTGGCTGAGACCGGCGCGGTCAGGAAAATGAAAAAACTGATCAGCACCTCGTGGATGCTCCACTGTCCGCGCAAGGCATGAATCAAGAGGCTGCCCAGCAGCACACCGCCCAGACCCAGCGTGGACGCCTTGGTCGGGGCATGCAGGCGCATGAAAAAATCGCGAAAGCGAACCATGCCCAACGCGCCCACGAATAAAAAGGCAGCCCCCACCAGCAGGAGCAGCGCGGCCAAGGCCTCGAACATCAAAGCGGGTGTCAGGTTCATGGTCAGACTTCCAAAGGTGTTGGGCTCACTCGATCACATCACCGCGGGTGATGAAACGGGCCAGGGCCACGGTGGAAACAAAGCCCAGCATGGCCACGATGAGGGCGGCCTCGAACAGCAGCGCGGTCTGCCAGGTGAGCCCCAGCAGAATGACCAGCGCCACCACGTTGATGTAGAGCGTGTCGATGGCCAGGATGCGGTCGGGCGCGGAGGGACCTCGCCACAAACGCCAGGTGCACAGCAACATGGACACGGCCACGGCGGCCACGCAGATCTGCAATGCCGTCTCGATCATCCCAGGATCTCCATCAGAGGCTGTTGGTAACGGCGGTCGATGTCGGCGGCGACACCTGCCGGGTCATCGCAATCGAGGGCATGCACCCAGATGCAAGCCCCCTCTTCGTCCACGATGGCCGACACGGTGCCGGGCGTCATGGTGATGATGGAGGCCAACAAGGCCTGTGCGGTGGGCTGCGTCAGCGTCAGGGGCACCTTGACCCAGGCAGGATGGGGCACGCTGCGAGGGTTCAGCACCAGGCGCGCCACGGTGATGTTCGAGACGATGATGTCCCACAGCACCGTGAAGCCCAGGCGCAGCGCACGCGCGAACGAGCGGGGCTGCGCCGCAGGGCCCAGAAAGCCGCCCAGCAGGCGCGGCAGGCCCCAGCCGAGCACGCAGGCTGTCAGGACATTGCCGAGGTCCAGCGACTGCTGGAGCGTCAGCCAGGTCAGCGCCAGCAGCACCGACAGGACCGGGCGACGGGCGCGCTGCCAGGTTGAGGTGTGCGTCGGCATCGTCATGGTTGAGCCTCCTGCGGATGGGCCGCTGGTGCGCCGGACGCCGGCATGCGGTAGGGCCGCACGCTGACCGGCACCTCCCCGGTGGCGGGGTCGATGCCCAGCACGGCGCGGGCATAACCAGCGCGGTCGAGCAACTGCGCGGCCGTGGCATCGGTGTAGCGCTGCAGGGGCGCGGCGTAGGCGCTCATGACCACGCCCATCAGGCACAGGATCAAGGTGGGCAAGACCAGGCGTGGGCTTGCCCCCGACGCGGCCGAGGGCAAGTCGGGACGCACGTTCCAGAACAGCAGGCTGCCCGCGCGCGCCAGCGCCAGGATGGACAGGAAGCCCACGGCCAACACCACCGACCACACCCAGGCCTGCATGGGGCTGTCCCAGGAGGCTTTCAGCAGCATGACCTTGCCCAGAAAGCCGGGCAAAGGGGGCAGACCGGCCACCGATGCGGCGGCCAGCAACAGCATCAGGCCCAGCAGCACCGGCTGCGCCACCGGGCTGGCCGGGGCCAGTTCATCGGCCACGTCACCGCGTTGCGCGGCCACCAGCTCCACCAGCAAGAACAAGCCCGCCACCACCAGGGTGCTGTGCGCCAGGTAGTAAAAAGCCGCCGACCAGGCCGCCGGGGTGAACAGCCCCAGGGCCGCCAGGATGGTGCCGACCGAGGCCACCGTCAGCCAGGCCACCAGGCGCGGCAGGCTGCGCGCGGCCAGCGCCCCCAGGGCACCCAGCACACTGGTGCCCATGGCCAGGGGCAGCAACCAGGGCTCGGCCACACGGGCCACCTCACCGGCCCCGTCGCCAAAGATCACGCCATGCACGCGCAAGATGGCGTACACGCCCACCTTGGTCATGATGGCAAACAGGGCCGCCACCGGCGCGCTGGCTGCGGCATAGGTGCCCGGCAGCCACAGCGACAGCGGCAGCAACGCGGCCTTGAAGCCAAACACCACCAGCAGGATCAGGGCGGCACTGCGCGCCAGCACGGCCTCCATGCCCGAGAGTTGCCCGACGCGCAGCGCCAGGTCGGCCAGGTTGAGCGTGCCCGTGACCGCATAGAGCAGCGACACGCCGATCAGGAACAAGGCGGACGCCAGCAGGTTGAGTACGACGTAGTGCACCCCGGCCTGGAAGCGCGTCTTGCCCTGGCCGTGCACCATCAGCACATAAGAGGCGATCAGCAAGACCTCGAAGAACACGAAGAGGTTGAAGATGTCGCCCGTCACAAAGGCCCCGCACAGCCCCATGACCTGAAAGTGGAACATGGCGTGGAAGTGGCGGCCGTGGGTGTCCCAGCCGCCGCTGGCGTACCAGAGCACGGGCAAGGCCACCAGTTGCGTGAGCACCAGCATGAGCGCCGAGAGCCGGTCGATCACCAGCACGATGCCAAAGGGCGCGGGCCAGTCGCCCAGGCGGTACACCTGCAAGGTGCCCTCGCTGGCCTGCTGCACCAGGGAGACGGCAATCCACAAACCCAGCGCCAGCGACAGCAGGCTGATGCGGCGGCCCCACTGGCTGCGCGCCTGCGCATGGCCACTGGGCGCATCGCCCAGCAACAGCAGCGCCATCGCGGTGAACGCGGGCAAGAGCACCGGCAGGATGGGCAGGTGCTGCGTCCAGAAAGCGTAGAGGCCGTTCATCCGCGACCCTCCTCGCCCGTCGGCGCGCCGTCCACATGGTCGGTGCCGGACTCGTGGCGACTGCGCAAGGCCATTTCCACGATGAAGCCGGTGGTGGCAAAACCGATCACGATGGCCGTGAGCACCAAGGCCTGCGGCAGGGGGTCGGCCATGCGTTCGTGACCGACCACGGCCGGGGCGTTCCACCACAGGCGACCCATGGCAAAGATGAACACGTTGACCGCATAACCGAGCAAGGACAGGCCAAGCACCACCGGGAAGGTGCGGCCGCGCAGCATCAGGTAGATGCCGCAGGCGGTGACCCAGCCCACGCCGCTGGCCACCAGGAATTCAAGACTGACCGTCATGCACGACTCCTCACAGGGGCCGACGTCGCGCCCCGCCCTTCCTTGCTGGCATGCCCCAGCACGGACAGGGTCAACAAGGTGGCACCGACCACCGTGATGTACACACCCAGATCAAACAAGGCGGCACTGGCCAGTGGCACCTCACCGAACCCCGGCACATGCGGATGACCGTGGGCACTGGTGAGGAAGTTGCGCCCCCACAGCAGCGCACCGACCCCGGTCAGCCCGGCGATGCTCAAGCCCATGCCGATCCAGCGCGTGAAGCGCCGCCCTTGCGCGCCGTGCAGCAAGGCTTCGGCCCGCTCCTGGCCCTGGGCCATGTACTGCAACACCAGCGCCACCGCCGTGATCAGGCCCGCGATGAAACCGCCACCGGGCAGGTTGTGTCCACGCCAGTAGATGTAGGCCGACATCACCAGGGCCATCGGCAGGATCAGGCGCGCGGCCACACGCAGCATCAGCGGCTGGCGCGCAAACGACCAGGGACGACCGGTCTCGTCCTGTGCAGGCCGGCGCACCTTGAAGCCATCGAGCATGGCCAGCACGCCCACCCCGGCAATGCCCAGCACCGTGATCTCGCCAAAAGTGTCGTAGCCCCGGAAATCGACCAGGGTCACGTTGACGACGTTGGTGCCGCCGCCACCCGGCACCGACTGCGCCAGGAAGTACCAGGAGATCGCATCATGGTCGCGCGTCAGCACCATCCAGCACAGGAAGGCCACGCCCAGACCGGCCACCGAGGCCAGGCCGGCGTCACGCAGGCGACGCCCACCAGAAGACTCACGCGGCGTGCGCGCGGGCAGCAAGGCCAGGCCCATCAGCATGATGACGGTGGCCACCACCTCGACCGACAACTGCGTCAAGGCCAGGTCGGGGGCCGACAGCGCCAGGAAGGTCAGCGCCGTGACCATGCCGACCACGCCGGTCAGCAAGACTGCCTTGAAGCGGTCATGGTGCCCCAGCACCAGGGTGGCACTGCCCACCAGCAGCACGAGCCACACGGCGATCGCCGAGGCCGGCGCGGGCAACAAGGTGCGCTGACCCGCCTCCAGCGGCAGGGACGTTTCAATGAAAGGCCAGGCGGCCACCACAATGACCGCCACCAGCATCCAGGCCACATGGCGCTGCAGCGAACCGATGTCCGTCAGGCGGATGACGGCCTGCGCGCCCTGAATCAGGCCATCCAGCGCCCGGGTGAAGAACAGGCGGCCGGTCCAGCCACGCGGGTGGTGCAGGTGCAGCTTCCAGTGACGCTGCAAGCCGACGTAAAAGACCACGCCGCCCAGCACCGCCAGACCACTCATCAGCAGGGGCAGATTGAAGCCGTGCCACAGCGCCAGGTGGTACGGCGGCGTCGGCCCACCCAGCACGGCACGTGCGGCCACCTCGACCAGCGGGCCCAGGGTGTAGGCCGGGAACATGCCCACGGCCA
>JAGOKC010000040.1 GCA_017994835.1 Aquabacterium sp. | reverse complement strand
GCCATCCAGCAGTTGCACGGCAGCGTTGACTTGCGCGGGGCGAACCTTCAGTTCCGCCGCCAATTGCATCAGGATCTTGTCCAAGCTGGGCCTCATTCAGAAACGCTCACACGGGCAGGTGCGCATGGCAAAACACGCTCACGCCCTGCCCTGGTTCAGGGGGCGCAGTTTGCCATACCGTCCGCCCCACCCATGCCAATCCAGGCTCATGACGCCCCAGGCGCCGAGATCGGGGACAATAGCGGCTTGTTTGACACGTGTGCCCTTGCTGCCACCTCATGGCCTTACTTCCCTACTCCCTGCCGAAATCCGTGCTGTTCAAAATGGACCCGGAGGCCGCGCACGAGCTGACCATGGCCGGTCTGGCCCGTTTTCAGAACACCCCCCTCGCCTGCCTGTGGGGTGCCGAGCGCGTCAGTGACCCGGTCGAGATCGCGGGCATCACCTTCCCCAACCGGGTGGGCATGGCCGCAGGTCTGGACAAGAACGGCCGCGTCATCGATGGCCTGGGTGCCATGGGCTTTGGCTTTGTGGAAGTGGGCACCGTGACCCCGAAGGCGCAGCCGGGCAACCCCAAGCCCCGCATGTTCCGCCTGCCCGAGGCCAACGCGCTCATCAACCGCCTGGGCTTCAACAACGACGGCCTGGACGCCTTCCTGGCCAACGTCAAGCGCGCGCGCTTTCGCCAGAACGGCGGCATCCTGGGTCTGAACATTGGCAAGAACGCCGTCACCCCCATTGAAAACGCCGTCGACGACTATCTGATCTGCCTGGAAGGTGTGTACCCGCATGCCGACTACGTCACGGTCAACATCTCCTCGCCCAACACCAAAAACCTGCGTGCGCTGCAAAGCGACGAGGCGCTGGACGCCCTGCTGGCCCAGCTCCAAGAGCGCCGTCAGGATCTCATCAAACGCCACGGCCGCACCGTGCCCATGTTCGTGAAGATCGCCCCTGACCTGGACGAAACCCAGGTGGGCGTGATTGCCGCCACGCTGCAGAAAAACCAGATCGACGGCGTCATCGCCACCAACACCACGATCTCGCGCGAGGCTGTCAAGGGCCTGCTCCACGCTGAAGAAACCGGCGGTTTGAGTGGCGCGCCCGTGCTGGAAGCCAGCAACCAGGTGATCCGTCAACTGCGTGCCGCGCTGGGCCCGCGCTACCCCATCATCGGGGTGGGGGGCGTCATGAGCGCCGCCGATGCACGCTCCAAGTGCGATGCGGGTGCCGACCTCGTCCAGATCTACACCGGCCTGATCTACCAGGGCCCCGAACTGGTCAAGGCCTGCGCCCAAGCCCTCAAGCTGGGTTGACCGGCTCCGGACGCCGACGGCCATCCACCAGGCGGGTTGCCAAGTCCAGATTCTGGATGCACTCCTTGGGCGTCAGGTCCAGCGCCCGCGTGTAGCGTACATACACCTGGTGCACGGCCGAAGGTTGCTTCTCCGCTTCCAGCAACACGGTTGCAGCCAATTCGTTGGCCAGACTGGCCACAGCGCGCAGGGTCTCTTCACGCGTGACTGGCTTGCGCACCGAATTGCTTCGGTTCAAGGAACGCGCAGCGGCCAACAGGCGCTCGTTGAGTCCCCAGTGGTGCAACACAGCCGCCGTCAACTCTGCCAGCTCCACACCCAATACCGCACTCACGGCCGCCTCCGGCTGCATGCCGGGGGTGGGTCGGGCGTCAGGCTCGGTAGCTGGCAATTCCTGCATCAAACGCAGAATCTGCGCCGCCTCTTCGGGGAAATGGTAAGCAATCAACGCCGAGCCCAGACACTGTGCCATAGCGGCCAATGCAGCCTCTTCATCTGAAATCGAAAACGGGGCCATCAAGCGGGCCACATGACCAGCCACACATTGGCGTCGCAACTCCCTGTCAAGCATCGATACGGCCAAAGCCCCTTCATCGGCGCTCAGGCTGGCCTGTGCAGCCAGCACACCCGGCCAAGCACGGATGCTCGATGCCACCCGACGTATGCCCTCCTGGCCCAGCATGGCCACCGCTCTCGACAGGGTGGTTGCCCCGTCACCCTCGGCATGACTCTGAAACGAGGCCGTGTTCACCGATCGCATCATCTCCCAGGCCATCGCCGGATTCTTCAACACCACCTCAACCAGGTCATCCACACGCAAGGTCTCAACCGACAGAGCAGACACCAGTGCCCGCTCGGTACCAGCCCGTCCAGGCAAGGCACCCACGGTGTTCAAGCGGTCGAGCAACAAAACCAATGGCCCACCCGCGCCCTCGCTGTGCGCCTTGATCCAGCGCTGCAAGGCACTCAGCAAGGTGCGGGCATTGAGGTAGCGCTGGCGCTGCTGCCGGTCGGTTGCGCGATTGACAATGGCGCGCAAGGGATCAGGCACGGTGTGAGGGGTGCTCCAGGGCATGCGAACGATCTCGGCACCAACCCGTGTCTGGGCCACACCAAAATCAGGTTCATCCAGTGCAGGCTGGTGCGCCAACAAGCGATGCAACAGCAAGCCCACCATCAACACATCGCGCTCACAGGCCTGCCGCAAAGCCGGTAGATCCAGCCGGGACCGACCGCCTGAGCGCAAACCCACGCCCAATGCTGCCAGACGGGCACGACCTGCACGGTCCATGAAAACCGTGTGCAAACCAATGTCCTGGTGTACCAGACCGGCTTCGTGCGCGTAGGCCAATCCGTCCAGCACATCCACCACGATGGCGGCTGCCTCCTGAGGCGTCAGAGGGCTGCCATCAGACAGCCTCTCCCCTAGGGTGATCAAACCCGTGCGCTCCAGCGTCACATAAGGCCACCCCTCGTGAACGCCAACCTCCAACACCGGCACCAGATGCGGATGCTTCAAGCGTGCGCCAAGTTGAACATCCTGCGTCCACAGATCTCGCTCAGTCTGATTCAGAGGCTGAACCCGTGGCACGCACAAGGCCACCTCTTGCTGCTGCCGGCTATCGGACACCAACCACATCTGCGACGCAATGGAGCGCCCCAGTTGCTGTCGCAACTCGAACCGCCCGAAATACCGTGGCGCTGCAGAAGGATGAGAGGTGGTACGCGTCATGAGATACGCAAAAGAGACAATGCGGGCATCGACCTGGACAGGCCTCAGCCCCTCCATTTCACGACAAATTCAGACCCTTCGGTACTTTAGCTTAGGGGCGAGAAACGGCCCATTTCCACCGATGACGGTACCCTTTGCGCAACAGTTTGCGGCTATGGCCCCCATCAACAAGGTCTCTCAGGTCAGACCCTGATATGCACCTCTTCTGTGTCAAAATCTTCACACACATGCAAGTGAGCGACGTCAAGGCTGTGACTCGCCCTTTCCCTGCACCCTCAAGGACCGTTTCATGAGCAGCGACCTGATCAAACACATTTCCGACACTTCTTTCGACGCAGACGTCACGCAATCGACCCTGCCCGTGCTGGTTGACTACTGGGCTGAATGGTGCGGCCCCTGCAAGATGATCGCGCCCATCCTTGACGAGATCGCCAAGGACTACAACGGTCGCCTGCGGGTTGCCAAGATGAACGTCGATCAAAACCGTGATGTGCCAGCCAAGTTCGGCATCCGTGGCATCCCCACGCTGATGATTTTCAAGGGTGGGCAATTGGCTGCCACCAAGGTGGGGGCCCTGTCCAAGGCACAGCTCACCACCTTCATCGACGGCAATCTGTGATATCCGGGACGCATTTCGTCCTTATAATGTGCGCACCGACCGCCTGACGGCAGTCGGTGTTCGTTAGCCTGACTGGTCGCCCGACCGGCAGTCTGGGGGCAGATCCCGGAGCGTGAGTCACCCTCACTGGCCCGAGTCCGATCCCCGAATCGAACCGAGGCGTTTGCCTCTCTTCACTCTATTTCACCCACGCGTTTCTCACCGGCTCGGCCTGACGTTGCTGCAACGTTTTGGCACCTGCAGGTTTCGTTCAGGGTACCCCCACATGCATCTGTCAGAACTGAAGGCGCTGCACATCTCCAAATTGGTCGAGATGGCAGAGACTCTTGAAATCGAAAACATCGCTCGCATGCGCAAGCAGGAGTTGATGTTTGCCATCATGAAGAAGCGCGCCAAGGCCGGCGAACAGGTCTTTGGCGACGGCGTCCTCGAAGTGTTGCCTGACGGCTTCGGCTTCCTGCGCGCCCTCGACATGAGCTTCCTGGCCAGCACAGACGACATCTACCTGTCGCCCAGCCAGGTGCGGCGCTTCAACCTGCACACCGGCGACCTGATCGAAGGCGAAGTGCGCGTGCCCAAAGATGGTGAACGCTACTTTGCCCTGGTCAAGGTGGACCGCGTCAACGGCATGTCACCCGAGGTCAACAAGAACAAGTTGATGTTCGAGAACCTCACGCCGCTGTTCCCGACCGAACAGTTCAAGCTTGAGAGCGACGGCCTGCGCAGCGACGACAACGTCAGCAGCCGCATCATCGACCTGATTGCCCCCATCGGCAAAGGCCAGCGAGCCCTGATCGTCGCCCCGCCAAAAAGCGGCAAGACCGTACTGCTCAAGAGCCTGGCTCACGCCCTGGTCGCCAACCACCCCGACGTGCACCTGATTGTGCTGCTGGTGGACGAGCGCCCGGAAGAAGTGACCGAAATGCAGCGCACCGTGCGCGGCGAAGTCATCAGCTCCACGTTTGACGAACCCGCTCAGCGCCACGTTCAGGTCGCCGAAATGGTGATCGAACGCGCCAAGCGCCTGGTCGAACTGGGCAAGGACGTGGTCATTCTGCTGGACTCGATCACCCGTCTGGCCCGCGCGTACAACAACGTGTTGCCCTCGTCGGGTAAGGTCTTGTCCGGCGGTGTGGACTCCAACGCCCTGCAACGCCCCAAGCGCTTCTTCGGTGCGGCACGCAACATCGAAGAAGGTGGCTCGCTGACCATCATCGGCACCGCGCTGGTTGACACCGGCAGCCGCATGGACGAAGTGATCTACGAAGAGTTCAAGGGTACCGGCAACTGCGAAATCCACCTGGATCGTCGCATGGCCGAAAAGCGCGTCTATCCTTCCATCCTGATCAACAAGTCGGGCACCCGCCGCGAAGAGCTGTTGCTCAAGGCCGAAATCCTGCAAAAGAGTTGGATTTTGCGCAAGCTGCTCTACCCAATGGACGAGATCGAGGCGATGGAGTTCGTGCTCGACAAGATGCGCTCCACCAAGAACAACCACGACTTCTTCGACATGATGAGGCGTGGCGGCTAATCCACCCCGAAACCCGTTATAATCTCGGGTTTTCCGGCTGTCGGAAAGTGCCAGGCATGGTGCCTGGTGGCTGCCGATGATGCAAACAGCAAGAGGTTTTCCCATGCCTAAACAAGGTATTCACCCCAACTACCGCGACGTCGTCTTTCTCGACCAGTCGAACGGCTTCCAATTCGTCACCCGCTCGTGCGCCCCTTCCCGGGAAAACATCAAGCTGGAAGACGGCCGTGAACTGCCTCTGTTCAAGCTGGAAACCTCGTCCGAATCGCACCCCTTCTACACGGGTCAGCAAAAGAGCGTGGACACCCTGGGTGGTCGAGTCGAGAAGTTCCGCAACAAGTTTGCGCAGTTCCGCAAGTAATCGGGTGCTCGGGCCTGTGTGTACAGCGCCTGTTTCCGCGATACTCAAAAGGGTGGCTCCGGCTGCCCTTTTTCATTTCTGCCTTGCTCTCGCACGCACCGCATGAACGCTCGCCTTCCGCTTTCCCGCGTCTCTCCGGCAGTGGTCACCCAGAAAGCAGTTCAACGACTGCCACGCTGGGCCTTGCTGCTGTTTTGCGCCGCGTACATCTTGCCTGGCCTGTTCGGGCGCGACCCTTGGAAAAACGAGGACATCGCCTCGTTCGGGCACATGTGGAGCCTGGCTCTCGGGCAAGCCTCCTGGCTGCACCCCAATGTAGGGGGCGTTCTGCCCACGTCTGGCGGTGCATTGCCGTATTGGCTGGGGGCCGTGTCAATTGAAGTGTTCAGCCCCTGGATGGACCCGGCCGTGGCGGCACGCCTGCCTTTCGCCCTGTTGCTGGCAGCGATTCTGACCCTGACCTGGTACACCACTTACCACCTTGCGCGCACCGATGCGGCCCAGCCGCTGCCGCTCGCCTTTGGCGGCGAGGCCGAGCCCGCCGATTACGCACGCGCCGTGGCGGATGGCGGTCTGCTGGCACTGATCGCTTCGCTCGGTTTGTTGCAACTTGGACATGAAACCACGCCCGAGTTGTTGCAATTGGCAGGTAGCGTGCTCTTTCTGTTCAGCATGGCCGTTGCCCAAACACGCCCACGCAAAGCGCGTTGGGCGGCCTTGCTGAGCTTGCCCGTGATGGCCGCCAGTGGCAGCCCGGCTGTGGCAGTCTTGATGGGTTTGGTCGGCAGCTTGATCAGCTTGCTATCACGTCAGGACGTGATGCGACAGCATCTGCGCTGGGTTCTGGCGTCGGTGACGTTGGCTGCTGGCGTGGCCACAGCGCTGTCTGCGACGGGGCTACCGGGGTGGTCGTGGCGCATGGCATGGCCCGACAGCATCGGTGAGGTACCTCGCTTGCTGGTGTGGTTCACATGGCCAACTCTGCCATTGGCCATCCTGACCATCTGGCATTGGCGCAGGCAAATCACCCACCGCCACATCGCTGTTCCTTTGTTCACTGCGCTGGTCGGTTTGTTGGCATCGGTGAGCATGGGGGGCAACGAACGTGCCCTCCTCACCGCCCTGCCCTCGCTGGCCGTGCTGGCTGCCTTTGCCTTGCCCATTCTCCAGCGCAGTCTGGGTTCGGCGATCGACTGGTTCTCGGTGTTTTTCTTCTCTGTCTGCGGCATCCTGATCTGGCTGGGCTATGTGGCTCTGCACACAGGTGCACCAGCCCGCACAGCTGAGCGCATTGCCAAACTGGTGCCCGGCACACAGCCTGATTTTTCCTGGCTTGCCCTGCTGGCTGCCTTGGTGGGCACGGTGCTATGGCTGGGTCTGGTGCGTTGGCGTACAGCGCGCGTGTCTCATGCTCTATGGAAGAGCCTGGTGCTACCAGCGGGCGGTGTCGCCTTGTGTTGGCTGTTGTTCATGACCTTGTGGCTGCCAATTCTTGACCAGGCTCGCAGCTACCGCTCGTTGATCGAACGCATGCGCGCCAGCGTGCCTGCCAACGCCCTGGTTTGCGCGCCGCGCGCTTCCGTCGCGCTGCTCACAGGCATGGAGTACTTCGGGCAGTACCGTGTGAACGGGCTTGCAAGCACCTCAGGTGCGGGTGCCGCCAACTGCGAGGTGTTGGTCATGCAACTGCGTGGTCGCGATCAAGTACCTGTCGTTGAGGGCTGGACCTTGCTGGTCAGCCACCACCAACGTACCCGCAATTCTGAACAGATCGCCATCTACCGTCGCTGACCGACTCAAGCGAGACGCACGCGAACAGTCGGCAGCGTCAAGGTGAACATCGAACCCTTGCCCACCTCGCTGGCCACCTTCAACTCACCACCGTGGCGCTGTACCACGTGCTTGACGATGGACAGCCCCAACCCCGTGCCGCCCGTGTTGCGTGAGCGACTGCTGTCAGCACGGTAAAAGCGCTCGGTGAGGCGTGGAATATGCTCTGCCGCAATGCCCACCCCGCCGTCCTTGACGCTGAACTCAGCATGCCCATCGGGCAACACCCGCCAGCACACGTCAATCGACTGCCCATCCGGGGTATAGCGCACCGCGTTGGAGACCAGGTTGCCCATGGCGCTGAGCCACTCGCTCTCGGCCACAGCGATCTCACAATGTTGGTCTCGCGTGTCCACAGCCACCGACAAGAGGTGACGCCCCCGCGACAAACCGCGCAGATCATTGTCGATGCGCTGCATCAACTCGTCCACCGGCAACCACCGATCAGCAGCCGGGCGCGGACTGCCCTCGATCTGTGCCAAGGTCAACAAATCAGAAACAAGCGACTGCATGCGATCAGCTTGCTGCGACATCAGACCAATCACCCGTTGACGCTCCACCTCAGTCAGCGGCAAAGCCGCCATGGTCTCGATGAAGCCGCTAAGCACTGTCAGAGGGGTGCGGATTTCATGCGATACGTTTGCCACGAAATCACTGCGCATGCGATCGGCACGCTCCCGCTCGGTGATGTCCTGCGACAAGATGAGCTTGAGGCCGTACCCATACTCCTTGATCTGAATCATCAGGCAGTTGTGCGCCCCTGTGGCCATCGGGCACTTCACCCCCTCGCGAAAATCACCCGCGTTGAGGTACTGCACAAAAGCAGGTTGACGCACCAGATTGGTCACCCTCTGCTGCACATCCCGCTGTCTGTCGAGTCCGAAGTGGTTGGCCGCACTCGGGCTGATCCAGGTGATGTGTTCGTCCGAATCAAGCAACATCACGCCATTGGGTGACACCTCGATGGCAGACAAAAAATCTGCCAGGCGGGTACGTTCGTCCTCAATGGCCTGCTCTCGTGATTGCAGCAAGCGTTGCACCCGGTAGCCGATTTCCCCCCAGATGCTGGAGATGGCGGGCGGCTTGGTTTCGGGAGTACGCAACCAATCGAGCAGCAGCTGTCCACGCCATGTGTCCACGGCAGACTGGATGACCAATGCTACAGCGCAACCCACCACAGCCGCTGTGAGTGGGTACTGGGTGTAGCCCCCGACCAGCCATCCAGCCAGTGTCCCGACACTGGCATATCCGACGCGCGAGGTGACCCGCGCCAACAACCACGATTGGTTAGAGTCCACCGCTTGTCCAGGTCAGGTCAGGCTGCTGCTTCAGCCAACTGCTGCGTCAGGCGATAGCCCGCACCGCGCACGGTCTCAATCAACTGTGAGCGTTGCACGGGCGACAAAGCCTCGCGCAGACGCTTCACATGCACATCGACTGTGCGCTCCTCGATGAAAACATGATCGCCCCAGACCCTGTCGAGAAGTTGCGCGCGACTGTGGACACGCTCGGGATGCGTCATGAAAAAGTGCAGCAACTTGAACTCGGTCGGACCGATCTTGACCTCTTGCTCTCCGCGCGAGACGCGGCGTGTGGATGGATCAAGCCGCAATCCTGCCACCTCGACGGCCGCATCCAGCGCCTGCGGTGCCTTGCGGCGCAGCACGGCACGCACACGCGCCATCAACTCCTGCGGTGAAAAAGGTTTGGTCAGATAGTCATCGGCACCGGCATCCAACCCAGCCACCTTGTCGGCTTCTTGCGCGCGCGCCGTCAGCATGATGATGGGGATGTCACGGGTGCGCGTTGCGCCGCGCCAGCGCTTGGCCAGCATCAAACCCGATTGCCCCGGCAGCATCCAGTCCAGCAACACCAGATCAGGCATGATCTTGTCGATCTGAGTTTGCGCGTCTTCGCCATTGTCAACCACCGTCACCTCAAAACCAGCGTGACGCAGGTTCAACGCGATCAACTCGGCAATGGCCATCTCATCTTCAACCACCAGCACTCGGCTCATGGGCAACTCCTCAATTGCTTCTTACTTGATGATGGACTCGACCGTATCTGGCGCGTTGTGGCGCACATCGGTCCCCTTGACGATGTAAATCACCTGCTCAGCCAGGTTCTTGGCGTGATCGCCCACGCGCTCGATGGCCTTGGCCACGAACACCAGGTCGATGGCGGCAGAAATGGTGCGCGGGTCTTCCATCATGTAGGTGATCAGCTTGCGCATGAGGCCTTCGAACTCGGAGTCAATCTCGTTGTCGGCGCGGATGACTTCGATGGCGGTTTGCGTGTCGAGTCGGGCGAAAGCGTCCAGCGCACGGCGCAAAGACGCAGTGGCCAACTCGGATGCAAACTGCAGGTCGCTCACCGGCAAACGCAGACGGGTGGACACGCCTGTGTTGATCAGACGCTGCACCGTGCGCGCCACACGCGCAGCCTCATCGCCCACACGCTCGAGGTTGCCAATGGTCTTGGAAATGGCGATCAACAAACGCAGGTCCCGTGCGGTTGGCTGGCGACGCGCAATGATGGTGGACAGGTCAGCATCGATGCTGACCTCCATCTGATTGACCGTGATCTCCTGAACCAGCACACGCGTGGCTTCCTCACCGTTGAACGTGGTCAGGGCCGCAACGGCCTGCGCCACCTGCGACTCCACCAGGCCACCCATTTCCAGAACGCGCGTGGAGATGGTGCCAAGTTCCGTGTCGAACTGGCTGGACAAGTGCTTCTCTGTCATGAGGCAACTCCTTCAATATTTGTTGTTAGGCAGTCTCGGGCTTGCGTCATCAGCCGAAACGGCCGGTGATGTAATCCTCGGTTTCATTGCGCTTGGGCTTCATGAAAATCTCGGTGGTCGGGCCCACCTCGATCAACTCACCCAGGTACATGTAGGCTGTGTAGTCGGAGCAACGCGCAGCCTGCTGCATGTTGTGTGTCACGATCAACACGGTGTAATCGTTCTTGAGTTCATGGATCAACTCTTCGATCTTGCCGGTCGAGATCGGGTCCAGGGCCGAGCACGGCTCGTCCAGCAGCAGCACTTCAGGTTTGATGGCAATGCCACGGGCAATGCACAAACGCTGCTGCTGACCGCCTGACAGGCCCGATCCACTCTGGTTGAGCTTGTCTTTCACCTCATTCCACAGCGCAGCCTTTTTCAGCGCCCACTCCACGCGCTCATCCATCTCCGAGCGCGTCAGCGTTTCAAACAAACGCACGCCGTAAGCGATGTTTTCGTAGATCGACATCGGGAACGGTGTCGGCTTTTGAAACACCATGCCCACGCGGGCGCGGATCAAGGAGACGTCTTCCTTGCTTTTGAGAATGTTCTCACCATCGAGCAAGATTTCACCCTCGGCACGCTGCTCCGGGTACAACTCGAACATCCGGTTGAAGGTGCGCAACAAGGTTGACTTGCCGCATCCCGACGGACCGATGAAGGCGGTGACCTTGTGCTCCGGCAAGGTCAGATTGATGTTCTTGAGCGCATGAAACTTCCCATAGTAGAAGTTCAGATTGTTGACGGCGAGCTTGATGCGCTCCGCCTGTGCTGTGTGTACCTTGGTATCCATGGTCTGGAACTCCATCAAATCAGGGGGCCAGTCGCATCAGCGCTGACGAAAGAGGACGCGGGCAATGATGTTGAGTGCCAGTACGCCCGCAGTGATCAGGAACACGCCTGCCCACGCCAACTTCTGCCAGTTCTCATACGGGCTCATTGCAAACTTGAAGATCGTCACCGGCAGGCTGGCCATCGGGGCAGACATGTCGGCTGACCAGAACTGGTTGGACAAGGCAGTGAACAGCAAAGGCGCGGTTTCACCGGCAATGCGCGCCACAGCCAGCAAGATCCCGGTCACCACACCGGCTCGCGCGGCCTTGAGGGTGATCGTCACGATGACACGCCACTTGGGTGCCCCCAGGGCATAGGCAGCCTCACGCAATGCCTGCGGCACCAGAATCAGCATGTTCTCGGTCGTACGGATCACCACGGGAATCACGATCAGCGCCAGAGCGAGCACCCCCGCCCAGGCGGAAAACGAATGCATGCGCGTGACCACCACCGAATAGATGAACAAGCCGATCACGATTGATGGTGCTGACAGCAAGATGTCATTGATGAATCGGGTGACACTTCCCAGCATGCCTCGCTGACCGTACTCGGCCAGATAGATGCCCGACATCACGCCCACTGGGGTGCCGATCAAGGTCGCCAGTCCCACCATCAGGAGTGAGCCCATGATGGCGTTGGCAAGCCCCCCCTCGTCACCTGGTGCAGGCGTCATCTGCGTCAAGGTGTTCCAGGTCAGGCCATCAATGCCCAGCCGCATCGTCTCAGCCAGAATCCAGATCAACCAGACCAGACCGAAGCCCATCGCCACCAGCGACAACAGCAGGGCCATCACATTCACACGTTTGCGCGATTTGTAGCGACGCAGACGCAAAGCTTTCATTTCTGCACTCACGATGCCGCTCCTTCGTTGCGCTTGAGACGGGACAGCATGATCCGCGAGAACGCCAGCACCACAAAGGTGATGAAGAACAGGACCAGTCCCAGGTAAATCAACGATGCCTGGTGCAGACCTTCATTGGCTTCGGCGAACTCGTTGGCCAAGGCCGAGGTGATGCTGTTGGCTGCCTCAAACAGCGACAGCGAATCGAGCTGGTTCATGTTGCCGATGACAAAGGTGACGGCCATGGTTTCACCCAGCGCCCGGCCCAGACCCAGCATGATGCCGCCGACCACACCCGTCTTGGTGTAGGGCAACACCACCTTGGAGACCACCTCCCAGGTGGTAGAACCCAGCCCATAAGCCGACTCCTTGAGCAAGGGCGGCGTCACCTCAAACACATCACGCATCACTGAAGCGATGAACGGGATGATCATGATGGCCAGGATGATCCCTGCCGACAAAATACCGATCCCCACGGGGGGGCCGGAGAAAAACGCGCCCAGATAAGGCACACCCTCGCTCAAAGACTGCAAGGGCTGCTGCACATAGGTGGACAAAATCGGGCCAAACACCAGCAAACCCCACATCCCGTACACGATGGAAGGAACGGCAGCGAGCAACTCCACGGCGATGCCAAGGGGGCGTTTGAGCCAGTTGGGTGACAACTCGGTCAGGAACATGGCGATGCCAAAGCTCACTGGCACGGCAATGAGCAAGGCGATGAACGACGTCATCAGCGTGCCGTAAATCATCACGAGCCCACCGTACTCATCCATGACCGGATCCCACTGCGAACGCCACAGGAAGCTGATACCGTACTTCTCGATGGCCGGCCAGGCACCGATGAACAGCGAGATCATGATCCCCACCAACAGGGACAAGGTCAGCAGCGCAGCCAGACGGGCCAGATTGGCAAACACGGCGTCCGCCCAGGGCGCACTGACGCGCCTTTGCGGAGGATTGGTCATGGGTTCACGCCTGGCCCCTTTGGGGGCCGTGCTACAGGGAATTCTGTCAGCTGGAAGAATGGCAGTCATTGACAGCCTCCGTGGAGTGGGTCATGCAACATGGGGTCAGCAAGATACGAAAAGAGGCCGATCACCCCATCCCAGGTGACCGGCCGGATCTGCCTGCGCAGAGATTTACTTGTAAGAAACAGTCTTGCCAGCAGCGTCCTTCACCTGACCCCACTGCTTGCGAACCATGTCCTTGACAGAGACGGGCAACGGCACGTATTCCAGATCAGCGGCAATCTTGTCGCCACCGTTGTAGGCCCAGTCAAAGAACTTCAAAGCCGTCGCAGATTGCTCGGGGTTTTGAGCGGTCTTGTGCATCAGGATGAAAGTGGCACCACTGATGGGCCATGCGCCTTTGCCGGGGGTGTTGGTCAGCACCTGATAGAAGGTCTTGCTCCAGTCGGCACCGGCAGCAGCCGCCTTGAAGGCCGTGTCGTCAGGCTGAACGTATTCGCCGACGGCATTCTTCATGGCAACGTGGGCCATCTTGTTCTGCTTGGCGTAGGCGTACTCGACATAACCAATCGAGTTGGGCAGGCGAACCACAAAGGCCGACACGCCTTCATTGCCCTTGCCACCAGCACCTGCAGGCCAGTTGACAGCAGTGCCCTCACCCACCGATTGCTTCCAGTCAGCGTTGACCTTCGACAGATAGTTGGTGAACAGGAAGGTGGTGCCCGAACCGTCGGCACGGCTCACGGGCGCAATGGCTGCGTCAGGCAGCGCGACACCTGGGTTCAGGGCCACGATGGCGGGATCGTTCCACTTGGAGATCTTGCCCAGGTAGATGTTGCCCAGCACTTCGCCGGTGAGCTTCAACTGACCAGGCTGCACACCCTTGATGTTGACCACTGGCACCACGCCACCGATCACGGTGGGGAACTGCATCAGACCTTCCTTGGTCAGATCTGCGTCCGTCAAAGGCATGTCGGAAGCACCGAAATCAACCGTTTTGGCCTTGATTTGACGGATGCCAGCACCAGAACCCACCGATTGGTAGTTGACACGCACGCCGGTGGCAGTGTTGTAGGCAGCAGCCCACTTTGCATAAACGGGGGCGGGAAACGTTGCGCCTGCACCGGTCACGTCATTGGCCAACACGCCAAAAGATGCCACGGTCAATGCCACAGCTGCAGCGGTGCGAATCAGTTTGAAGCTCATGTGTACGCCTTTCCTGTCTTCTGACAGATGAATATCGACAGCGCTCACTTTAAGCAGTCAATGTGACGCATCCATGACAGTGACTGCATCATTGTCATAAATTGGCTTGCCCAGGCGCTGCGTGACCCGAAACCAGACCATGTCATGCAAATGTTGCTGCTTTGTCATATTTGCAGCCCCCGGTCAACTTGTCAATTCACAACGGTCTTGTCAAACCGTGACAGCCTCTGCCAACATCTGCGCACAACGGTCTGCCAGCTCTTTCTCCCGCGCCTCGACCATCACACGCAACAAGGGCTCGGTGCCTGAGGCCCGAATCAGCACACGCCCCTGTCCGGCGAGCATGTCATCAACCTCTTTTTGAACCGCCGCCAGGCTGGGACTGTTGCGCCAATCCTGGCCGGGTTGCAAGCGGATGTTGATGAGGCGCTGCGGGAACAAGGTGACGCCTTCAAGCCACTGCGCGAGGCTGCGTCCACTGCGCACCACAGCCTGCAGCACCTGCAAGGCACTGACCATGCCATCACCCGTGGTATGCCGGTCAAGCGCCAACAAATGGCCTGAGCCCTCTCCACCCAAATGCCAGCTGCGACAGATCAACTCTTCCAGCACATAGCGGTCACCCACCTTGGCGCGCACAAAATCTACCCCACGCGCCTGCAAGGCCAGCTCCACGGCCATGTTGGTCATGAGCGTGCCAACTGCACCGGGCACTTTTTCACCCTGTGACAAGCGATCGGCCACCAGAACGTACAGCAACTCGTCACCGTTGTAGAGACGGCCCTGGGCATCCACAAACTGAAGGCGGTCGGCATCGCCATCCAGGGCAATGCCGTAATCGGCACCGTGCGTCGCCACGGCAGCCACCAGCGCCTCAGGATGGGTCGCCCCCACCCCGTCGTTGATGTTCAAACCATCCGGGGCGCAGCCAATAGCGATCACCTCGGCACCCAACTCATGCAGCACCGCTGGGGCAATCTGGTACGCCGCACCGTGGGCACCATCAACGACCAGCTTCAGCCCCTTGAGCGACAACTTGGCGTTGGAATCAAAGGTGGATTTGCAGAACTCGATGTAACGCCCACGGGCGTCTTCCACGCGACGTGCGCGGCCCAGGGCTTTCGAATCCACCCACTGAGGCGGGATGGACAGCGCGGCCTCCACCTCTTGCTCCCACTCATCCGGCAGCTTCTCGCCATTGGCTGAAAAAAACTTGATGCCGTTGTCATGGAATGGATTGTGCGAGGCGCTGATCACCACACCCAGGCTCTGGCGGAAGGCGCGTGTCAGGTAGGCCACACCTGGCGTAGGCAAGGGTCCGGTCAGCAACACATCGACACCCGCCGAGGCGAACCCTGCCTCCAGCGCCGACTCGAGCATGTAACCCGAGATGCGCGTGTCCTTGCCGATCAGCACCGATGGGCGAGCCTCGGTGCGACGCAGAACCTGTCCCACAGCGTGCCCCAGACGCAGCACGAAATCAGGCGTGATGGGGGCTTGACCGACCGTGCCACGAATGCCGTCGGTTCCGAAATATTGACGTGACATGCTCAATGCAACCCTGCTGATTTATGAGAGCGGAATGATAGCGGGAACCGATCTCAAGATGATGTCGAAATCAAACCGGCCGCAGCCCACACCTTCAAGGCATCGACTGTTTCGGCCACATCGTGAACGCGCACGATGTGCGCTCCCCGCTGAACGCTCGCGAGGGCAGCCCCCAGACTGGCTGCCAGCCGTTCGCCCACGGAGCGACCGGTCAACGCACCCAGACTGGATTTGCGGGACCACCCGATCAGCAAGGGATACCCCAAGGTCAGCAAGGCGTCTTGCTCACGCAGCAGTTGGAAATTGTGATCCACAGTTTTGCCAAAGCCAATACCAGGATCCAGTGTGATGCGCTGGGGCGCAACCCCTGCGGCACGCACCACATCAACGCGCATAGCCAGGTAAGACTTGACCTCGGCCACAACATCCGGATAGCTGGGTCGCAATTGCATGGTGGCGGGGTCACCTTGCATGTGCATCAGACAGACGCCGCACGCACCGTGCCGTGCCACTGCCTCGACTGCCCCATCATCTTCCAACCCACGGATATCATTGATGATGTCCACCCCCAGATCCAAGGCACGGCGCATCACTTCGGCCTTGCAAGTGTCCACCGAGAGCGGCACGCCCATGGTCAGCGCAGCGCGAAGCACGCCTTCCAGTCGCGTCCACTCCTCCTCCACCGTCAAGGTGGGTGCGCCCGGACGGGTCGATTCACCGCCCAGATCCAGAATGTCGGCTCCGTCCCTGATCAGCTTCTCGCAATGTGCGAGGGCACGTCGTGTGTCAGCGTGTTGCCCTCCATCCGAGAACGAATCAGGCGTCACATTGACGATGCCCATGACCTGCGGGCGATTCAGCGCAATCTGAAAACGGGTGGTGTGCCAAGTCAACATGATGCAAACAACGGGAAGCTGAAATACACAACGGGGCCGAAGCCCCGTTGAATGGTGTGTGAACGCAACTCAGACTGCAGCAGGCGCACTGTCAGGATTGACGGGAGGCTTGGGGTCACCCCCGGCACGGTTGACGGAAGGCGTCCAGTCCTTGGGAGGACTCGGCTCCTTGCCGGCCATGATCTCTTCGATCTGCTCGGCGTCGATGGTTTCCCATTCCAGCAAAGCCTTGGCCATCGCGTGCATCTTGTCCTGATTGTCTTCGATGAGCTTGCGCGCCAAAGCGTACTGCTCGTCGATGATCTTGCGGATCTGCTTGTCAACCTTCTGCATCGTCTCTTCGGACATGTGCGTGGTCTTGGTGATGGAGCGGCCCAGGAAGACCTCGCCCTCGTTCTCGGCGTACACCACCGGGCCCAGTTCGTCGGTCATGCCGTAACGGGTCACCATGTCACGCGCGATGGCGGTGGCACGCTCGAAGTCGTTGCTCGCGCCCGTCGTCATCTGGTTCATGAAGACTTCTTCGGCAATGCGCCCACCGAACAGCACCGAGATCGTGTCCAGCATGCGGGTCTTGTCCATGCTGTAACGGTCGCCCACAGGCAGCTGCATGGTCACACCCAGCGCGCGGCCGCGCGGGATGATGGTGACCTTGTGCACCGGATCGGTCTTGGGCAGCAAGCGCGCCACCAGGGCGTGACCCGCCTCGTGGTAGGCCGTGTTGCGACGCTCCTCCTCGGGCATGATCATGGACTTGCGCTCAGGGCCCATCATGATCTTGTCCTTAGCCTTCTCGAAGTCCTGCATCTCCACCACACGGCCATTGCGGCGTGCGGCAAACAAGGCAGCTTCATTGACCAGGTTGGCGAGGTCGGCACCCGAGAAACCGGGGGTGCCACGCGCCAGGATGTCGGCACGCACGTCTTGCCCCACAGGAACCTTGCGCACGTGCACGTTCAGAATCTGCTCGCGGCCACGCACGTCCGGCAGGGTCACATACACCTGGCGGTCGAAACGACCGGGACGCAGCAAGGCCGGATCCAGAATGTCAGGGCGGTTGGTGGCAGCCACCACGATCACGCCCACATTGGTATCAAAGCCGTCCATCTCGACCAGCATCTGGTTGAGGGTCTGTTCTCGCTCGTCGTTGCCACCACCCAGGCCAGCGCCACGGTGACGACCGACTGCATCAATTTCGTCGATGAAAATGATGCAAGGGGCGTTCTTCTTGGCCTGCTCGAACATGTCACGCACACGCGATGCACCCACGCCGACGAACATTTCAACGAAGTCCGAACCCGAGATGGTGAAGAACGGCACCTTGGCTTCGCCCGCAATGGACTTGGCCAGCAGCGTCTTACCCGTACCCGGAGGGCCGACCAGCAGCACACCGCGCGGAATGCGACCGCCCAGCTTCTGGAATTTCTGCGGATCACGCAGGAAGTCCACCAATTCCTTCACTTCTTCCTTGGCCTCGTCGCAACCCGCCACGTCCGCAAAGGTGACGGTGTTGTTGGTATCGTCGAGCATGCGGGCGCGACTCTTGCCGAAGCTGAACGCCCCGCCCTTGCCACCACCACCTTGCATCTGGCGCATGAAATACACCCACACGCCAATCAGCAACAGCATCGGCCCCCAGGACACCAGCAGGCTCATGAGCAATGATGGTTCCTCGCGGGCCTTCACGTCGAACTTGACGCCGCTGGCCAGCAGGTCACCCACCAGACCGCGGTCGAGGTAAGTGGCCGTGCTGCGCAGACGCTTGTCATCGGTGGTGACAGCCAGAATCTCGGTGGCACCGCCGCCGTTCTCCTGCAGCACCACACTCTTGATGCGCTTGGCCCGAACTTCCTCAAGGAAGTCCGAATAGGCGATCTGACCGCCGGCCGTGCTCACGCGATCGAACTGCTTGAACACGGTGAACAACACCAACGCCACCACCAACCAGACTGCAATCTTCGAGAACCATTGATTGTTCACCGAGGCTCCTTCTTCCAATTCGACCTGAACGGGCTGATGCTGGATGCATCACCACACCCGCTCGGGGCTCCATCCTGAAACAAACTTCATCAACCTGACAAAGAATCACAAGATCCACGAGCTATATGTGGACGATTCTAGACGAGTCAAGAGTACCCCTGCAGGCGACTGCCCACAGCGAATGCCCGGTTTTGTCCACCCTGATCGCCCCGATGAAGAAAATTCATCGACCCTTGAGCCCAATCCCGACCAGAAAGGTCTCAGATGACTTGTCACGTGAGGCTTTGGGCTTCATAGGTTTCACCACACGAAAATTCGCCTTGAACATGTCCACCAACTGCGTGTAGCCCGAGCCGTGGAAGACTTTGCACACCAACGCACCATCTTTTTTGAGATGCCGCTGAGCAAAGTCGATGGCCAGTTCGACCAGATTTTCGATCCGGGCCGCATCGTGTGCGCCGATGCCACTCAGGTTGGGTGCCATGTCGGAAATCACAACATCAACCGGGCGATCGCCCACGCAAGCCTGCAATTGCTGCAGCACCACTTCCTCGCGGAAGTCGCCCTGTATGAACTGCACCCCCTCGATGGCCTCAAAGTCCAGCAGGTCCAGCGCAATGATGGTGCCGTTGAGCTCACCCACGGCCGCCCCGCCCGTTCCGGCATCCTTCGGCGCGAATTTGCGGCGCACATACTGACTCCACGCCCCCGGTGCGGCCCCCAGATCGACCACCAACTGCCCTGGCTTGATCAACCCCAGCGTCTCGTCGATTTCCTTGAGCTTGTACGCTGCGCGTGATCGAAAGCCTTCTTTTTGCGCCAATCGCACGTAAGTATCGTGGATATGTTCATTCAACCAGGCCTTGTTGACCTTTTTGCTTTTGGTTTGGACTTTCATGGCTTGATAATACGAGGATGCCTGCAATTGAATTGACCACCGCCGAACGTCGTGCCCTGCGGGCCGACGCACACCACCTGGACCCCGTCGTGATGATCGGCGGAGATGGGCTGACGCCTGCTGTCCTCAAAGAAGCCGATGCCGCACTCAAGGCGCATGGACTCATCAAAGTACGTGTGCTCGGTGATGACCGCGCCGTGCGCGAAGACATCTACGCCCAGTTGTGCGACAAGCTGAACGCTGCACCCATCCAGCATATCGGCAAGTTGCTCGTACTGTGGCGACCCATGCCCGAAAAAATCAGCGCCGAAGAACGCGAAGGCCGAGGTCCAGGTCCGCGTGAGGTCAAAATTTTGAAATTCTCAAAGAGCGGCCTGCGTCGCCCAGAGATCAAGAAAGTCACCGTGATGGGCAACCAGCGCGTCACGGCCGGTGGCCTCATCAAGCGCGCCAAAAAGCGCACCACCAGCAAAAAACCGGCCTGAGTGCAACCCAGCTGCACTCAGATTGTGGCCCGTGCCATCCGGTAGCCGGGCCCCATCCTTACCCCAGGTCAAATGTAGCGAACTTCGATGATTTCGTAGTCGCGCACGCCGCCGGGGGCCTGAACCGAAGCCACATCACCGGCCACTTTGCCAATCAAGGCACGGGCGATGGGCGAACTGATCGAAATCAGTCCGTGCTTGAGGTCAGCCTCATCGTCACCCACGATCTGGTAGGTCACCACATCGCCGGTGGCCTCGATTTCCATCTCGACCGTTGAACCAAACACCACACGGCCACCTGCATCCAGGCTGGACGGGTCGATGATTTGCGCTGCGGACAGCTTGCCTTCGACCTCAGCAATGCGTCCTTCAATGAAACCTTGCTTGTCCTTGGCCGCGTCGTATTCGGCGTTTTCTGACAGGTCGCCCTGCGCGCGAGCCTCAGCAATGGCTTGAACCACAGCAGGACGCTCAACGTGCTTGAGCCGATGCAGCTCTTCCTTGAGCAATTCTGCGCCGCGCTTGGTAATCGGAATGGTGGACATGGTTTCGTCTCGAAAAAGAACTGAGCCGCAGCCCAGACCCACTGAGAAGGGGTGGAAGGGCGCGGCCCAGAGATGATGACTGTTGTGTCGCAGGCGACACGCGCCTGCAACTGATGGGACAGTTTAGTGCAATTTGGCGTGCAACTCCTGCAGGGAGTACACGACCATATCGTCATGATGCTGAAGCGCCTGCACGGCGGCCTCGCAACCAGCCATCGTTGTGTAGTAGGTCACGCGGTTGCCCAGTGCTGCCTGGCGAATGCTGCGCGAATCGGCAATTGCCGTACGCGTCTCATCCACCGTGGTGAACACCAACTGGATCTCACCAGCCTTGATGGCGTCGGAGATGTGCGGGCGACCATCCTTGACCTTGTTCACCGGCTTGACGGCAATGCCAGCCGCTGCAATTGCAGCAGCCGTGCCCTTGGTCGCAACGACCTGGAAACCCAGAGCAATCAGGTCACGTGCCACCTCGACCGCACGCTGCTTGTCGCCGTCTTTCACGGAAATGCAGACGGTGCCCTTTTCAGGCAGGCGCGATCCGGCGCCCAACTGGCTCTTGAGCATGGCCTCACCGAAGGTGACGCCCACGCCCATGACCTCGCCGGTGGAACGCATTTCAGGGCCAAGAACAGGGTCAACACCAGGGAACTTGTTGAATGGGAAAACGGCTTCCTTGACGGTGAAGTAAGGCGGCACAACCTCGCGCGGGGCTTTGCCATCGGGCGATTTCTGGCTTGAGAGCTTTTGACCGGCCATGCAGCGTGCAGCGATCTTGGCCAACGGTTGACCTGTTGCCTTGGACACGTACGGCACGGTACGCGATGCACGGGGGTTCACCTCCAGCACAAAAACTGTGGCGTCGTTCAAACCCTTGGTGACATCGCCTTGAATGGCGAACTGCACGTTCATCAGGCCGACCACGTTCAACGCCTTGGCCATTTGAGCGGTCTGGCGGCGCAACTCGTCCTGCAGTTCCTGGCTCAAGGTGTAGGGCGGCAGTGAGCAGGCAGAGTCACCTGAGTGCACGCCAGCTTGCTCAATGTGCTCCATGATGCCGCCGATCATGACTTCGGTGCCATCAGAGATGCAGTCCACGTCCACTTCGACCGCGTCGTTCAGGAAGCGATCCAGCAGCACGGGCGACTTCTCGGAAACGCGGACGGCTTCGCGCATGTAGCGCTCCAGGTCCTTGTCACCGTGCACGATTTCCATCGCGCGACCACCCAGCACATAGGACGGACGCACCACCAGCGGATAACCAATCTCGTTGGCCAGTTTGATGGCGTCGTCCTCGTTGCGGGCAGTGCGGTTGGGCGGCTGTTTCAGACCCAGCTTGTGCAGCAAGGCCTGGAAGCGCTCACGGTCTTCTGCGATGTCGATGCTGTCAGGCGAGGTGCCGATGATGGGCACGCCCGCACGTTCCAGATCCAGCGCGAGCTTCAAGGGGGTCTGACCACCGTACTGCACGATCACGCCAACTGGTTTTTCCTTGTCAACGATTTCCAGCACGTCTTCCAGCGTCACGGGCTCGAAGTACAGGCGGTCGGAGGTGTCGTAGTCGGTCGATACGGTCTCGGGATTGCAGTTGACCATGATGGTCTCGTAGCCGTCTTCGCGCATGGCGAGGGAGGCGTGGACGCAGCAGTAGTCGAACTCGATACCTTGACCGATGCGGTTCGGGCCACCACCCAGCACCATGATTTTTTTCTTGTCGGTCGGCGCGGCTTCGCACTCACCACCTTCGGACTCGTAGCACGAGTACATGTAGGCGGTTTGCGTTTCAAACTCGGCTGCGCAGGTGTCCACGCGCTTGTACACCGGGCGCACGTTCAACGCATGACGAGCCTTGCGCACAGCGTGCTGGTCGGTGCCCATCAGTTTGGCCAGGCGGCGATCCGAGAAGCCCTTTTGCTTGAGGTAACGCATTTCGGCCGCCGTCAGCGAGTCCAGCTTGCGTGACTTGACCTGCTCTTCGGTCTTGATGATGTCTTCAATTTGGGCCAGAAACCAGGGGTCGATTTTGGTTTCTTCGAAGACTTCGTCCAGACTCATGCCCATGCGGAAGGCATCGCCCAGGAACAGGATGCGCTCAGGGCCAGCCGTGCCGATCTCTTCGACGATTTCGTCGCGGTCATCGCTGCGCTCGCTCAGGCCATCGATGCCGGTTTCCAAACCACGCAGAGCCTTCTGGAACGATTCCTGGAAGGTGCGGCCCATGGCCATCACCTCGCCCACCGACTTCATCTGCGTCGTCAGACGCGAGTCGGCTGCAGGGAACTTCTCGAAAGCAAAACGCGGAATCTTGGTGACGACGTAGTCGATGGAGGGCTCGAACGACGCCGGGGTCGCGCCGCCGGTGATGTCGTTCTTGAGCTCGTCGAGCGTGTAGCCGACCGACAGCTTGGCCGCGATCTTGGCGATCGGGAAGCCCGTGGCCTTGGAGGCCAGCGCCGACGAACGCGACACACGCGGGTTCATCTCGATCACGATCATCCGGCCGTTGTCCGGGTTGATCGAGAACTGCACGTTGGAGCCGCCGGTTTCCACGCCGATTTCGCGCAGGATGGCGATGGAGGCGTTGCGCAGCAGCTGGTATTCGCGGTCGGTCAGGGTCTGAGCCGGGGCCACGGTGATGGAGTCACCGGTGTGGATGCCCATCGGGTCCAGGTTTTCGATCGAGCACACGATGATGCAGTTGTCCGCCTTGTCGCGGACCACTTCCATTTCGTACTCTTTCCAACCAATCAGCGATTCTTCGATCAGCAGCTCCTTGGTCGGGGACAGGTCCAGACCACGCTTGCAGATCTCTTCGAATTCTTCGGGGTTGTAGGCAATGCCCCCACCGGTGCCACCCAGCGTGAAGCTAGGGCGAATCACCATGGGGAAGCCAGCACCGCCGATGTCGGCCGTGATGCGCTTTTGCACCGCCCAGGCCTCTTCCATCGAGTGGGCAATGCCCGACTTGGCGGAGTCCAGACCGATGCTGGTCATGGCTTCCTTGAACTTCTGGCGGTCTTCGGCCTTTTCGATCGCGTGCTCGTTGGCACCGATCATTTCGACCTTGTACTTGTCCAGCACGCCATGCTTGTGCAGGTCGAGCGCGCAGTTCAGCGCGGTCTGGCCACCCATGGTCGGCAAGATTGCGTCAGGGCGCTCTTTGGCGATGATTTTTTCGACAACCTGCCAGGTGATGGGCTCGATGTAGGTGACGTCGGCCGTAGTGGGGTCGGTCATGATGGTCGCAGGGTTGCTGTTGACCAGGATGACCTTGTAGCCCTCTTCGCGCAGGGCCTTGCAGGCCTGAGCGCCGGAGTAGTCGAATTCGCAGGCCTGACCGATGATGATCGGGCCCGCGCCAATGATGAGGATGCTCTTGATGTCTGTGCGCTTAGGCATGTTGTGTCTCCTGCCGAGCCGCCTCAAAGGAGGCACGCGCCCCCTTGGGGGGCAGCGAAGCGGCCTGGCCGCAAGCTTGGGGGCTAATCATTCTTTCTCCATCAATGCCACAAAGCGGTCAAACAGGTAGCCGATGTCGTGCGGTCCGGGCGAGGCTTCCGGGTGACCCTGGAAGCTGAAAGCGGGTTTGTCGGTGAAAGCCATGCCTTGGAGCGTGCCGTCAAACAGCGAGATGTGCGTGGCGCGCAGGTTGGCCGGCAGCGAGTCGATGTCCGCCGCAAAACCGTGGTTCTGGCTGGTGATGCTGACGCGACCGGTGTCCAGGTCTTTCACGGGGTGGTTGCCGCCGTGATGGCCGTGGCTCATCTTGAAGGTCTTGGCACCGGCAGCCAGGGCCATGATCTGGTGACCCAGGCAGATCCCGAAGGTGGGGATGCCGGTCTCGACCAGTTCCTTGACCGCGGCAATCGCGTAGTCGCAGGCCTCGGGGTCGCCAGGGCCGTTGGACAGGAAGATGCCATCAGGCTTGTACTTCAGGGCCTCGGCAGCGGGCGTTTGTGCCGGCAGCACAGTGACCTTGCAGCCGCGCTCAGCCAGCATGCGCAGGATGTTGCGCTTGACGCCAAAGTCATACGCAACCACATGGAACTTGGGAGTCGTCTGTTTGCCAAAACCGGGTGCGCCATCGAGTTGCGGATGAGCGAGTTTCCACTCGGTTTCGTCCCAAACCGTCACGCTGGTCTGGCTGACAACCTTGGCAAGATCCTGGCCGTTCATGCTGGGCGCAGCCTTGGCTTGAGCCACCGCATCGGCAATGATGGACTCTGTGACGGCCTCGCCTACGGGCAAGGCCACGATGACACCGCTTTGCGTCCCCTTGGCGCGCAACAGACGGGTCAGCATGCGGGTGTCGATGTTGGCAATGCCAACGGTGCCTTCAGCCTGCAGGTACTGCGAGAGCGTTTGAGTCTGGCGGAAGTTGGAGGCGCGGATGGGCAGGTCTTTGATAATCAGACCGGCGGCATGGACTTTCGAGGCTTCGACGTCTTCACCGTTGACGCCGTAGTTGCCGATGTGCGGATACGTCAAGGTGACGATCTGGCGGCAATAGCTGGGGTCGGTGAGGATTTCCTGGTAGCCGGTCATCGAGGTGTTGAACACCACTTCGCCGACTGTCTGACCGGCAGCGCCGATCGAAGTGCCTAGAAAGACCGTGCCGTCTGCGAGGGCCAGAAGAGCTTGGGGCAGTACGGGCAGCACGGGTTCATTCTCCG
>JAGOKC010000002.1:40353-81602 GCA_017994835.1 Aquabacterium sp. | reverse complement strand
GGCTTCACGTAATCCAGGGCCGCGCGGCCCACCAGGGTTTTCAGTTCGTCTTGGGTCATGGGAGTTTCGTGGGTCAAGGCCGGCCCGTCAGCGTCATCCACGCCAGCAGGCCACCGATCAGCACCGGTTGGTGCACCATGTAAAAAGTCAGGCTCCAGCGGCCCAGCAGGCTCAATCCCTGCCTGATGCGCGGCCACCAGTTCGCGAAGCCGATATTGTCGCCCGAAGCCACCGCTGGCGATGCCATCCACCCCGGTCGGCGTGACAAGATCCACTGGGTGGCGGCCATGCCCCACCACATCACGCCCAGCCAGGGCAGCACCGGCACGTAGTCTTCGGTGATGGGTTTGTGGGTGACCAGGCCCACCCAGTTGGTCAGGCGGGTGTCGAAAAACGGGTGTTGGATGAGCTGTGGCAGGCACACCGCCAGCAGGCCCAGCGGCCACAGCCAGCCGCGCAGCGGCGCGCTCACGCGGGCCACGATCAGCATCACCGCCATGCCGTGCAGCACGCCAAACGAGATGTAGCTGCGTGGGAACATGAACCAGCTACCCAAGCTCACCAGCAGCGCACAGCCCAGCACCTGGGCCCAGCGCCGTCCAAAGCGCGCCCAGCTTTGCCCCTGCGCCGTGGCCACCGCCTGCCCGGCACCCGCACACAGCAAAAACAGCGACAGGATCAGCGTGCGCTGGGTGGTCCACAGCGCATCCTGGTAGAAATTGGCATCCAACAGGCGGTAGGTGCTGAGGTCAAAGCAGAAATGAAACACCGCCATCCACACCAAAGCAAAACCGCGCAAGGCGTCCAGCCGGTCGAAACGGCCTGCCACAGGGGCAGAAGGTGCGCCGGAATCCCGACTGTGGGGGGGTGTTGATGTGGGGATATGAGCTTTTCGCGCGCGCATGGCGATAGTATCGGCGGTTTGCTCTTTGGATCGCGTCACCCATGCTCCTCGCCGCCCGCCACCCCCTTGAATTGCTCGCACCCGCCAAGACCGCCGACATCGGCATCGAGGCCATCAACCACGGTGCCGATGCCATCTACATCGGTGGGCCGTCGTTCGGGGCGCGCGCCAACGCCAGCAATTCGGTGCAGGACATTGCCCGCCTGACACAACACGCCCACCGCTACCACGCCAAGGTGTTCGCCACGCTCAACACCATCCTGCGCGACGACGAGCTGGAAGGCGCACGCAAGCAGATCTGGGAGCTGTACGACGCCGGGGTGGACGCGCTGATCGTGCAGGACATGGGCCTGCTGGAGCTCGACCTGCCCCCGATCCAGTTGCACGCCTCCACCCAGACCGACATCCGCACGGTCGAAAAAGCCAAGTTCCTGCAAGACGTGGGCTTCAGCCAGATCGTGCTGGCGCGCGAATTGAACCTGAAACAGATCCGCGACATCGCGGTCAACACCCACTGCGCCATCGAGTTTTTCATCCACGGCGCGCTGTGCGTGGCCTACAGCGGCCAGTGCTTCATCAGCCATGCCCACACCGGCCGCAGCGCCAACCGCGGCGACTGCTCGCAGGCCTGCCGCCTGCCCTACAACGTGACCGACAGCAGCGGCCAGATGGTCGCGTTCGAACAGCACGTGCTGTCCATGAAGGACAACGACCAAAGCGCCAACCTCGAAGCCCTGATCGACGCGGGCGTGAGCTCGTTCAAGATCGAGGGCCGCTACAAGGACATGGGCTACGTGAAGAACCTCACCGCCCATTACCGCATGCTACTCGACGAGATCCTGGAGGCACGCCCCGAGCTGTCTCGCGCCTCGTCGGGCGAAAACACCTTCTTCTTCCAGCCCGACCCCGAGCGCAACTTCAACCGCGGCAGCACCGACTACTTCGTCAAGGGCCGCAAGGAAGACATCGGCGCGTTCGAAAGCCCCAAGTACCTCGGCTTGCCCGTGGGCGAAATTGCCAAGGTGGGCGACAAGTGGTTTGACGTCGCCATTGACGACGAGGCCGTGCGCGAAGCCGGCGGCATCCACAACGGCGATGGCCTGAACTACCTGACCCTGACCAAGGACATCGTGGGCGTGCAGGTCAACACTGCCGATCCCGTGGGCAAGGCCGGCCGCCTGTGGCGCGTCTTCCCCAATGAAGACATCGCCGCTCTGGCCGACCTCAAGCCCGGTGTGGCCATCAACCGCAACCGCGATCACGCCTGGGAAAACCTGCTGTCCAAGAAATCGGCCGAGCGCCGCATCGGCGTCTGGCTGGCCTTGAGCGACACCGCCGACGGCCTGACGCTGTCCGTGACCGACGAAGACGGCTGCGTGGGCAACGCCTCGGTGAGCTGCGAGAAGCAAGCCCCTCAGGATGCCACCCAGGCCGAAGCCAGCCTGCGAGACAACCTGGGCAAACTGGGCAACACGATTTTCTCGGTGAACGACGTCAGCCTGGCGACCGCCCAGCCCTGGTTCGTGCCTGCCTCGGTGATCAAGCACCTGCGCCGCGACGCCGTAGAGGCCTTGGAAGCCGCCCGCGCCGCCGCCTACGAGCGCCCGCAGCCCGGCACGCCCGTGGAGCCCCCGGTGGCCTACCCGGAAGACACCCTGAGCTACCTGGCCAACGTCTTCAACCACAAGGCCCGCGACTTTTACGCCAAGCACGGTGTGCAGGTGATCGAGGCCGCTTACGAAAGCCAGGAAGAGCTGGGCGAGGTCAGCCTGATGATCACCAAGCACTGCGTGCGCTACTCGCTGAGCCTGTGCCCCAAGCAGGCCAAGGGCGTGACCGGCGTGCAAGGCACGGTGCGTGCCGAGCCGCTGCAACTGATCAACGGCAAGGAAAAACTCACCCTGCGCTTTGACTGCAAGCCCTGCGAGATGCACGTGGTGGGCAAGATCAAGAAGTCGGTGCTCAACCAGATCCCGGCAACGCCGGTGCAGTTCTACAAGGCGCGCCCCACGGCCTGACGTTGACAGAGCCCGCAAGCCAGCGGGTTGCGCACCGACGTCACTCACCCGTCACCGAGGCGTCGTGGCGTTGTCACAGTGCGCGCCCACCATGGCTCGCATGCGCGCCTGGATCCACGCCCCTCTGCTGCGAGAACTCACCGCCAACGGCCTGGGTGCCGCGCCGGAGGGCGTCCCGCCATCACCTCCGCAGCAAACGGATTCAAACAGGCGTTATCACGTGCGCACAGCGTGGGTCTCGGACGTTCATCTGGGCACACCAGGCTGTCAGGCCAAGGCCCTGCTGGACTTTCTCAAGCGCGTGGACTGCGACACCCTCTACCTGGTCGGCGACATCATTGACGGCTGGCAACTGCGCCGCACCTGGTACTGGCCGCAGGTGCACAACGACGTCATCCAGAAGATCCTGCGCAAAGCCCGCAAAGGCACGCGCGTGGTCTATATCCCGGGCAACCACGACGAATTTGCCCGCACCTATCTGGGTCACGCTTTTGGCGGTGTTGAACTGGTCGAAGAATGCCTGCACACCACGGCTGATGGCCGTCGGCTATGGGTCACCCACGGCGACCTGTACGACGGTGTGATCCAATGCGCGCGCTGGCTGGCGCTGCTGGGTGACTCGCTCTACGAGTTCACTCTCAAGCTCAACCGCTACCTGAACTCGTGGCGCGCACGGCGTGGCCTGCCCTACTGGTCACTGTCCAAGTATCTCAAGCTCAAAGTCAAGCGAGCGGTCAGTTATGTGGCGGATTTTGAAGCAGCCCTCGCACGCGAGGCGCTCAAACGCAGCGCGCAAGGCGTGGTGTGCGGCCACATCCACCATGCCGAGATCCGGTCCATTGACGGGATCCTGTATTGCAACGATGGCGACTGGGTAGAAAGCCTCACCGCACTCGTGGAACACACCGATGGACGGCTGGATATCGTGCACTGGGGAGAGGTAATGGCCGGGGACGACGCAGCTTTGTTGGCCTGTCGATTGACGGAAACTGGCGAAGTGAATGGTGCACCCGCGACGACAATGACCACGGTGGTCGCTGGGGCACAATAGCGCCCGTTTCGCGCGGCCCACCGGGCCGCCGCCTTGCTGGAGCCCCCCATGGCCTTTGCCGACAATCTCAAACAACTTCCCGCCATCGGTCACCTGGCCGCCCTCGAACTGATCGACACAGCTGGCAACGTCGCCGCCACCATCGAAAACAAGCCGGGCAAGGCCGGCTCCCTGGCGGTGTACGCCGCCTTGGCCGCCAAGCACGGCAGCATCAATGCCGCCGCCGCAGAAGAAGGTCTGGCCATCTTCGCCGAGCACACCGACGACGCCCGTGCCCACCCCGGCAAACACCCCAACATCGACCGCCTGCTGGAGGTCATCACCTCGGGCCAGGGTTTCAGTTGCAAGCTGATTGCGACCTGAAACACTGCGCGCTCATGGGAGTACGATGTCTGAAACGACACCGCCGACTCCCATGACGCCTGACGAAGTTTCTGTCACCGCCCTCCCGGCCTCGCCTGCAACATCCGCCGCCACAGATGCCGATGCTGCTCCGGCACTGTTGCGCCTCAAGCGGGTGGCCATCGACACATACCGCGAAAACGTGGCCTACATGCACCGCGACTGCGCGGTGTACCGTGCCGAAGGTTTTCAGGCCTTGTCCAAGGTCGAGATCACGGCCAACGGCCACCGCATCTTGGCCACGCTCAACGTGGTGGACGACACCTGCATCGTGGGCCTCGATCAGCTCGGTTTGTCTGAGGACGCCTTCGCATTGTTGGGCCTGATCGAAGGCCATCCCACTCGCGTCAGTCAGGCTGAACCGCCGTCGTCGATCCCGGCGCTGCACCGCAAGATTTCCGGCGAGCGCCTGAGTCACGAGAACTATCACGCCATCGTGCGCGACATCACCGAGCACCGGTACTCCAAGATCGAACTGACGGCCTTCGTGGTGGCCTGCAACCAGGGCGAACTTGACCGCGAAGAGGTTTACAGCCTGACCGACGCCATGGCGTCCATGGGCCGCCGCCTCGACTGGCACGCCCACCCGGTGGTGGACAAGCACTGCATTGGTGGCATCCCCGGCAACCGCACGTCCATGCTGGTCGTGCCCATCGTGGCCGCTCACGGCATGCTCTGCCCCAAAACCTCATCGCGCGCCATCACCTCGCCCGCCGGCACCGCCGACACCATGGAGGTGCTGGCCAATGTCGAACCCAGCTTCGACCGTCTCAGCGAAATCGTGCGCGAACATCGCGGTTGCCTGGCCTGGGGCGGCACCTCCGACCTGTCGCCCGCCGACGATGTGCTGATCTCGGTCGAGCGCCCCCTGTCCATCGACTCGCCCGGGCAGATGGTGGCCTCCATCCTGTCCAAGAAGGTGGCGGCTGGTTCCACCCACCTGCTGCTCGACATCCCCGTGGGCGCCACCGCCAAAGTGCGCACCATCCCCGATGCGCAGCGCCTGCGCAAGCTGTTCGAGTTCGTGGCCAAGCGCATGGGCCTGACCATCGACGTGGTGATCACCGACGGGCGCCAGCCCATCGGCAACGGCATCGGACCGGTGCTGGAGGCGCGTGACGTGATGTGGGTGCTGGCCAACGACCCACGTGCGCCGCACGACCTGCGCCAGAAGTCGCTGCGCCTGGCCGGACGCATTCTGGAGTTCGACCCCGATGTGCGTGGCGGCGACGGCTATGCCATCGCACGCGACATCCTGGAATCGGGCCGCGCCATGGCCAAGATGCGCGCCATCATCGACGCGCAAGGCCACAAGCCCTTCGACCCCGATCACCCGGCCCTGGCACCGCTGAGCTTCGAGGTGCTGGCCAAGCGCGACGGCATCGTCTCGGGCATCGACAACCAGCAGGTCGCACGTCTGGCGCGTCTGGCCGGTGCGCCCAAGGTGCAAGGCGCTGGGGTGGACCTGCTGTTCAAGCTGGGCGACACCGTCAAGGAAGGCCAACCGCTGTACCGCGTCTACGCCGCCTACTCATCCGACCTCGAATTTGCCCGCCAGGCCAGCGAGCGCCACGCTGGTTACTACCTCGGCGAAGCCGGAGCCGAAATTCGCCAGATTGTGGAGTTCTGATGTCTGCCTTGTTGCTGTATTTTGAAGACGAACAGGCTCCCGCACTCAGGCTGGCCGAGGCGTGCGGTCTGCCTGCCGCCTGTGTCGGTCGTCACCGTTTCCCCGACCTTGAGTTGCGCCTGAAACTACCTGTCGATGCGGCAGGCAAGTTGCCTTCGAAGCTGGTCATCTACCGCAGTCTGGACAAGCCCAATGACAAATTGGTCGAGTTGCTGCTGGTGAGCGAGGAAGCACGCAAGCTGGGTGCGCAACACATACTGCTGGTCGCGCCATATCTGGCTTACATGCGCCAGGACATCGCCTTTCACCCTGGAGAGATCGTCAGCCAGACCATCGTCGGCCGCTTCTTGTCAAAGTTGTTCGATGGCCTGATCACGGTCGATCCGCACCTGCATCGCATCAGCCGCCTCGACGAGGCCTTCCCTGGCCCCTATGCCATCGCCCTGTCCGGCGCGCCAAAGCTCGCTGAGCTGATCGCCAAAGAGCGACCCCAGGCCATGCTGATGGGGCCGGACGGCGAATCGGCACAGTGGATTGCCTCGGCAGCAGCCGTTTGCGGCTTTGACCACGGCGTGTGCACCAAGGTGCGTCACGGCGACCGCGATGTACACATCACCTTGCCCGACGGTGTCGTGGTGCAAGACCGCCACGTGGTCCTGCTCGATGACATGGCCAGTTCCGGACGCACCCTGGTAGAAGCCTGCAAACTGCTGCGGGCCGCTGGCGCGCGCTCGGTGGACGTGGCTGTCACCCACGCCCTGTTTGCAGCCGATGCGCTGGACGTCATCCGTGCGGCAGGTATCGAGCACATCTGGAGCACCGACAGCGTGATCCACAACAGCAACGCGGTATCACTGGCTCCCCTGATGGCCGACAGCGTGCAGCACTTTTTGAGCATCGACCCTGAGGCCTGAACCCTCGCAAATCAGGCCTCAGGCCACTCGCCCCGCAGCGCGGTGATGCTGAAACAAGGACACGCCCATCGTGATGACCGTCAAAGGCACCACGAAGTACAGCATCACGGCGCTGAAGCGAGGCAAAGCATCATGCGCCTGTGAAGCCAAAATCAAATAGGCCGTATAAGCCGCGTAGTAGCCCAGAAAGACGCCACCTTCCCATCGGGCAATTTCACGCCCGGTGATGATGACGGGCAGGCACGCCAGCGCCACAGCCAGCATCACCCAGGCGTCAAAGTTGATCACCGACTCGGCAACCGCCAAGCCCGATGTTGACAGCAAGCCCGAGATCCCGAGGCAACCCAGGATGTTGAAGGTATTGCTGCCGACCACATTGCCCACGGCCAAGTCACGCTGCCCCTTCAGTGCTGCGGTGATCGAGGTGGCAACCTCGGGCAGAGAAGTCCCCAGGGCCACGATGGTCAAGGCAATGACCACGTCGCTGACACCCAGCTGTTTGGCCGTGGTCACGGCCGCTTCGACCAGAAAGTGGCTGCCGGCGACCAGCGCCACCAGGCCAACCAGAATCAACCCAACCTGGGCTGACCAATGTCGGTCCCAGGTGGTGCTCAGGTCAACCTCACCCTCGAATTCAGAGACGGACGCTGCCCCCTGGCGACGCGATTGCAGTACCAGAAAGACGGTATAGATAACCATCGCCCCCGCCAGCACGGCAGACTCCCAATTGGCCAGAACCCCGTCCAGCATCATGAGCAACAACGCCACGGTGGCCGCAATCATGATGGGCACTTCCTGACGGATCAGTTGCACATGCACCACCAAAGGGGCAATCAGGGCCGACGCACCCAGAATGAACAACACGTTGAGAATATTGCTGCCCACCACATTGCCGATGGCAATGTCCACCTTGCCGTCCAGCACCGCCCCAGCAGACACGGCCAACTCGGGCGCACTCGTGCCGAACGCAACCACTGTCAGTCCCACAACCAAGGGCGAGATGCCAAACGACAGCGCGAGCTTGGCCGCACCGCGCACCAGCCAGCCAGCACCCAGCACCAGGGCGATCAAGCCACCAATGAACATCAAAAGGACAGTAAAGGACATGATCGTCTGAAGTGTTGGTAAACCTGCAAGCGTCCTGCCAGAGGACGGTTCGATTGTTCATTGTGCCGCGTCTGTCAAATCCTGATCCTGTGACCGGCCACAAAACCCATGCGCCTCGGGGATTCTTGTTGCAAGGCATCTCGCTCCATGTGGATTGCACCGAGTCGGTGTGACGCAACAGACTCGGGTGGCCCCGTGTTGCGGAGATGACCGAATTACTTGATACTTGATACTTGATACTTGATCCGTTAAACTGTAGTCACTTTTTGCCGTGGCGAGGTACCTCCCCTCCCATGGGTAAAACCCGCCGAGATGTCGCCTCATGTGCTCGCTCAAACAACTGGTCCTTCTCTGTTTACTGAGCGGCAACACGGCAGTTCAAGCCCAAACTGCGCCTGACACCTGGCTCATTCGTGGTTTTGGCACCCTCAGCGCCACCCGAACCGATGACAGTGGCACGGGTTATGTCAGTTACCCCCAAAACACCAGCTTGGCCACTACCCATGAATGGTCAGTGGCCAACGATTCGCTGATGGGCGTACAACTGGACGTCCGCCCCGACCAACAGCTTTCTGCAACGGCGCAAGTCATCGCACGTCATCGGGCACGCGACCACATCAAGCCACAGCTTGAATGGGGTTTCATCAAATACCGCCACGATGACCACTGGACTATTCAAGTTGGACGCCTGCTGACCCCGGTCCAAATGGACGCCGAAAGCCGCTTTGTCGGATACGCCAACACCACCGTCCGCGCAGACCTGTCGGCCCACAGCCTGTATCCGCTGTCCAACCACGACGGGGTGAACATCACGCATGAACGGATGGTGGGTGACACGCATCTTGAAGTGGTTGGCTATGCGGGGCGTGCCAGCATTGAGCTGCCAGGTGACCGGGATGGCAAACAGTTCTTCCACTACCGAGCCGACCTTGTCAAAGGCATTCGCTTGAGTGCAGTGAATGGTGGGCTGACCTTCAAAGCCAGTTACACCAAGTTTGATGATTACGTGGAAGGCACAACCACGAACTTCATCAAGCTTTTGCTGACGCAATCCCAAAATGCCGAACTCAACGGGTGCGGCAGTTGCCAGCGGGTTTCGCAAGCGCTGAACAACACCCTGACCGACTTCGGCAGCACACTGATCGACATCGGCTTGCGTTACGACTTCCAACCTTATGCCGTGTGGGGCGAGTACTTCTCCAACTCTGCCCGCGAATCTCTGCGCAGCAGCTACCACGGTGTGGTCCTGGGAGGCAGCATCACGCGCGGCAAATGGACGCCCTACATCACCTACGGCGTACAAAAGCTCAAGAAGGTCAACGCACACCGCATCAGCGATGCCGACCTGCTCAACCCCAGCGTCAGCAGCACCCAGTTGCCAGCCTTCAACCAGGAGCCCTTGTTCCCCAGCAACTCGGCACGACAAAGCTGGGCGATCGGCGCGCGTTATGAAATCACCCGCAACGCCGCATTGAAAGCCGAAATGCTGCAGGTACGGTTGCAGGATCCCACGCGAGCCTACCCCACACCGTTTCCCAAACTGTCTCTATCAGGCGAGCCACGTAGCAAGTCCTTTGGCTTGTACACGCTTGCACTGGACTTCGTTTTCTGAGGGGAGCACAGCATGACATCCCTCTTCCACCCTCTCGCTCTGATCGGCCTGATGTTGTCCACGCTGACCGTGGCACAGGCCCAGGTGGTGGTCATCGTCAGCGCCAAATCCCCGATCAGCACGCTCAGCAGACAACAGGTTTCCAATATTTTCCTGGGTCGAGCCCATTCTTACCCGGACGGCTCACCCGCCACGCCACTTGACTTGCAAAACGGGACGAGTCTGCGCGACGAGTTCAGCGAAAAAGTCCACGGCATTGCCGCCTCACAGCTCAATGCCTACTGGTCTCGGATGGTCTTCACAGGCAAAGGCAATCCGCCCAGAGAAGCCATTCCGCCTGAAATCGCGGTGAAGCTCACAGCCTCCAACACCCAGTTGATCAGTTATGTGGACCGTGGGTGGGTTGATCACTCCGTCAAGGTCATCCTGACCCCCTGATGCATGACACCCCGGCACACCCGATCACTGCTGGTTCTGGCCCTGCTGACCACGGTGGCAGGCCTCGCTGGGGTATTGATCGCCAAACGCCCAACCACCCTCTTCCTGCTCGACAACCTGCACTGGACGGCCAGCCATCTGGCTGCCACACTCCTCGTCTTTCAGCGCTGGGCCCGCACCACTGACCCAGCGCTTCGCAAAGGACTGGCGTGGTGCCTGGCGGGCGTCGGCAGCATGCTGTTGGGGCAGATTCTGCAAGATGCGATGGCGTGGACTCGGTGGCAGCCGATTCCATACCTGACAGACGCTTTCTTTCTGGCCTGCGGCCCTTGCTTGACCATTGGTCTGGTCAACATGACCCAAAAGCGGTTGAAACCTGACGACTGGCGCGCCGTGGCGCTTGACTCAGCCGGCATTCTTGTCGCCACCCTGGTGGCCACCCTGGCCTTGTTCATGCCCCGCCAAGGCGAAGGCGACCTGCTGCTGGTCAGCATGCTGGCAGCGTACCCCTTCAGCCTCATGGCCCCGACCAGCCTGGGTCTGACCCTGATCCTCAAACTTCGCGTTCGGGCGCAGTGGCAAACCTTGCTGCTGCCCTTGAGCACAGGCGCGCTGATGGTGCTGTGGAGTATCTGGAATCTGGCCTCGCTGAACCTGAGCAATTCAGATGGCAGCCTCGTGAACACGGGTTTGTCCATGGCGGCACTCGGCATCGGATTCGGGCTGCACAGTTTTCACCTTGATACCAATCCAAGCCCACGATGGGACCGCCAATGTGAAGGAGCCTTGCGCATGCTCCCTCTGATTCTGGTGGTGCTGGCAGCCTTGGGTGTCTCGCTTGCCTCGTCACTGACTGCTTTGCCCGCCTCCACGCGTTCGATTGTGCAACTCGGTGCGGCGATCGTCATCATGCTCGCCTTCATTCGACAAGCGGTGTTGTTGCGCGAGCGTGACAGGCTCATCATCGTGGAGCGCATGCTTCGCCAACGTGAATCCGAACTGGAAGCGCGCGTGGCCGAGCGCACACGCGACCTGCAGGCATCGCAAAGGCAGGCTGAAGCCGCACGCGCCGCAGCAGAAGCAGCCAACCAGGTCAAGAGCGAGTTTCTGGCCAACATGAGTCACGAGTTGCGCACACCCTTGAATGGTGTAACCGGTTTCGCCCAGCTGGCTTTGATGACGGCGGACAACCCCGAGCAGCGGCGCTACATGACCAACATACAGCTGGCCAGCAACCAATTGCTGCGGCTGATCAACGACATTCTGGACATGTCGAAAATTGAAGCCGGAAAGCTCGATCTCGAACACATCCAGTTTGATCTGCATGCGGTCATTCAATCCGTTGCCACCCAGATTTCACCGCGCCTCACCGACAAGGGTCTCAGCCTGTCCGTTGATGCGCCCGCCGAAGCGAGCATTCCGATCTGGGGCGATCCGCTGCGGGTCGAACAGATCTTGCTCAACTATGCCAACAACGCTGTCAAGTTCACCGAACAGGGGCAGATTGGCATTGAGGTCCAACTGCTCAACGAAACGCGCACCCATGTCACGCTGCGCCTGACCGTGTCCGATACAGGCATCGGCATGGACAACGCCACCTGCAAGCGCTTGTTCTCGCCCTTTGAGCAGGCAGACAACTCCACCACACGGCGCTTTGGCGGCACCGGGCTGGGATTGGCGATCTGCAAACAACTGGCCACCTTGATGGGTGGCGAAGTTGGCGTGGACAGTCATCCGGGTTGCGGCAGTCGCTTCTGGTTCACACTCCGGGCCGAAAAAGCACCCGCTACCGATGCCCCGTCACCCTCATCTCAGCCGACCTCGCTGATTGACAGCATCCGTGCCACAAACAAGCGCATTTTGCTGGCTGAAGACAATGAACTCAACGAGGTGCTGGCTTGCAGCATGCTGGAGCAGCAGGGTTACGTCGTGCGCGTGGCACGCACAGGGCAACAGGCTTTGGACCTATGGCGCAGCGAACCCTTCGATTGCATCCTGATGGACATGCACATGCCCATCATGGACGGACTGACCGCGACGCGCCTCATCCGTCAGGACACGACGCGCCACCAGCCACCGATTCTGGCCATGACTGCCAGCGCGCTCGCCGAAGACGTGCAGGATTGCCTGGCTGCTGGCATGAATGCCTTCATCTCCAAGCCTTTCCACGCACCAGAGCTCATCAGCGCACTGGCGCACTGGACCCGCTCCCCAGAAGAAACGAAACCCGTGCCGGGGGCTTGACCTCAAGCCCCAATCACATCGTCATGACGATCTGATCAACCCACCCACTTGCGAGCGTTACGGAACATGCGCAGCCAAGGGCTGGCCTCGCTCTTGTCACCGCTGGTCCAGCTCATCTGAACGTTGCGGAACACGCGCTCGGGGTGGGGCATCATGGCCGTGAAGCGACCATCGGCCGTGGTCACCGCGGTCAGGCCGCCGGGCGAGCCGTTCGGGTTGAACGGATACACCTCGGTGGCGACACCGGTGTTGTCCACGTAGCGCAGGGCCTGCTTCACCTTGGCCAGATCGCCACGCTGCGAGAAGTTGGCAAAGCCTTCCCCGTGCGACACAGCGATTGGCATGCGGCTGCCGGCCATGCCCTGGAAGAACAGGGAGGGGCTCTCCAGCACTTCGACCAGGCTCAAACGCGCCTCAAAGCGAGTGCTTTGGTTGTGCGTGAACTTGGGCCAGTCGTGCGCACCAGGGATGATCGGGCTCAGCGCCGCCAGCATCTGGCAGCCGTTGCACACGCCCAGCGCGAAGGTGTCGTCACGGCCGAAGAAGGCGGCAAACTGGTCGGCCAGCTTCGGGTTGAACATGATCGAACGCGCCCAGCCTTCGCCGGCACCCAGGGTGTCGCCATAGCTGAAGCCGCCACAGGCAATGAAGCCCTGGAACTGGTCCAGACGGGCCCGACCCGATTGCAGATCGCTCATGTGCACGTCGAAGGTGTCGAAGCCACCTTGTGCCACGGCATACGACATCTCCACCTGTGAGTTCACACCCTGCTCGCGCAGGATGGCCACCTTGGGACGCGCCTTGTGGATGAACGGTGCAGCCACATCTTCCTTCGGATCGAAGGTCAGGCTGACGTGCATGCCAGGGTCGGTCGCCTTGCCGATGGCCTCGTGCTCGCTGTTCGCGAACGCGGGGTTGTCGCGCAGCTGGGCAATGCGCCAGCTCACTTCGTCCCAGGTCTTGTGCAGCTGCTCCACCGGTGCTGCAAACACGGCCTTGGCATCGCGCCACACTTCCAGTGTGTGCTTGGTGTTGGGCTTGCCAATCACATGGCTGTGCTGGCTCAACCCATGCTCGCGCAGGGTCTTCAACACAGCATCGCGATCGGCGGTGCGCACCTGCAGCACCACGCCCAGCTCCTCGTTGAACAACGCCTTCAGGGTCAGCTCGTTGCGACGCTCGCCCACCTGGCCGGCCCAGTTCTTCGAGTCACCGAAGTCCGCACGGCTGTCGTCCACGCCGGTGCTCTCGGTCACCAGCATGTCCACGTTCAGGCTCACGCCGGTGTTGCCGGCAAAGCCCATCTCGGCCACCGTGGCCCACAGGCCGCCGTCACCGCGGTCGTGGTAGGCCAGCAGCTTGCCTTGAGCACGCAGCGCGTTCACGGCGTTGACCGTGGCCTTGAGCATCTCGGGGTTGTCGCAGTCAGGCACGTCGTTGCCGAACTGGCCCAGCACCTGAGCCAGCATCGAGCCGCCCATGCGCTTCTTGCCTTCGCCCAGGTCGATCAGGATCAGGCTGGTGTCCAGCGCCTGGCCGTTTTCCGACGTCACCAGTTGCGGCGTCAGGGTCGGGCGCACATCGGCGATCGAGGCAAAGGCCGTCACGATCAGCGACACCGGTGCAGTGACCTGCTTGGTGGCGCCGTTGTCGGACCACTTGGTACGCATGGACAGCGAGTCCTTGCCCACCGGGATGGACACGCCCAGCGCCGGGCACAGTTCCATGCCCACGGCCTTGACGGTGTCGTACAAAGCGGCATCTTCACCGGCTTCGCCGCAAGCTGCCATCCAGTTGGCCGACAGCTTCACGCGCGGCAGCTCGATGGGCGCGGCCAGCAGGTTGGTGATGGCCTCGGCCACCGCCATGCGGCCCGATGCGGGCGCGTTGACCGAAGCCAGCGGCGTGCGCTCGCCCATGGCCATGGCTTCACCGGCAAAGCCCTTGAAGTCAGCCAGGGTCACGGCCACGTCGGCCACCGACACCTGCCAAGGCCCGACCATCTGGTCGCGGTGATTCAGGCCACCCACGGTGCGGTCACCGATGGTGATCAAAAAGCGCTTGCTGGCCACGGTGGGGTGACGCAGCACGTCCACCGCCACCTGGTCCAGGCTCACACCCGTCAGGTCGATCTGGCCGCCGTCCCACTGCACGCGCTTGACGTCGCGGTGCATCTTGGGCGGCTTGCCCAGCAGCACGTCCATGGGCATGTCGACGGGCTTGTCGGCCTCCGGCTGGGTCGTGTCTTCCAGAATCAGCTCGCAGGCCTCGGTGGCCACGCCGATCACACCAAACGGGCAACGCTCGCGGTTGGCCATCTCGGTGAAGATGGGCAGCGACTCGGGCGCGATGGCCAGGACATAACGTTCCTGGCTTTCGTTGCACCAGATTTCCTTGGGCGCCATGCCGGACTCTTCCAATGGCACCTTGCTCAAGTCAAAGCGTGCGCCCTTCTCGGCACCGTCCACCAGTTCGGGGAAGGCGTTGGAAATGCCGCCCGCGCCCACGTCGTGGATCGCCAGAATCGGGTTGTTCGCGCCCAGGCCCCAGCAGTGGTTGATCACCTCTTGCGCACGGCGCTCGATTTCGGGGTTGCCACGCTGCACCGAGTCAAAGTCCAGGGCCGCCGAGTTGGTGCCCGCCGCCATCGACGAAGCCGCTGCGCCCGCCATGCCAATGCGCATGCCCGGGCCGCCCAGCTGGATCAACAGCGTGCCTGCGTCAAACTTGATCTTCTTGGTCTGCTCGCTGCTGATGGTGCCAATGCCACCGGCAATCATGATGGGCTTGTGATAGCCGCGACGGATCGCGTCGGCACCCTTACCCACCGTCTGCTCGAACACGCGGAAGTAACCGCCCAGGTTGGAGCGACCGAACTCGTTGTTGAACGCGGCACCACCCAGCGGGCCTTCGATCATGATCTGCAGCGGGCTGGCGATGTGCTCGGGCTTGCCGAACTGCTCGGCTTCCCAAGGCTCGCTGGTGCCCGGCAGGTTCAGGTTGGACACCGAGAAACCCGTCAGGCCCGACTTGGGACGCGAACCGCGGCCGGTGGCGCCTTCGTCGCGGATTTCACCGCCCGCACCCGTCGAGGCGCCGGGATACGGAGAAATCGCGGTCGGGTGGTTGTGGGTTTCCACCTTCATCAGCACATGGGCCAGCTCTTCACGGGCCTGGTACTGCGGAGCATTGGTGTAGCCAGCCGGCATCCAGCGCTCGATCTGATGGCCTTCCATCACCGACGCGTTGTCGCTGTACGCGATCACGGTGTGCTGGGGGTTCAGCTTCTCGGTGTTGCGGATCATGCCGAACATCGACAGGTCCTGCGCCTGGCCGTCGATCGTGAACTCGGCGTTGAAAATCTTGTGGCGGCAGTGTTCGCTGTTGGCCTGGGCGAACATCGTCAACTCGACGTCGGTCGGGTTGCGCTTCAGGCCGGTGAACGCGGTCACCAGGTACTCAATTTCGTCGTCCGACAGGGCCAGGCCAAAGGTGACGTTGGCCTCCTCCAGCGCCTTGCGGCCTTGGCCCAGCACGTCCACATGCGCCATCGGGGCGCCTTGCTTCTCGTCGAACAGGTGACCGGCCTCCTCGCGGCTGGCCATCACGCTCTCGGTCATGCGGTCGTGCAGCAACGCGGCGCAAGCCTGCAGGTCCTGCGGGGACAGCGACTTGGCGTTGCCCATCAGCGTGCCGATCACGCCGGCCTTCACGGTCAGACGGTACTCGGTCACGCGCTCGACACGGCGCACGGGCAAACCGCAGTTGTGCGCGATGTCGGTGGCCTTCGAGGCCCAGGGCGACACGGTACCCAGACGCGGGGCGACGACGATCAGATCGCCATCGGCCGGGCCTTCGTAGGCGTCCCCATAGGTCAGCAGCGCCGACAGCTTGTCCAGCTCGGCATGGTCGAGCGACTGGTCCAGGGCCACCCAGTGCGCAAAGCGAGCGTGAACGCTGGCAATGCGTGGATTGATGGCTTGCAGCTTGTGCAGCAGAGCCTGGACTTGGTGCGGAGCCAGGGCGTTACCGCCCTCAAAGTGCATCAGAGTGGACATCACGGGGGTGGTGCGTTCGGTCACGGCGTGGGGGCCTGGTTTGGCTTGCGCACATCAGGTGCGCGCAAGCTGTCGTGAGGAAAGCGCGAATTTTACCGGCCACACACCCTGAATCCCCGGAACGTCTGCGGGAATCTGATGCCCCTGTCACGACAAGCGTCGCAGGAATTGCGGATAATTCGCATCCATGAGCATCACCATCAAGACCGGCACCGACATCGACGCCATGCGCGTGGCCTGCAAACTGGCCTCCGAAGTCCTCGATTACCTGACCCCCTTCATCAAGCCGGGCATAACCACCCGTGAGATCGACAAGCTCTCCCTGGACTACATGGTCAACGTCCAAGGCACCAAGTCGGCCACGCTGGGCTACGCCCCTCCTGGGCACCTGCCCTACCCGGCTTCACTGTGCACCTCTGTCAACGACGTGGTCTGCCACGGCGTACCCAACGACATTGCGCTCAAAGACGGCGACATCATCAACCTCGACGTCACCATCATCACCCCGGATGGCTGGTTTGGCGACAACAGCCGCATGTTCATCGTGGGCGAAGGCACCATCGCCGCCAAGCGTCTGTGCCACGTCACATACGAGGCCATGTGGAAGGGCATCGAACAGGTCAAGCCCGGCGCACGCCTGGGCGACATCGGCCACGCCATCCAGACCTTTGCCGAAAACGCTGGCTACTCGGTGGTGCGCGAATACTGCGGCCACGGCATCGGCCGCAAGTTCCACGAAGACCCGCAGGTGCTGCACTACGGACGCCCCGGCACCCGTGAAGAACTCGTGCCCGGCATGATCTTCACCATTGAACCCATGATCAACTTGGGCAAGCGTGACATCAAGGAAGGTCGCAAGGGCAAAGGCCCGTACGACGGCTGGACCATTGTCACCAAAGACCGTTCGCTGTCAGCGCAATGGGAGCACACCGTGCTCGTCACCGAGACCGGTTACGAAGTCTTGACCCTCTCGGCTGAAAGCCCTCCACCACCTGATTTCATCCTGACAAAGCAGGCCACACCGGCCTGATGTCACATCGGCCCTGACGACAGCGCTCATCAGGGCCTTTTTCTTGCTTGCGTCACAGGCACCACAACCTGAACTCCTTGCTCATCATGCCTCTGGACCTTGCTGACCTGCGCAAACAATTTCGCACCGCCAAATCCGAACTGCTGGCGCAGTTCGAGCACAGCCGGCCCACCACGTCGTCGGCCAGCCATTTTCTCAAGCGCCTGGCACAACTGGTTGACCAAACCCTGGCAACGCTGTGGCAGGCACACGCCATGCCTGCCGACACGTCCTTGGTGGCTGTAGGGGGCTACGGCCGTGCCGAGTTGTTTCCACACTCTGACATCGACGTGCTGCTTTTGCTGCCGGCCACGGCAGACCCAACCCAGGATTCCGCGCTGACCCATGCCATCGAAGGTTTCATCAGCGCCTGCTGGGACACCGGACTCGAAATTGGCTCCAGCGTGCGTACTGTGGCCGAATGCATCGAACAGGCCCAGCATGACGTGACCGTGCAGACCTCCATGCTGGAGGCGCGCCACCTTTGCGGCGACCGCCACCGCTTCGATGACCTGCAGAGAGAGGTCATGGTTCACATGGATGTGCGCGCCTTCCTCACCGCCAAGACGCTGGAAATGCGCCAGCGCCACACCAAATTCGAAGACACCCCCTATTCACTGGAGCCCAACTGCAAGGAAAGCCCCGGCGGTCTGCGTGACCTGCAAGTGGTGATCTGGCTGGCACGCGCTGCAGGCCTGGGCAACAACTGGCACGATCTGGCCCGCCATGGCCTGCTCACCCCGTTCGAGGCCCGTCAGCTTCAGCGCAACGAGGGGGTGCTCAAGCTCATCCGCACCCGACTGCACCAGATTGCCGGTCGCCGCGAAGACCGTCTGGTCTTCGACCTCCAAACCGCTGTAGCCGAATCCTTTGGCTACCAGAACACCCGCGCCCTGCGTGCCAGCGAAGTGCTGATGCGTCGCTACTACTGGGCTGCCAAGGCGGTCACGCAGCTCAACCGCATCCTCATCCTCAACCTGGAGGAGCGCGTACACGGCTCGCAAGATGCGCCCATGCGCGTCATCAACGAGCGCTTTCTCGACCGTGGCGGTTTTCTTGAAATCGTCAGCGACGACCTGTACCAGCGCGACCAGCACGCCATCCTCGCCACCTTCCTGACCTTGCAGCAAGACAAGAGCCTCAAAGGCCTGTCGGCACGCACCCTGCGCGCGCTCTACAACGATCGCAAGCTGATGGACGGGACATTCCGCCGCGACCCCGTCAACCGCGCCACCTTCATGGCCATCCTGCGCGAAAGCCAGGGGCAGACCCACGTGCTGCGCCTGCTTAACCAGACCTCGGTGCTGGGGCGCTACCTGTGGGTATTCCGACGCATCGTGGGCCAGATGCAGCACGACCTGTTCCACGTGTACACCGTGGACCAGCACATCCTCATGGTCGTGCGCAACATGCGGCGTTTTTTCATTCCTGAGCACGCGCATGAGTACCCGTTCTGCACCCAACTCGCCGCGGAATGGGAAAAGCCTTGGTTGCTCTACATCGCAGCCCTCTTTCACGACGTTGCCAAAGGCCGTGGCGGCGATCACTCCACGCTGGGGGCCGTCGAAGTACGTCGTTTCTGCAAAGACCACGACATCACTGGCGAAGACGCCGCACTGGTCGAACTCCTGGTGGCCGAACACCTCACCATGTCGCGCATCGCTCAAAAAGAAGACCTGTCCGACCCCGACGTGATCCAGGCCTTCGCCCGACGCATGGGCAGCGAACGACACCTCACCGGCCTCTACCTGCTGAGCGTGGCCGACATCCGTGGCACCAGCCCCAAAGTCTGGAATGCCTGGAAGGGCAAACTGCTGGAAGATCTTTACCGACTCACCCTGCGTGCGCTGGGCGGTGCCCGCCCGCATATGGACGCTGAAATCGAAGCCCGCAAACAGGCGGCCCGCCAGGCGCTCGCACTGTACTACCTCCCCACCGGCATCGAAACCCAGTTGTGGAAGTCGCTCGACATGAGCTACTTCGCGCGCCACGAAGCCAGCGACATTGCCTGGCACACGCGCATGCTCTATCGGCATCTGCAAGACAGCATGCCGGTGGTGGCCGCGCGCATCTCATCAGTGGGCGAAGGTCTGCAGGTTCTCGTGTACGCCCCCGATCGATCGGATGTTTTCGCGCGTATCTGTGGCTACTTTGATCGCGCCAGCTTCAACATCCAGGATGCACGCATCCACACCACCGCCAGCGGCTACGTACTCGACACCTTCCAGATCATGGCCAGCGATCCGGTCAAATTCGAAGGCGTGCACTACCGGGACCTGATCGCACTCGTTGAAACCCAGCTGGCACAAGCGGTTGCATCCGAGGCCCCTCTGCACCAACCCGTGCGCGGCCGCCTGTCTCGGCGAGTCAAGTCATTCCCGGTTCAGCCACGCGTCAGCCTACGCCCCGACGAGCGCCGTCAATGCTGGTTGCTGAGCGTGTCGGCCAGCGACCGCTCAGGCCTGCTCTACGTCATCGCACGCACGCTTGCCAACCACCATGTCAATGTGCAGCTTGCCAAAGTGAGCACCCTGGGCGAGCGTGTGGAAGACACCTTCCTCGTCACCGGACAGTCACTGACGCGCGACCGCGCCCAGCTCGCCCTCGAAACCGAATTGCTCGAAGCGCTGTCTGCCTGATCTTCAGGCGGGCTCTTTGGGATCGAGCTGCAACTCGAGCCGCGCAATCTCATCGCGAAGCATGAGACGGCGCTTCTTCAAGCGCCTCAGGGCCAGCTCATCGAAAGGCACCCTTGCGGCCGCTCGATCAATGAGATTGTCCAGATCCGCGTGTTCCATGCGCAGCTCAATCAGCTGGCGTTGCGGAGAATGCAGATTGGATTGCATGAGAGCGTCAGAAACCGCCTGACAAGGCAGCTGTCCAAGGGATGATCCTGCATCTGAGGTGCGAGAAGCAGGGCGTTTAGGGATTATAGTTTTCCGCATGACGTCCACTCACACCAGTTTCCGCCTCATCGCCACCACAGGCACGCACCGCGGAGACCGGGCTTACCAACAAGATCAGGTTGTCATCATTCCCCACCACCGCATGACGGGGTGCCTGCTGGCCGTCGTGGCCGATGGCATGGGCGGAAAAAGTGGCGGCCGCAAGGCAGCTGATCAGGTCATCCTGACAGCCAGACAGCTTTTCGAACGCTACTCGCCCAGCCACGATCTGCCTGATCAATTTCTCAAGCAACTGGCCGAAGAAGCTCACTTGATGATCAAGCTCACGGCCATCTCGGCCGAAGAAGAGCCACACAGCACCCTGGCCGCCTTCATCATCAACCCGGATCGCTCAGCCTGCATTGCCCACATTGGTGACAGCCGCGTCTATCACTTCACGGGCGCAGAGATGGCGTTTCGCACCACCGACCACTCCTACGTGCAGCGCCTCATCAACGAAGGCCAGATCACGGAAGAAGAAGCCAATACCCACCCACAGTCCAACCTGCTGACCGGGTGCCTGGGCAGCCAGACCGAACCACCCCTGGGCATGAAGCACATCAACTGCCTCAACCCTGGCGACACCTTGATGGCCTGCTCAGACGGCCTGTGGCACTACTTCACCCCCAAAGAACTGGGTGCCATCGTGCACACCCTGCCCGCGCGTGATGCCGCCGAAATGCTGGTCTCCAAGGCACGCCACCGTGCCCGTGGCGGTGGTGACAACCTGTCCCTGGCTCTGGTTCGCGTCGAAGAATAAGTCTCCGGCGCAACACCCCGCTCAGGTCAGCGAGGTGTCCACCAATCTACGCTCCTCACTCAGATACTCCTTCGACTGCATCTCGTTGAGGCGCGAGACCGTGCGAGGAAACTCGTGCGACATCGGGCCTTCGATATAAAGCGCCTCGGGCGGCACCTCCGCAGACATCACCAACTTGACGCGCCGGTCGTACAACACATCCACCAGCCAGGTGAAACGCCGCGCCTCTGATGCCATGCGAACAGGCATGTGCGGCACATCGCTCAGCATCACCGTGTGGAACTGGTTGGCCAATTCCAGATAGTCATTCTGCGAGCGCGGACCGCCACACAGCGTCTGAAAATCGAACCACACCACACTCCCCGCCTTGCGCCGTGCCTGCAACACCCGGTGCTCGATGTGCAACTTCGGGTCTTCATCGGCAGACTCGGCCAGCTTGTCAAAAATGGCGGTCATTTCACCCGCCGTGTTCTCGTTGAGCGGCGTCAGGTACAAATTCGCCAACTCCAGAGTGCGGCACCGGTAGTCCGTACCGCTGTCCACATTCACCACTTCCAATTGACTCTTGAGCAGCTCAATGGCCGGCAAGATGCGGTCACGGTGCAAGCCATTCGGATACAACTCATCCGGATGAAAGTTCGACGTGGTGACGATGCTCATGCGGTTGCGAAACATCGCATCCAGCAAACGGTGCAAGATCATCGCATCCGTCACATCGGCCACATGAAACTCGTCGAAGCAGATCAGGCGATGCTTGCGCGACATGCGCTTGGCCAGCACCTCTAGTGGATCCTGCACACCCTTGAGTTCGTGCAACTGACGATGCACCTCGCGCATGAACTCATGGAAATGCAAACGCGTCTTGCGCTGCAACGGCACCGCATTGAAAAAACAATCCATGATGAAGCTCTTGCCGCGCCCCACCCCACCATACATGTACACACCCTTGGGCAGGGGCGGATAACGCAGCATTTTTGTCAACGCATTGGCGCGCTGCCCCTTGTAGGACGCCCACTCGTCCTGACAGCGCTGCAGTGCAGCGATACCCTTGAGCTGTGCTGAATCAGCCTGGTAGCCTCGTTCAACCAGGCTTTGTTCATACAGCTTGGTGACTGAAATGGCAGATTTCGTCATGAATCAACACATCAAGAGACAAGTAAAAAGGGGCAGCCAAGCCGCCCCTGCGCTGACATGGCCGAGGCTGAATCAGAAGTTCAAGGTTCGCTTGTCCACCGCAAGGGCGGCTTCCTTGGTCGCTTCGCTCAAACTCGGGTGAGCGTGGCAGATGCGCGCGATGTCTTCGGCACTCGCCTTGAACTCCATCGCCACCACCGCTTCAGAAATCAACTCGCTGGCCATCGGGCCGATGATGTGCACCCCGAGGATTTCATCGGTGGTCGCATCGGCCAGGAACTTCACGAAACCACTGGTGTCACCCAGCGCGCGGGCGCGGCCGTTCGCCAAGAAGGGGAAGGAACCGGCCTTGTAGGCACGGCCCTCCGCTTTCAGCGCCTGCTCGGTCTTGCCGACCCAGGCGATCTCCGGGCTTGTGTAAATCACCCAGGGAATCGTGTTGAAGTTGACGTGACCATGCTGACCAGCAATGCGCTCGGCCACGGCCACACCTTCTTCTTCTGCCTTGTGCGCCAGCATCGGGCCACGCACCACGTCACCCACCGCCCACACATTGGGCAGGTTGGTCTGGCAGTCGTCGTTGACCACGATGGCCCCACGCTCGTCCAGTTGCAAACCCACGGCTTCGGTGTTCAGGCCGATGGTGTTGGGCACGCGGCCGATCGAGATGATGAGCTTGTCGCATTCCAGCTTCTGCTCGCCACCCTTGGCATCTGTGTAGGCCACGGTCACGCCCTTCTTGGCAGCCTTGATGTCGCCAATCTTCACGCCCAGTTGCAGGTTCAAGCCCTGCTTGGTGAAGAGCTTCTGAGCCTCCTTGGCCACCTGATCGTCCACCGCTGTCAGGAAGGTCGGCATGGCCTCCAGCACAGTCACTTCCGCCCCCAAACGACGCCAGACCGAGCCCATTTCCAGGCCGATCACGCCCGACCCGATCACGCCCAGCTTCTTGGGCACATCGCCAATGGCCAGTGCACCGTCGTTAGACAGGATCTGTTTTTCATCGAAAGGCGTGCCGGGCAAGGCGCGCGCATTCGAGCCGGTGGCCACGATGATGTGTTTGCCAACCAGGGACTCGGCCTTCTCGCCGGCAACGGCAATTTCATAACCGCGTTCAACAGCTTTCACGAACGAGCCGCGGCCGTGGAAGAAGCTGACCTTGTTCTTCTTGAGCAGATAGAGAATACCGTCGTTGTTCTGTTTGACGACCGCATCCTTGCGGGCGATCATCTTGGCCACATTCATCTGCAGCTCCCCCACGGTGATGCCGTGGTCAGCAAAGTGGTGTGCCGCATGGTCAAAGTGCTCCGACGATTGCAACAAGGCTTTCGACGGAATGCAACCCACATTGGTGCAGGTGCCGCCTGGGGCCGCACCACCCTGGGCATTCTTCCACTCGTCAATACAGGCAACCTTGTTACCCAGTTGAGCCGCACGGATGGCAGCGATGTAGCCGCCAGGGCCGCCGCCAATGACGATGACGTCAAATTGATTGGACATGATGTGTGATGTTCAGCGGGTTAAGCGTGGGTCATTCGTCAGGGACGAAGATCCACAGCAGGATGTAGAGCAGCAAACCTGCGCCCCAAAAGAGAAAAAGCAAGGCAAATGCCAACCGCCAGATCCAGGACTCCATCCCGGTCAGGCCTGCCACGCCACCGCATATCCCACCCAGCCAACGGTCATCGCGTGAACGACGCAAGCGGTTCACTTGCGCCAACGCAGGCACAACCGGTGCTGCTGACGCGCCTGACTGAATCACGCGAGCCTTCAATTGCTGAAACTCACCTTCACTGATCACACCTCGGTCTCTCAGCGAAACCAGTCGTTCCAGTTCATCAGCGTGGGACATGTTGCAAGATCTCTGTGGGTTGATGCAGGTTCCGGGCGAACCCTTGTGAGGCCCGCCCGGCCGCAAAACTCAAAATCAGATGTCAAACAGGAGGCGAGCCGGATCTTCCAGCGCTTCCTTCATCGCCACCAGACCCAGCACGGCCTCACGACCGTCGATGATGCGGTGGTCGTAAGACATCGCCAGATAATTGATCGGACGGATCACAATCTGACCGTTCTCCACCACCGGACGGTCCTTGGTGGCATGCACCCCCAGGATGGCCGACTGCGGCGGGTTGATGATCGGCGTGGACAACATCGAACCAAACGTGCCGCCGTTGGAGATCGAGAACGTCCCCCCCGTCAGATCATCCAGGCCCAATTTGCCATCGCGCGCCTTGGTGCCAAATTCGGCAATCTTCTTCTCGATTTCCGAGAACGTCATCTGATCAACATTTCGCAGCACCGGCACCACCAAACCACGCGGCGAGCCCACGGCCACGCCGATGTCGAAGTAGCCGTGATAGACGATGTCGTTGCCATCCACCGAAGCATTGATCACTGGGTACTTCTTGAGCGCGTGCACAGCAGCCTTGACAAAGAAGCTCATGAAACCGAGCTTGACGCCGTGCTCCTTCTCGAACTTCTCCTGAAACTTCTTGCGCATTTCCATCACCGGAGCCATGTTCACTTCATTGAACGTGGTCAGGATGGCGTTGGTGGCCTGCGACTGCAGCAGACGCTCGGCGACACGGGCACGCAGACGGCTCATCGGCACACGCTGCTCAGGACGATCATTCAGATTCGGCACTGAAGGCACCTGAACCGCTGGCAAGGCCTTGGTCGGCACACCCGTCGGGATGGCAACGGCCGGGGCGGTTGCCACAGGCACGGCAGCTGCCGCAGCGCCGCCAGCCACAGCGGCCAGCACATCACCCTTGGTGACGCGACCGTCCTTGCCGGAGCCAGGCACTTGCGCAGTGCTCAGACCATTGTCGGCCAGCAGCTTGGCAGCTGCAGGCATGGCCACATCGGCCTTGCTGCCACCCGCTGGGGAGGCCGCCACGGCAGCGGCCGGCGCAGCCGATGCCACAGCCGCAGGGGCAGCAACCGGAGCCGCCGCCCCCACCACCGCTTCGGTGTCAATCCGCGCAATGACTTCGTCGCTTGCCACCGAATCACCGTCCTTGCGAACCAACTCGACCAGCACGCCACCACCCGGGGCTGGCACTTCCAGCACAACCTTGTCGGTCTCGATCTCGATGAGGATTTCATCGGCGGCGACCATCTCGCCTGCCTTCTTCTTCCACTGCAACAGGGTGGCTTCGGCCACCGACTCGGACAACTGAGGAACCTTGACTTCAATGATTGCCATGATGTGTATCTCCTGTTGCGGTCACTGCTGGCTTGCCCTGCCCATCTGGTGCCCTGCTTGGGCCAACCATTCGAGAGGGGTCACAGGCACGCCTGAACCGCACAAACCTTACTTGTTGAGAACGAAGCCCTTGAGCTTGGCGAATGCCTGATCCAGCAAAGCCTTCTGCTGCTCCTGGTGCAAATGGGCATAACCCACCGCAGGTGACGCAGATGCAGGACGTCCTGCATAGCCCAGCTTCTGGCCTTCAGCCATGTTCTCGTGGATGTAGTGCTGCACGAAGAACCAGGCCCCCTGGTTCTGTGGCTCGTCCTGGCACCACACCAACTCGCTCAGGTTGGGATACTTCTTCAACTCAGCGGCAAAAGCCTTGTGCGGGAAGGGGTAGAGTTGCTCGACACGCACAATGGCTGTGTCAACCGCCTTCTTGTCTGCTCGCTTCTTGACCAGGTCGTAATAGACCTTGCCCGAGCAGCAAATGACGCGCTTGACCTTGCTCGCATCGACACTGGACTCAACCTCGCCAATCACCGTACGGAACTCGCCACGCGTGAACTCGATCAAGGGCGACGTCGCATCCTTGTTACGCAGCAGCGACTTGGGCGTCATGATGACCAAGGGCTTGCGGAACAGGCGCACCATCTGACGACGCAGGACATGGAAGATCTGGCTGGCCGTGGTCGGCTGCACGATCTGCATGTTGTTGTCGGCAGCCAACTGCATGAAGCGCTCCAGACGCGCCGAGCTGTGCTCAGGACCCTGGCCTTCATAGCCGTGCGGCAGCATCATGGTCAGGCCGTTGGCACGACCCCACTTCACTTCGCCTGATGCGATGAACTGGTCGATCACCACCTGTGCACCGTTGGCAAAGTCGCCAAACTGCGCTTCCCATATCACCAGACTGTCGGGGTCGGAGCCGGCGTAGCCGTACTCGAAGGCCAGCACGGCCTCCTCCGACAGAATCGAGTCGATGACGACGAATGGTGCCTGGTTATCGGCCACATTTTGCAGCGGCACGTAATTGCCTTCGTCCCACTTCTCGCGGTTCTGATCGTGGATGACGGCGTGGCGATGGGTAAAGGTTCCGCGGCCGCAGTCTTCGCCCGACAGGCGCACCGGGTAACCCGAGGCCACCAGCGAGGCAAAAGCCATGTGCTCGCCCATGCCCCAGTCCACATTCACCTCGCCTCGGCCCATCGCTGCGCGATCGGCATACACCTTTTTGACCAATTGGTGTGGCGTGATGTTGTCAGGCAGCGTGGTCATGCGCTCGGCCAGGCGTTTCCACTCGGCAAGCGGAATGGCGGTGTCACCGCCATCGGTCCACTTCTTGCCCAGGAAGGGCGACCAGTCCACCGCATGTTTACGCTGGTAGTTGGTCAACACCGGATCAATGGTGTGACGGCCTTCATCCATGGCGGCGCGATAGGCCTTGACCATGTCGTCCCCCAGCGTCTCTCCGAGACCCTGCGCGGCCAGCTTGTCGGCATACAGCTTGCGCGTGCCGGGGTGGGCCGCAATCTTCTTGTACATCAGCGGCTGCGTCAGGCTCGGCGTATCCTGCTCGTTGTGGCCCAGCTTGCGGAAACAGATGATGTCCAGCACCACGTCCTTGCGATAGGCCATGCGGTAGTCAAGCGCCAACTGCACCGCAAACACCACCGCTTCCGGATCATCGCCATTGACGTGCAGAACCGGCGACTCCACACCCTTGACGATGTCCGTGCAGTACAGGGTGGAGCGCAGGTCGCGCGGGTCAGAGGTGGTGAAACCGATCTGGTTGTTGATGATCAGGTGAACCGTGCCGCCGGTGGTGTAACCGCGGGTCTGGGCCAGCGCCAGGGTTTCCTGGTTCACACCTTGACCAGCAAACGCCGCATCGCCATGCACCAGAATCGGCAGCACCTGGTCCGCACGGGCATCGCCACGGCGGTCCATGCGGGCGCGTACCGAACCTTCGACCACCGGGTTCACGATTTCCAGGTGAGACGGGTTGAAGGCCAGCGACAGGTGAACCGGGCCACCACGGGTGGACACGTCCGAACTGAAGCCCTGGTGATACTTCACGTCACCGGCGGGCAGGTCTTCTGGCGCGGTGTGATCGAACTCGGAGAACAACTCCTTGGGCTGCTTGCCCAGGGTGTTGACCAGCACGTTCAGGCGACCCCGGTGGGCCATGCCGATCACGATTTCCTGAATGCCCTTTTCACCCGCACTCTGGATCAGCTCGTCCATCGCGGCGATGAAACTTTCACCACCCTCCAGAGAGAAGCGCTTTTGCCCCACATATTTCGTGTGCAGGAAACGCTCAAGCCCCTCGGACGCGGTCAGGCGATTGAGGATGTGTTTTTTCTGTTCGACCGAGAACGTGGGCTTGGAGCGCACGCTTTCGAGCTTGTCTTGCCACCAGCGTTTTTCACCCGGATCGGTGATGTGCATGAACTCGGCACCGATGCTGCCGCAGTAGGTTTCACGCAGGGCCTGCACGATTTCGCGCAAGGTCATGTGCTCGGCCTTGGTGAAGTACGTGTTGGTGGCGCTGAACGTGATGTCCATGTCCGACTCGGTGAAGTCGTAGAAGGACGGTTCGAGTTCGGGAATCTTGGGGCGCTCTTGACGCTTGAGGGGATCGAGATCCGCCCAGCGGGAGCCGAGGAAGCGATAGGCAGCGATCAGGGACTGAACATGAACCTGCTTGCGGGCCACAGCCAGATCAGCCGAGCTGGTCTTGACCATGAAGGCGTTGGCCTTGGCACGCTGTGCAAAGGACTCGACCACGGGGGCGTGAGCCACATCGCGTTGGTCGGTACCATCTGCGGCAGGGACGTTCTGTAGGGCGTCGAAGTAGGCGCGCCAGTTATCGGGCACGGAACCAGGGTTGTCGAGGTAGGCCTCGTACAACTCTTCGACATAGGGGGCGTTACCCCCGAACAGGTACGAGTTCGACCTGAACTGCTGCATCATTTCGCTCACCTCACTCCCAGGTTTCCTGAGACATTGGCTGGTTGAAAAAACCTTCCGCGACACGGCTTGACCGGTTGGCGGATTGCGACCCGCTTGCTGACTGCTGCGAACAATATCCAGCAAGGGCGACGGGAAGGGCCGTAAAACCTTTTCAATGTAGCACCGTTGGCATCCTCATGCACCGGTTCTGCAAAAAACAGACGCCTCCGACTCATACAACGAACACATTTGCAGCACCCAAAAGCAAAAGCCGGGACAAGCCCGGCCTCAGTACCACAAGCAAATCGTTGATCAGCCGAAGTTCTTGGCGGCGAACTCCCAGTTCACCAGGTTGTTCAGGAAGGTTTCCACGAACTTGGGACGGGCATTGCGGTAGTCGATGTAGTAGGCATGCTCCCACACGTCGATGGTCATCAAGGCGGTGTCACCGGTGGTCAGCGGGGTGCCGGCCGGGCCAAAGTTGGCAATGTCCACCGAGCCGTCAGCCTTCTTGACCAGGAAGGTCCAGCCGGAACCGAAGTTGCCCACGGCCGACTTGGCAAAGGCTTCCTTGAAAGCGTCATAGCTGCCAAACTTGGCGTTGATGGCGTCAGCCAGTTTGCCAGTGGGCGCACCGCCACCTTGGGGCTTCATGCAACTCCAGAAGAAGGTGTGGTTCCAGACCTGGGCGGCGTTGTTGTAGATGCCACCACTGGACTTCTTGACGATGTCTTCCAGCGACAGCGTTTCAAACTCCGTGCCGGGGATCAGGTTGTTCAGGTTGGTGACATAAGCCTGATGATGCTTACCGTAGTGGTACTCGAAGGTCTCGGCGCTGATGTGCGGAGCCAGAGCATCCTGAGCGTACGGCAGTGGGGGAAGCGTATGTGCCATGGTTCTGTTCCTGATAAGAGTTGATATCAATCATGATTGTAGGCACAGCCAGAGTCGCCTTCAGCCCCCACAAGGCATGGCCCATCAAGACGCAGGGCTTATGACGGCCTACCCCGCGTCGTGAACCTTCACGCTGCCAACCCGCAAGTCCAACTGACCGTCGTTCAGCGTGGCCCACACAGCATCGCCCGCATGCACCTGCGACACCCCGGTGATGGCGTGGCCACGGGTATCTGTCAGCCAGGCATAGCCCCGCTCCAGTACGCGCTGCGGGCTCAATGCCTCCAGCCTGTCGCCGCGCGCATCCAGTCTCATCTGGGCCTGCGCCAGATGATGCGCCGCAGACCGCGCCAGCCGCGCCTGCAACACAGGCAAGGTCTGAGCTGCACTCTGAACACGCCGCTGACAGGCGTTCAGCATGCGATGCTCGGTCAGGTGCAAGCGCTGCGCATGCTGAGTCAACAGTTGTGACGGGCGCGCCAACCGAAACGCCAATTGGTCCAGCCGTTGCGCCTGTCCATCCAGACGTTGTCCGACCCGGTGCGCGAGGTGGCGCGTAAAGGCATCGAGCTGCAACAACGCCTCGCTGCGATCGCGGGCCACCATCTCTGCTGCGGCCGTCGGCGTGGGGGCACGCAAGTCGGCTGCAAAATCCACCAAGGTCACGTCGGTTTCATGCCCCACCCCACTGATCACTGGCACCGGACAGCCCACCACGGCGCGCACCACCCGTTCGTCATTGAATGACCAGAGGTCTTCCATCGAACCGCCTCCCCGGCACACAATCACTGCATCCAGCGGTGTGCCGCTGCGGTGTGCCAGCGTCAAGGCTGCCAGCGCCTGGACCAATTGCGCCGGAGCCTCCGAGCCCTGCACCGCCGCAGGCGCGATGACCACCTCGACATGGGGCACGCGCCGCGCCAGGGCCGTCAGCACGTCGTGCAGCGCCGCTGCCGCGAGCGATGTCACCAACCCGATGCGATGCGGGTACGCCAGAATCGGTCGCTTGCGGGCCGCGTCAAACAGGCCCTCTGCCTCCAGGCGCGCCTTCAGGCGCAGAAACTGCTCGTACAAAGCCCCGGTGCCGGCGCGTTGCAAGCCCTCCACCACCATCTGCAGTTCGCCACGCGCTTCGTACACAGTGAGGTTGCCGCGCGCCTCCACCAGCATGCCTTCAGCGGGTTGAAAATCCACCTGCGACAACGCCCGCCGGAACATCGCACAGCGCAGCGAAGCTTGTCCGTGCTCGTCCTTGAGTGTGAAGTAGCCATGACCGGACGCCGCGCGTGTGAAGCCGCTGATCTCGCCCCGCACCACGCAGCCAGCAAAGCGCGCGGCCAGATTGTCGCCAATGGCCTGCACCAGCGCCGACACCGCCCAGACCCGGCCTGGCGGACGCACATCCACTTCGCCCCAGCGACTCACGTCGCGCCCCTAACACCCAAACAAATCCGGACAAGTCCACAGACAGCCGCATACCCCAGCAGGCATTCCCCACCAGGCGACACACACCAAGGCGACGTTTTAAGTTGTTGATTCATATAAGATTTGTGGTGCTTAAAAAATAAGCAATCTAAGGTTTGACACGTATTTTCGGGGCTCTGACTGCGTGACCCACGGCTTACCCACAAAGTTATCCACAAGAACGGTGGATGACTCCAGGAATGTGACAGGGGGGAAATCCAGAGGATGAAACAGCGCGTCACAACGACCACCCGCTCACATTTTCCAGCCCATAATCATCCCTTCACCAAGTCCGCCCACGAACGCGTTCACAGGGAGTCTTTCGTTGCTGTCGATCTTACAAGCTGCCGGATGGCCGATCATTCCGCTGGTTCTTTGCTCCATCTTGGGCCTTGCCCTGATCGTCGAACGCTTTCTGAGCCTGCGGGCCAGTCGCGTCACACCCCCTCGCCTGGTTGACGAGGTACTCACCGTCACCCGCACGGGCCTGCCCCCAGCAGACACCATCGACAAACTCGCAGAAAACTCCGTGATGGGGCAATTGCTGGCCGAAGGCTTGAGCGCAGCGGCTGCCGACGCAAGCATCACCGAGGGCAGACTGCGACTGGTTTTCGAGGCGGCTGGTCGCAAAGCCATCCACAAAATGGAGCGCTACCTCAACGCCCTGGGCACCATCGCCAGTGCCGCACCTCTTCTGGGTCTGCTCGGCACCCTGATCGGCATGATTGAAATTTTCGGGGCATCGGGCGTGGGTGACGGCGGCTCTGCCAATCCAGCCGCACTGGCGCACGGTATCTCGGTCGCGTTGTACAACACCGCTTTCGGCCTGATCGTGGCCATTCCGGCCTTGATCTGCCACCGCCACTTCCGCACCCGCATTGACGGCTACACCATGGACATGGAAGAGGCCGCCGAACGCTTGTTGCAACATCTGATGCGCCTGCCCGGCAAGCGCAACGGTGGCTGAGGCCGTCTGCCATGGCGATGCATTTCCGCAAACGGCACGCGCAGGAAGATCCCGAGATCAACCTGATCCCCTTCATCGACGTCCTGCTGGTCATCGTCATCTTCCTGATGCTGACCACCACCTACTCGAAGGTCACCGAACTCAAGATCAACCTGCCCGCCGCCAATGCACAGGCCAGTAAGACACGCGCGTCCGAGATCATCGTGCTGGTCGCTGCCGATGGGCGTTACATGGTCAACCAGCGCATGCTGGCGGGTCGCGGTATTGAAACACTGGCCGCAGCGCTCTCTCAGGTGGCCGGCAAATCGAAAGACACGGTGGTCATCATCAACGCCGACGCTCAGGCCTCACATCAGAGCGTCATCAACGTGATGGACGCCGCGCGCCGCGCAGGCCTGACACAGCTGACTTTTGCAACGCAAGGTCAGCACGACGGCGCTGCCACCTCTGCCCCCTGATCTCCGGAACCCGTTGCGGGTGCCTTTTTCCCCATGAGTCGCCTCGCAGATCACCTCAATCGCGCCTGGCTGCATCGAGGTTTTCTGGCGTGTGCGCTGTGGCCGCTTTCTGCCCTGATGTCGGTTCTGGTGCGTGTACGCCGCATGGGCTACCGGCACCGATGGCTGTCATCCGTGCGCCTGCCGGTACCCGTGCTGGTGGTGGGCAATCGGATTGTCGGCGGGGCGGGCAAAACCCCCACCACCATCGCCATCTTGCAACACCTGCAGGCACGCGGCATGCAGCCCGGCGTTCTGACGCGCGGGTACAAGGCGCAACCGGACGCCTGCGGTCATCGGGTACTCGATGACCGGACCGAGCACACTCTGAGCACCCATGAAACCGGCGACGAGCCCATGCTGGTCTGGCGTCACACCCGCGCCCCCATGGCCATTGGTCGTGATCGCGCAGAAGGTGGGCGAGCCTTGCTGAGAGCCCATCCTCATCTCGATATCCTGGTCTGCGACGATGGTCTGCAACACCTGAAACTTCAGCGCGACATCGAGGTCATCGTCTTTGACGAGCGCGGCGAAGGCAATGGTTGGCTGCTGCCCGCAGGTCCACTGCGCGAGGCCATTGACAGTCCTGACACCCCAGGCCTTGTGGCCCCTCCCCTGGTACTCTACAACGCCCCTCGCGCCAGCACCGCCTTGCCCGGGCACACCGCACAGCGCCACATGGCACCGCTGGTCAACCTCGCGCAATGGTGGCAAAACCCACATGAAGCGCCCGCCGTATCTTCCACGCCCGCGCCCACTGCTGGTGCCACCGTGCATGCACTGGCCGGCATTGCGCAGCCTCAGCGATTTTTCCAGGCACTGCAAGAGCTCGGCTACATCGTGCAAGGCATTCCGCTGGATGACCATGCCGACTTCAGCACCCTACCCTGGGACGCCACCGTCACCGATCTGATCGTCACTGAAAAAGACGCCATCAAACTCGACCCATCTCGCCTGCAACGGGAACGTCCGCTCACACGCATCTGGGTCGCCGGGCTAGACTTCCGCCCTGAAGCGGCCTTCTGGGCCCAACTGGATGCGATCCTGGATCGCACCTCTCTCCGCCACACACGCGCACGCCCTGCGGCTGCGCCACTCACCTGACTGCCTCCGTCATGGACACACGCCTCATCGAACTGCTGGTCTGCCCCATCTGCAAAGGCCCTCTGCACCGTCCGTTGCAGACCGACTTCCTCATCTGCCGCGCCGACCGCCTGGCCTTCCCGATCCGGGACGGCATCCCTGCGATGCTGGAAAGCGAAGCGCTGCCCCTTGACGAACACGACATGCCAGTGACCACTGGTGTCACACCGGAGGTCTGAGCGTGGGCTTCACTGTCCTGATTCCGGCCCGATTGGCCTCCACCCGCCTGCCCGACAAACCCCTGGCCGACATTGCGGGCCTGCCCATGGTGGTTCGCGTCGCCCAGCGCGCCGCGCAAAGCCAGGCCACACAAGTGGTGGTCGCCACCGACAATGACCGCATTCAGGCTGCCTGCCAGGCACATGGCGTGCGTTGCGTGATGACACGCGCAGACCACCCTACCGGCAGCGACCGTCTGGCCGAAGCCTGCGCACTGCTCGGACTCGATGGCGACGACGCCGTGGTGAACGTGCAGGGCGACGAGCCCTTGATCGACCCGGCCCTGATCGACGCCTGCGCTGCGCAGTTGACGCAGCGCCCGGACTGCGTGGTCAGCACCGCAGCCCACCCCATTGAAGACCCGGCCCACTTCACCAACCCGAATGTGGTCAAGGTCGTCACCGATGTACAGGGCCGTGCACTGTACTTCTCGCGGGCTCCGATTCCGTGGTGGCGAGATGCCCCTGCCGCAGGTCAACCCGCCGCGGGGACCGACACCCCTTTGCGACACATCGGCATTTATGGTTACCGTGCCGGGTTTCTGCGTCGCTTCCCGCAATTGTCGGTGAGTCCGCTTGAAAGACTGGAATCACTTGAGCAACTGCGCGTGCTATGGCACGGCGAACGCATCGCCGTTCATGTCACGCCAGTGGCCCCTGGTGCGGGCGTCGATACCCCCGAAGATCTGGCCCGTGTGCGTGCCCTTTTTGGTGCATGACCCTTCTGCACAGACCCCAGACGGTGAAACCTTGCCACCCGAGCGAGGGGGGCATGCGTGATATCCTTTCAGATTGTTAACGCGGCCAGACCCCCATCCGGCTGCAGCTTCATCGGATACCGAGGACATACATGAGATTGATTCTGTTGGGCGCGCCCGGCGCCGGAAAAGGCACGCAAGCGGCTTTTCTGTGTCAGAAATTTGGCATTCCACAGATCTCGACGGGTGACATGCTGCGTGCCGCCGTCAAGGCTGGCACCGAGATGGGCCTCGCCGCCAAGAAGGTGATGGACGCAGGCGGCCTGGTCAGCGATGACATCATCATCGGTCTGGTCAAGGAACGCATCCAGCAAGCCGACTGCGCCAATGGCTTCCTGTTCGACGGTTTTCCTCGCACCATTCCTCAGGCCGAAGCCATGAAGGCCGCTGGCGTGAAGATTGATTTCGTGCTCGAAATCGACGTCCCCGACAGCGCCATCATCGAGCGAATGAGTGGTCGCCGCGTGCACGTGTCCTCTGGCCGCACCTACCACGTTGTGTTCAATCCACCCAAGGTGGCCGGCAAGGACGACGCCACAGGCGAAGACCTCATCCAGCGTGACGACGACCAGGAAGAAACCGTTCGCAAGCGCCTGGACGTGTACCACCAGCAAACCCGTCCTTTGGTGGACTACTACGGTCAGTGGGCCACCACAGGCGATGCCCAAGCCCCTCAGTACCGCAAGATTGCAGGTCTGGGCTCGGTTGATGACATCACGGCGCGCGCCCTCGAAGCCCTCAGCAATTAAGCTTCACTCAGCCTGCCTTCAGGCTGACCGCAACGGCCCCGCCGCCCTGTCGCGTCGGGGCCGTTGCATTCTGGCTCCACGCCTTTGAATCCACCACCGTGATCCCTCCGTCATTCATCCAGGACCTGCTCGCCCGCACCGATGTCGCTGACATCGTGGGTCGCTACGTCACTTTGAAGAAGGCGGGCATCAACTACAAAGGCTTGTGTCCGTTCCACGGCGAGAAGACACCCAGCTTCATCGTCAGCCCATCCCGACAAACCTACCATTGCTTCGGCTGCGGCGTACACGGCAACGCCCTGGGTTTTCTGATGGAATACGGTGGCCTGGGTTTTGTCGATGCCATCAAGGATCTGGCACAAATCCAGGGCATGCAGGTGCCCGACGAGGACATCAGCCCACAAGAGCGGGAACGTCAAAAACAGGTCAAGGAAAAACAGACCTCGCTGACGGATGTGATGGCCACAGCAGCGCAACACTGGAAACAGCAACTCAAGCAAAACCAACGCGCCATTGACTACCTGAAAGGTCGCGGCCTGAGCGGGCAGATCGCTGCGCGCTTTGGCCTGGGTTACGCGCCTGATAGCTGGCGCGGCCTGGCCAGCGCTTTTCCGAAATACGACGACCCGCTGCTGGTTGAGTCCGGCTTGGTCATCAGTCACGAGCCCCAGGACGGTGAGACCGAAAGCAAGCGCTACGACCGCTTCCGCGATCGGATCATGTTCCCGATCCGCAACCCGCAAGGCCAGGTCATCGGCTTTGGTGGTCGTGTGCTCGACAAGGGTGAGCCCAAGTACCTGAACTCGCCCGAGACCCCGGTGTTCATCAAGGGCCGCGAGCTGTATGGCCTGTTCGAAGGACGCTCTGCCCTGCGCAACAAGGGCTACGCCATCGTCACCGAAGGCTATATGGACGTGGTGGCGCTGGCACAGTGGGGGTATGGCAATGCGGTGGCCACCCTGGGCACCGCCTGCACGGCAGACCACGCTCATAAACTGTTCCGCTTCACCGACCAGGTGGTGTTCAGCTTCGACGGTGACGCGGCCGGACGCCGCGCTGCCGGACGCGCGCTGGAGGCCGTGCTGCCCCATGCCACCGACACGCGCCGCATCAGTTTCCTCTTCCTGCCGGCCGAGCACGACCCGGACAGCTACATCCGCGAGTTTGGGCCCGAGGCCTTCGAAGCCTGCATCAAGAAGGCCGTCCCCTTGTCGCGTCAAGTGCTGGAGCACGCCAGCGCCGACTGCGACCTCGACAGCGCCGAGGGCCGTGCCCGACTGCTGGTACAGGCCATCCCCCTGATCGCGCAGTTCCCTGACGGGGCGCTCAAAGGCCTGATCGCCGATGACCTGGCACAGATGGCGCGCACGTCGCCTGACGAGGTGCGTCGCCGCATTGCCGAGCAGCCACTGCCTGGCTCCCGCAGCGCAGGCCATTCGCCCCGTCCCGGTGCCGAACGCGCACGCGGCGTTGAGGGTGGACCTCCTCCGTTTGAACAGGACGAAGGCGCTGCGGCTGGACCCTTGGACGACCGACACATTCCCACTTTCGAACCCGATGGTGGCAACGAGGCCTGGGCCGATGTGTACGCCGAGCAAGGCCAGGTCGCCTATAGCCGGCCCGAGCCCGCCAGACGCCGTGACGGTCAACCCTGGAAGCCTTGGAAAAACGGCGGCAGCTCGCGCTGGCAAAGCCGGGGCAGTCCCGTGGTGCAACGGCCCGTGCCTCAGGCTGCCACCCCGTTGGACCGCATCGTATGGGCCTTGATCTCGCACAGTGATTTCTGGGAGCAACTGCCCAGCGCCACCCAGGACTTGCTGTGCGACCAGGCTGCCCCCTACGGCGAGTTCTTCCGCTGGTTGGACCACACCGTACTGGACCACGGCCCCTTGCCCCGCGATGAACTGACTCATCTGATGACCGCTGACAGCGAAGACCCCGGACACGTCGGCGAGGCATCTCACTTCAAGGCACTGGCCCGCCGGGTGGCGCATTTTCATGAGTTGCCCGACGATCAAGACACCGTGACCAGCCTGATCAACCTGATCAAGCCCCTTGAACTGGTCGCCCTGAGGGACGAGTTGGACCTGTTGACCCAATCTGGTGAGCTATCCGAAATCGCCGAAGCCCGCAAGATGGAACTGGTCCGACTGACGCTGGCTCTCAAACTTGAAATCAGCCAACACCGCCCCATATCTGGGTGAGGACTGCCGGACGCCGCTTGACGCCCATCGTTCTCGCCTCATTTTTTGACGCCCTCCATTGCTTGCACGATAATGGAAGGTTGGACAAGCCCCTGCAATCTCTCCCGAGGAAGCGCATGACCGCGAAAAAAGCCGCGAAATCCGCCGTGACAACAGCCACTCCCGACACCGACACGCCCAAGAAGAAAAAAGGCACCCAAGTCGCGCGCGCTGCCAAGGCCGAAGACGCTGCCACCGTTGAAGCCGTAGCTGAGCCCAAAAAACGTGGCCGCAAACCCAAGGCTGCGGTCAGCGAGGCTGTGCCTGCTGCCAAGAAGGTTGCCAAGAAAGCCACCTCTTTCGACGAGGACGATGTCGGCGACATCGAAGCGGAGCTCGAAGTCGAACTTGACGCCACCGAAGCCGAAGCAGCTGCCGAGGTGCCTGCCACTGAAGACAAGCCCAAGGCCAAGCCTTTGCGCATGAAGGTCTCGCGCGCCAAAGAGCGCGCCCTGATGCGCGAGTTCGGCATCGACGACACCGCCCTGTCCGAAGAAGAAGTCAACAAGCGACGTCAGGATCTCAAGACCCTGATCAAGCTGGGCAAGACCCGTGGCTTCCTGACCCACCAGGAAATCAACGACCACTTGCCCGAGAAGCTGGTCGAAGCCGAAATCCTCGAAGCCATCATCTCCATGTTGAACGACATGGGCGTGGCGGTGTACGAGCAGGCACCTGATGCGGCCACGCTGCTGATCTCCAACAGCGCGCAGTCCACAGCCACCGAAGAAGAAGCCGAAGAAGCCGCCGAAGCCGCCTTGTCCACGGTCGATTCCGAATTCGGCCGCACGACCGACCCGGTGCGCATGTACATGCGCGAAATGGGCACGGTTGAGCTGCTGACGCGCGAAGGCGAAATCGAAATCGCCAAGCGCATCGAAGGTGGCCTGCAGGCCATGATGCTGGCCATCTCTGCGTCGCCCACCACCATCGCCGAAATCCTGTCGCTGGCCGACAAAATTCGCGCAGGTGAGTCGCCCATCACCGAGGTGGTCGATGGTTTCGTCGCCGCCGACGAGGCCGACGACTATGTGGCCGAAGAAGACTTCGACGAGTTCGACGAAGAGGACGATGACGACGGCAATGGCGGCTCCAAGGCGCTGACCAAGAAGCTCGAAGAGATGAAGAACCAGGCTCTGGTCAAGTTCGACGCCCTGCGCACGAACTTCGAAAAGATGGCCAAGGCCTTCGAGAAGGACGGCTACAAGTCGGCCTCGTATAACAAGGCCCAGGAAGCCATCAGCCACGAGTTGATGACCATCCGCTTCACCGTCAAGATCATCGAGCGCCTGTGCGGTCTGCTGCGCGGCCAGGTGGATGACGTGCGCCGCTACGAGCGCGAATTGCGCAAGATCGTGGTGGACAAGTGCGGCATGTCGCAAGAGCAGTTCATCAAGAGCTTCCCCCCCAACATCCTCAACCGCGAGTGGGCGGTCAAAGAGTCGCAAGGCAGCAAGCCTTACTGCGCCGTCATGGGGCGCAGTCTGCCGGCCATTCAGGAACTGCAACAACGCCTGATTGACCTGCAGGCCAAGGCCGTCGTGCCCATTGCCGATCTGAAGCAGATCAACAAGCGCATGAACGAAGGCGAAAAAGCCTCGCGCGACGCCAAGAAGGAAATGATCGAGGCCAACCTGCGCCTGGTGATCTCGATCGCGAAGAAGTACACCAACCGCGGCCTGCAGTTCCTCGACCTGATCCAGGAAGGCAACATCGGCCTGATGAAGGCGGTGGACAAGTTCGAATACCGCCGCGGCTACAAGTTCTCCACCTACGCCACCTGGTGGATCCGTCAGGCGATCACACGGTCTATCGCCGACCAGGCCCGTACCATTCGCATCCCGGTTCACATGATCGAAACGATCAACAAGATGAACCGCATCTCGCGCCAGCACCTGCAGGAATTCGGCTTCGAGCCCGATGCCCCGACGCTGGCCGAGAAAATGGAAATGCCGGAAGACAAGGTCCGCAAGATCATGAAGATCGCCAAAGAGCCGATCTCCATGGAAACGCCGATCGGTGACGACGACGATAGCCACCTGGGCGACTTCATCGAGGACACCAACAACACCGCCCCGATCGAGGCTGCCATGCAGGCCGGTCTGCGCGATGTCGTCAAGGACATCCTCGACAGCCTGACGCCCCGCGAAGCCAAGGTGCTGCGCATGCGTTTCGGCATCGAGATGTCCACCGACCACACGCTGGAAGAAGTCGGTAAGCAGTTCGACGTCACCCGTGAGCGCATCCGCCAGATCGAAGCCAAGGCCATCCGCAAACTCAAGCACCCATCACGGTCAGACAAGCTGCGCACTTATCTGGACAATCTTTGATTGGACGGATAAGCACCGCGACAGCGGTGGCAATGGTGTAGGCATTGCGGTGCAGCTTGCGGCGAAGCCACAAGCTCAGGAGCTATCTGGACAATCTGTGATCCTGGGCATAAGCCCTTGTGCACCTCGCACCACAAACCCGGCCTTGCGCCGGGTTTTTTCATGGAGAGCTGATAAATTCACACCTCATGGCGTGCATTCTTCACGCCAGACTCCAAGCTGCCAGACTGGGACCACACCTCATGGTTAACACGACGGAACGAGCCATTCTGTTTGCCGACCTGCGCAGCAGCACGGCGCTCTACCTCAAACTGGGCAACAAGGAAGCCGCTCGCCTCGTGACACACAGCCTCGCGCTGCTGGGTCAGATCATCGAACGCACCGGCGGTCGTGTGGTCAAGACCCTGGGCGACGGCCTCATGGCTGTTTTCGACAACGCCGAGCGCGCCGTCGAAGCCTCGACCTCACTGCATGAATCCGTGGAGCGCATTGTTCCAAGTGAAAACGGCAGCGCCCCAAAAGAAGGCACCGTCAGGCTGAAAATTTCCATCGCCTGGGGTGAAACCGTCGAAGTCGATGGCGATTGCTTTGGCGATGCCGTCAATGTGTCCGCGCGCTTGCTTGACCTGGCAGGTGAAAGCGAAACGCTGACCACGGCAGAGTTGCTGCGACAGTTGCCTGCCGACCACCTCGACCGCTTCCGCAGCATTGACAAACTCTACCTGCGTGGCCGCAAGGAGCCCGTGTCGGTGGTACGCATGGAGCGCAGTCGATTCGGCGACACGATGTCCACCGTGGTCTTTGACACGCTGCCGTCCGACATGCCTGACGGTGTTCGACTGATCTGGATGGGCACCGAGCGTGTGTTCTCAACCTCCAGCATGCCCGTTGTCCTGGGACGCAGTCCCCAAGCGCAATTTTGCGTGAGCGATGCACGCGTGTCGCGCTCACATGCGCGCATCGAATCACACAGTGGTCAGCTCTACCTGAGCGACCTGAGCTACAACGGCACCCATGTGAAGTTTGATCACGACGAGCAAGTCATGACCCTGCGTCGTGGCACGTGCACACTGCACGGCAGTGGTGTGATTGCGCTTGGCGCACCTCCGAACGACCCCAGCAGCACGCAGATCCGCTTTGATGTGCTGAGTTTTTCAGACACCCTGCCCCATTACTGACGGGCACCCACACATCGATCGCGCTCCATGCCTCCACCCTGAGCAGTACCCGGCATGAATTCAGCCAGCACAACCACACAAGAACAAGCGCGCATTGCGCTACTGCAAGCGACGCGTCTGCTGGAAGCGTCAGACCCACCCCCCGCATTCAGCGCACTGGTGCGCCTGGCGGCAACACAACTGGCCTGCCCCAAAGCCGCCATTTACCTGATTGATGCCCACTGCGTGCAACTGCTGGCCGGGGTTGGTCAGGTGCCGCGCCGCCAGAGCCGCGAGCAGGTTCATTGCACCCAAGCCAGAATGAACGGCAATCTGCCCGTTCCGCCAGGCGGCGACACCTTGCCTGCTGCGCATGCAGATCATCCCCTTAC